>NZ_JARESQ010000050.1:0-851 GCF_046028085.1 Paraburkholderia sp. RL17-380-BIE-A
GAGACGCGCGCGCACGAAACCCGCGTCGCCGCGACGCCCGAAACGGTCAGGAAGTATGTGAGCCAGGGCCACCGGGTCACGATCCAGAGCGGCGCCGGCACCGGCGCGAGCTTTCCAGACGATGCCTTTACGGCCGCCGGCGCGGAGATTGTCGACGCCGCGACCGCTTTCGGCGCCGATCTCGTCCTCAAGGTCCAGTCACCGACCGACGCCGAACTGCCGCTGCTGAAGCGCGGCGCGACGCTGGTCGGCATGCTCGATCCTTTTAATGCCGAAAACTCATCAAAGCTGGCGGCTGCGGGCATCACCGCGTTCGCTCTGGAGGCCGCGCCGCGCACGACTCGTGCGCAAAGCCTCGATGTATTGAGTTCACAGGCGAACATTGCCGGCTACAAGGCAGTGCTGCTGGCCGCCACGCTCTATCCGCGCTTCATGCCGATGCTGATGACCGCCGCGGGCACCGTGAAGGCAGCGCGCGTGCTGATTCTCGGTGCGGGCGTGGCGGGCTTGCAGGCTATCGCAACGGCCAGGCGTCTGGGCGCGGTGATCGAAGCGTCTGACGTTCGTCCAGCGGTGAAAGAGCAGATCGAATCGCTCGGCGCGAAGTTTCTCGATGTGCCTTACGAAACCGATGAAGAGCGCGAAGCCGCGCAAGGCGTCGGCGGCTACGCGCGGCCGATGCCGCCATCGTGGCTCACGCGCCAGTCGGCGCTAGTCCATGAGCGTGCGAAGCAGGCCGACGTGGTGATCTCCACCGCGCTGATCCCGGGCCGCGCCGCACCGACCTTGATCTCGGTCGACACCGTGCAGGCGATGAAACCCGGCTCCGTGCTGGTCGACCTCGCGGCAGG
>NZ_JARESQ010000051.1:0-730 GCF_046028085.1 Paraburkholderia sp. RL17-380-BIE-A
AGTGAGGTCCACTGTGGCGAAGCCGTGCGCTTCGAACGCACCCGCGATCTGAGCCGACTCGCTGCGATTCCTGATCTGCACGCCCACGAAGATATGGGCGGAATTCGCGTCCGCAATGCGATAGTTGAACTCGGTGACGCTGCGTGTGCCCACCAGTTCGCAGAAACGCCGGAAACTGCCGCGCTCTTCGGGGATCGTCACGGCAAACACGGCCTCGCGCGCTTCACCCACTTCGGCACGTTCGGCCACGAAGCGCATGCGGTCGAAGTTCATGTTCGCACCGGACGTGATCGCGATCAGCGTCTGGTTCTCGATGCCTTCGCGCTCTGCATACTGCTTGGCACCGGCCACGGCCAAAGAACCCGCGGGCTCCAGCACGCTGCGGGTGTCCTGGAAGACATCCTTGATCGCGGCGCAGAGTGCGTCGGTATTTACGAGCAGCACGTCGTCGAGATACTCGCTGCACAGGCGGAAGGTTTCTTCGCCGACCAGTTTCACCGCCGTGCCGTCCGAGAACAGACCCACTTCGTTCAGCGTGACCCGCTCGCCAACTTTCAGCGACGCGGCCATCGCGCACGAATCATCGGTCTGCACGCCGATCACCTTGATCTCCGGACGCACCGATTTCACGTACGCGGCCACGCCCGCCGCGAGCCCACCGCCGCCGATCGGCACGAAGATCGCGTGAATCGGACCCTGATGCTGGCTGAGAATTTCCATGGCGACGGTG
>NZ_JARESQ010000052.1:0-730 GCF_046028085.1 Paraburkholderia sp. RL17-380-BIE-A
CGTGAGGTCCACTGTGGCGAAGCCGTGCGCTTCGAACGCACCCGCGATCTGAGCCGATTCGCTGCGATTACGGATCTGCACGCCCACGAAGATATGGGCGGAGTTCGCGTCCGCAATGCGATAGTTGAACTCGGTGACGCTGCGCGTGCCCACCAGTTCGCAGAAACGCCGGAAACTGCCGCGCTCTTCGGGGATCGTCACGGCAAACACCGCTTCGCGCGCTTCACCCACTTCGGCGCGTTCGGCCACGAAGCGCATGCGGTCGAAGTTCATGTTCGCACCGGACGTGATCGCAATCAGCGTCTGGTTCTCGATGCCTTCGCGCTCCGCATACTGCTTGGCACCGGCTACGGCCAAAGAACCCGCGGGCTCCAGCACGCTGCGGGTATCCTGGAAGACATCCTTGATCGCGGCACATAGCGCATCTGTGTTCACGAGCAGCACGTCGTCGAGATATTCGCTGCACAGGCGGAAGGTTTCTTCGCCGACCAGTTTCACCGCCGTGCCGTCCGAGAACAGACCCACTTCGTTCAGCGTGACCCGCTCGCCAGCTTTCAGCGACGCGGCCATCGCGCACGAATCATCGGTTTGCACGCCGATCACCTTGATCTCCGGGCGCACCGATTTCACGTACGCAGCCACCCCCGCCGCGAGCCCACCGCCGCCGATCGGCACGAAGATCGCGTGAATCGGGCCTTGATGCTGACTGAGAATCTCCATGGCGACGGTC
>NZ_JARESQ010000053.1:0-684 GCF_046028085.1 Paraburkholderia sp. RL17-380-BIE-A
TAGCCCGCCGAGACGGTGTGCACGAACTTGACCTGCGCGACCGGATTGAACAGCACGGAGAAGATGCTGTCGAGCTCCATGCGCATGGTCTGGTAGTTGAAGGTGGCGCCGACCGGATTGTTCATCCAACCGTTGGCCACCAGAATCCACAGCGCCGAGAGGTTCGAGCCGAGCGCGACGAGGAACGTGACGCCCACGTGCTGGACCTTCGAGAGACGCTTCCAGCCAAAGAAGAACAGGCCGACGAAGGTGGACTCGAGGAAGAACGCCATCAGGCCTTCGACGGCGAGCGGCACGCCGAAAATGTCGCCCACGTAATGCGAGTAGTACGACCAGTTGGTGCCGAACTGGAATTCGAGCGTGAGGCCGGTGGTGACGCCCATGGCAAAGTTGATGCCGAACAGCTTGCCCCAGAACTGGGTCATGTCCTTGTAGATCTGCTTGCCGGTCATCACGTAGACGGATTCCATGATGACGAGCAGCCAGGACAGGCCGAGCGTGAGCGGCACGAACAGGAAGTGATAGAGCGCCGTGATGGCGAACTGGAGGCGCGACAGTTCTACGACTTCGCTAACGGGCATGTTGATCACCTTGGGACGGATGCGAGGCAGGCACGGACAGCAGCGCCTGCGCGACTTGCTCAGGCGGGAGCGACATGTGCTCTGCCTGTGGATGGTTGAAGAA
>NZ_JARESQ010000054.1:0-598 GCF_046028085.1 Paraburkholderia sp. RL17-380-BIE-A
GAGAAGAAGAACCTCGAAGTGGTTCACACGCTGTGCGACCTGCTCGACCAGTTGCGTCCGAAGGCGGGCGCTTCGTACCGCGACCAGATCACTTACGTGAAGGATCGTCCGGGCCACGACCGCCGTTATGCGATCGACGCGCGCAAGCTCGAACGCGAGCTTGGCTGGAAGCCGGCGGAGACGTTCGAGACGGGTCTGGCGAAAACGGTGCAGTGGTATCTGGAGAACCAGGCGTGGTCGGACGAAGTCGCCTCGGGCGAATACCGCAAGTGGGTTGAGACCAACTACGCGCAACGCGCGTAAGGGCACGGCAATGGCGCGCAAAGGCATTATTCTCGCGGGCGGTTCGGGCACGCGCCTGTATCCGATCACGCACGTCGTATCGAAGCAGTTGCTGCCGGTGTACGACAAACCGATGATCTACTACCCGCTGTCCACGCTGATGGTGGCGGGCATCCGGGACGTGCTGATCATATCGACGCCACAGGACACGCCGCGCTTCGAGGCGATGCTCGGCGACGGCAGCCAGTGGGGGATGAATATCCAGTACGCGGTGCAGCCTTCGCCGGACGGGCTCGCGCAGGCGTTCATCATCGGC
>NZ_JARESQ010000055.1:0-585 GCF_046028085.1 Paraburkholderia sp. RL17-380-BIE-A
CGAAGAGTACAAGGTCAACGACGTGCTGGTGCGCGCACTGGACCGTATCCTGATCCTGCACGCGGACCACGAGCAGAATGCATCGACCTCGACCGTGCGTCTGGCCGGTTCGTCGGGTGCAAATCCGTTCGCGTGTATCGCCGCCGGTATCGCGTGTCTGTGGGGCCCGGCGCACGGTGGTGCAAACGAAGCCGCGCTGAACATGCTGGAAGAAATCGGCTCGGTCGACAACATTCCTGAGTTCATCAAGCAGGTGAAGGACAAGAACTCGGGCGTGAAGCTGATGGGCTTCGGTCACCGCGTCTACAAGAACTACGATCCGCGTGCGAAGCTGATGCGCGAAACCTGCCACGAAGTGCTGGAAGAACTGGGCCTGCACGACGACCCGCTGTTCAAGCTGGCCATGGCACTGGAAAAGATCGCACTGGAAGACGAATACTTCGTGTCGCGCAAGCTGTACCCGAACGTCGACTTCTACTCGGGCATCGTGCAGCGCGCGCTGGGCATCCCGACCTCGATGTTCACGTGTATCTTCGCGATGGCGCGTACGGTCGGCTGGATTGCGCAGTGGAACGAAATGATCGC
>NZ_JARESQ010000056.1:0-511 GCF_046028085.1 Paraburkholderia sp. RL17-380-BIE-A
CCCATGCCGCCGTGCACCTGTACGCCGAGGCTCGTCACATCGATCGACAGCTCCGTGCTCCAGCCCTTCACGATCGGCACGAGGTATTCGTAGATCGCCTGATGTTCCGCGCGCGTGGCTTCGTCAGCGTGACGATGCGCGATGTCGCAGTGAGCCGCCGCTACATAGGCCAGCGCGCGCGAGGCTTCGGTCAGGCCACGCATGGTCGCAAGCATGCGGCGCACGTCGGGGTGCTGAATGATCGCGACCGATTGCTTCGCCGAGCCATCCACGGGACGGCTTTGCACACGGTCTTTCGCGTACGCCACCGCCTTCTGGTAAGCGCGATCCGACACGCCCACGCCCTGCATGCCGACCGCAAAGCGCGCCGCGTTCATCATGATGAACATGTATTCGAGGCCGCGATTCTCTTCGCCGATCAGATGACCGATCGCGCCGCCGTGGTCGCCGAACTGCAGCACCGCGGTCGGGCTCGCCTTGATGCCGAGCTTGTGTTCGATCGACACGCAAT
>NZ_JARESQ010000057.1:0-491 GCF_046028085.1 Paraburkholderia sp. RL17-380-BIE-A
CGGCGTTGGCGGCTGGCAGGGCGTGCAACATCCCGTCGACTACGAAGGCCAGGGCCTGCCGAAGCTCATCGCCACCGCCTGTATCGAGATGCTGAACGCGTCGAATCTGTCGTTCGCGCTGTGCCCGCTGCTCACGGATGGCGCGATCGAGGCGCTGCTCACGGCGGGCAGCGAAGCGCAGAAACAGACCTACGTGCCGAAGCTCATTTCCGGTGAATGGACCGGCACGATGAACCTGACCGAGCCGCAGGCCGGCTCCGATCTCGCGCTGGTGCGCACGCGCGCCGAGCCGCAGGGCGACGGTTCGTTCAAACTGTTCGGCACGAAGATTTTCATCACGTGGGGCGAGCACGACATGGCGAAGAATATCGCGCATCTCGTGCTCGCGCGCACACCTGACGCACCGGAAGGCGTGAAGGGCATTTCGCTTTTCATCGTGCCGAAGTTTCTCGTCAACGAAGACGGCTCGCTCGGCGAGCGCAACGACGTGC
>NZ_JARESQ010000058.1:0-491 GCF_046028085.1 Paraburkholderia sp. RL17-380-BIE-A
ACACGTCGTTGCGCTCGCCGAGCGAGCCGTCTTCGTTGACGAGAAACTTCGGCACGATGAAAAGCGAAATGCCCTTCACGCCTTCCGGTGCGTCAGGTGTGCGCGCCAGCACGAGATGTGCGATGTTCTTCGCCATGTCGTGCTCGCCCCACGTGATGAAAATCTTCGTGCCGAACAGTTTGAACGAACCGTCGCCCTGCGGCTCGGCGCGCGTGCGCACGAGCGCGAGGTCGGAGCCGGCCTGCGGCTCGGTCAGGTTCATCGTGCCGGTCCATTCGCCGGAAATGAGCTTCGGCACGTAGGTCTGCTTTTGCGCTTCGCTGCCCGCCGTGAGAAGCGCCTCGATGGCGCCATCCGTGAGCAGCGGGCACAGCGCGAACGACAGGTTCGACGCGTTCAGCATCTCGATACAGGCGGTGGCGATGAGCTTCGGCAGGCCCTGGCCTTCGTAGTCGACGGGATGTTGCACGCCCTGCCAGCCGCCAACGCCA
>NZ_JARESQ010000059.1:0-483 GCF_046028085.1 Paraburkholderia sp. RL17-380-BIE-A
CAAAGAAAGTAGGCAAAGAAAGCCGCTTTGAACCGCCAGCTCATAAGCGGGTCCCCCGCACAGCCACGGCAGTGGTGCATCTGGAATCCGTGCCCTCGCACATTTGGCCTTCGTGACACGGCCGTCATTCTTCCGGCGGCGCTGCGCGCGCCGTGGCGGTCGTTCATCTGGCGGTGGTGCGTTTGTTCGCGGGCGTTTGCCCGTTAGGCGCTGTCGTGGCATACCGCCGCACCTCGCCCCACTCGCCACGCTTGTCGGCACTTCGTCGACGCGAAGCGGAGGACCCGCAAACACGATCAAACCACTTGTTTTATGGCGCACCGTTCTGGCGAGCGCGCAGCGCGAGGCAGGAAGTATGACGGCCTTGTCACAAGCGCCGAATGTGCGAGAACACGGATTCCAGATGGACCACTACCGTGGCTGCGCGGGGGACCCGCTTAAGAGTTGGCGGTTCAAAGCGGCTTTCTTTGCCTACTTTCTTTG
>NZ_JARESQ010000006.1:0-444844 GCF_046028085.1 Paraburkholderia sp. RL17-380-BIE-A
ATACGAATGCGGTACAGAGTCTTTTGAGGAGCATGGGGTATGTATCGAGCGATCGCACGCCGTCCATCACAGGCGCGCATTGTGCGGTGTTGCCAACACTGGCAAGCTTGCAGTCCGGACCCTGACGATTCGAAAGAGTGACTCGCGTAGCAGGCGACGTGTCTCGTCGAATTGGTGTGGGATGTCGTCTAGGTTAACGGCGGTGCGCGGCACGAGTTGAGCGAATTTTCGAATGGGCCTTGATGACGGCGCCCCAAGTGCATCGTGCTGATTCGGTCGGCCGGACGCTCGACCATTTTGTGCGTTACACGTGCGCTGGATGGCTGGCGAAGGCTGGCGTGACGTCGAAAGGTTCGTCCGGGCCGAACTGCTCCGGAAGGTCATTGACCAGGCTCGACCCTGAGCGGCCGCAGGCGTTGGGCAATCATCAATGGCGGATGACGGACCCATTTCGGACGTCGGTCACACTATTCGATGCACCTTTCAGTCCGCGGACTGTCGAGTTACTCGTTTGACGTGACGAAGCGCATTTGCGATCCTGCTCAGCCCTTGCTCTCAGGAAACAGACATCCGCCATCGCGGACCAGCGCCTTCAGCTCTTCGCCCACTTGGGCGGGATTCGCAGCTAACCGAGCACTGAACTCCTTATCGCGCAGCACGTACGATTTCCGATCATATTTCGCACTCCATATCACTACACTGACTACAACCGGAATAAGGTCCAGACCTTTCTCTGTCAGCGTGTAGAAGTCCTTGCGCCTGTCGTCGGGATTGGGCGCCCTCGAGAGAATGCCTTGCTCCTCAAGAAAGGCAAGGCGGGACGCGAGGACATTGGTCGCGATTCCCTCTTCCGATTTCAGGAATTCGCCATACGTCTTTTTACCGTTGAAAACGATGTCGCGAATGATCAGGAGCGACCAGCGGTCGCCAAAGATCTCCACGCCGTAGTTCACCGCGCAGTGGGATCGAACATCGTCTTTACGTGCTGTCTTCATGGCTACATCTTAACATCGCTTGCATATGACAAGTGAATTTCAATCGTTTACTTGTTTTTTGCAAGTGATGTGTTTAGCATGGTCTGCAGCGGTGCAGGCACCAGTCAACTCACCAGGAGACTGCACATGAGCACGATCAGCATCATCGGCGCGGGCAGTATGGCCGCAGCGATCGGTCGCCTTGCCGTCAAGGCTGGACACACTATTGAGGTGATGAGTCGCGATAAGGCGAAGGCGCAGGCCCTGACCCGCCAGTTCGGTGCTGGTGCGACGACCAGGACGTTCGGCGCCGCACCGGCGGGCGACCTCGTTGTCCTGGCGGGTCGCTACGCCGCCGTTCTCGAAGTAGTGAAGCAGTACCGAAAAACGCTAGCAGGCAAGCTCGTCATTGACATCACTAATCCCATCGACTCGGACTTCAGGGGATTTGTGACTCCAGAAGGCAGTTTCGGCGCGAGGGAGATCGTTAAGGCGGCGCCTGCCTATGCGGATGTTTTTAAGGCGTTCAACACCCAGTTCTCTCATGTTGTCCTGGCTACCGCTCCAGTTCAAGGTCGCCACTTCATCGCATCACATCACCCACAAGGGGGAGTTTTATGCACGTTTTCATCACTGGCGGGACCGGCCACGCCGGTTCGCACATCATCCCCGACCTCGTCTCGGCTGGCCACGAGGTCACCGCCTTGGCGCGAACGGACGAGTCGGCTGCTGCGGTGTCCGCTCTCGGCGCCAAGGCGCGTCGCGGAGATCTTAGCGACCTCGATGGGCTCAAGGCGGCAGCGGCCGAGTCCGACGGCGTCATCCACGTCGGATACCGGGCTGACCTGCTTCAAGCCGGTGGGATCGCCGCCTTGGGCGATTCGGAGCTCTCAATCGTGCTCGCTTTCGGCGAGGCGCTGGCGGGGACCGGTAAACCGCTGGTCGTCGCAGGCAGCATCGGCGCGCCCACGAACGTGGGTCGGGAGGCCCCTATTGTCGCGCCGGTCAGCCTGGGCCGACCGGCGACAGAGGATGACCCCGCCCTTCCCAGCAGGCCCCTGGACGCAGGCACCCTGCGGGCTCGCAACGTCGTGGAGACCGCTGTCGTCGGCCTTGCCGAGCAAGGCGTGCGGTCTTCGGTCGTGCGGATTCCCCTCATCGCACACAGCACGGCCGATCGCGTCGGCTTCCTCCAGATCCTGATCGGGCTTGCGAAGGAGAAGGGCGTCATTGGCTACCCCGGAGACGGCGAGAACCGGTGGCCTGCCGTGCACATCCGCGATCTGGCCTCTTTGTTCCGACTGGCATTGGAGAAAGGTGCTGCCGGCAAGACCTGGCACGCTGTTGCCGACGAGGGTATCCGGTTCCGCGAGATTGCTGAGGCCATCGCCGCTCGCCTGAGCGTGCCCGCCGTGAGCATTCCCGCTGACGAACTGATGGTGCCCGGCTACTTCGGGTTCCTCTCGGCTGTGGTCACGGGCGACTTCCCGGCGTCCAACGCCATCACGCGCAAGGCTCTCGGCTGGGAGCCTGCTCAGCCAGGCCTGCTCGAGGACATGGGCAACGGTCATTATTTCCCCGCCGGCTGAACTGGGCCGACGGCAGGGAGCCGGGTCGGAACGAGCCCGCAGACAGCAATGCCCCAACTAACGAGGAAACTGCACATGAGCACTATCAGCATTATCGGAACAGGAGCGATGGCCACTGCGATCGCTGGCCGCGTCGCCAAGGCTGGACAGGCTGTCGAGGTGATCAGCCGCGATAACGCAAAGGCGCAGGCACTGGCCGACCAGCTCGCGTCCGGAGCGATCACAGGGAAGTACGGCGCCGCGCCCGCGGGCGACATCGTCATTCTCGCCGTGCCATACCCCAGCGCGGCGGCGGTGGTGGCCGACTTCGGAAAGGCGCTCGACGGCAAAGTCATCGTCGACATCACCAACCCGGTTGCGCCCGACCTTTCGGGCCTCGTGACTCCGCACGGCAGTTCCGGTGCGCAGGAGACCGCCAAGGGCCTTCCCGCCGGCGCCCATGTCGTGAAGGCCTTCAATACCATCTTCGGTCACGTACTCGCCAAGGGTGGACGCCTCGACGCGTTTATCGCAGCCGACGACACAAAAGCCAAGGCGCGTGTCTCGACCTTCCTCGAAACTATCGGGCTGCGTCCGCTCGATGTCGGAGGCCTGCAGATGGCCCAGACGCTTGAGGCGCTCGGCCTGATGATGATCGGCGTGGCCAAAAACGGCGCTGGCACCTGGGACATCGCCTTGAAGGTCGATATCGGCTGAATCAGCGACGTCACGTTCTCATCGGCGGGCCGATAGCGTGTCCAGTCAGAGCGGACACGGCCGGAGATAAAAGAAGGGAGACATCGGGATGAGCGTCGATCAGAATGTCCAGATCGTAAAGGACTTTTTTGCGGCAGTCGGCCGCGGTGATATGCAAAGTCTGCTGGCCTTGTGTGCCGGAGATGTTGAATGGATCATTCCCGGCGAAGACTGGCCGCTGGCAGGCACGCGCCGCGGGCACGACGGGTTGGAAGATCTTCTCCAGAAAGAATCCGAAAAAATGGAGACTTCATTCGTGGAGACACGTGAATTCGTCGCGCAGGGAGACCGGGTGCTCGTGATCGGGTTTGCTAAGGGAAGGGTTAACGCCACCAAGAGGACATGGGAAGATCATTGGGTCTTCGCCATTACTGTTCAAAATGGCAAGCTGACGATCATTCGGGAATATGTCGACACACAAGCATTGGCGCGAGCGTCCGAGATGCCGTGAGTCCGGGCCGTGGCCGGTCGCGCTTGTGCGTTAAGTATGAGATGCCCTGGTAAGTGCCGCTAGTCGACGGCGAGCCGAAGCGCTCGTCGCCATTCAACCACATTGCAGGACAAAGCCGGAACCAAATCACCCTTGCAAGAACTCGACGCAATTCGATCAACGTTGTATCAAACCGAAGCCGGACAAATCCGTTGACTCGAAAAAAACATTCACTGATTAATCAGTAACTCGAAGAATATCAGCATCAAACAAATTTCCCGAGGGCGGACACTGACTCGACCAACCCAGCAACGTGACAGCACCGCCGGGGCTGATAAATCGTCGTCCAGACAACCATTCCCGGTCGCTTCACGTCTCCCCATCAAATCCGCGCGTAGATCGAACTGCCGATCGTCAGCGTCGTCGCGGTGGTCGACGCGAAACGGATTTCGTAAAGGTCGCGTCCAAAATTGCCCGGCACTTTAATCGACATGCCGCCGAGCGTATCGCTCACCGGCACGAACAGTTGATAGCGAAGATCTTCGTTGCCGTACAGCACGTAGCCCGGAAGCTCGGCGAGTGTCGCGAAAAACGCCGGCGGATTGCCAAGAACGGCAATCGGCACCGCGCTAGGCGAATCGTTGGTCAATGTCCATTGCGTGCCGACGCGTTGCTGCCACGCGCTGTCGAGCGCCGCCAGCGGTGCGAGTTGCTGGCCGACCGGCAGCGTCAGATACGCATAGCCCGCGCCCGGCACGACCCGCTTCATCAGATAGCGAAAGCTGAACGCACTTCCTTCACTGTCGTTGCCCGACACGACGGCGAAGCGATACGACGCCGTATCGGTATCGCTCCACCACCAGCCGTCGCTGCGGTACCGGTATGCGCCGATCTGCGCCCAGCCTCGCGTATCGGCGTCCCACTGGTTGATCTGCAGACTACCGTCCGCGTTGGCGAGCACCTGGTACGGCGAATCGGAATTGCCGTAGATGCCCGCTCCGCTCGCAATGCCCGGCCCCGATGCGACCGGCGGCGCCGTGGTAGCGAGTTTCGCTGGCAGCGACGGAATCGTGCCATCTTCCTTCAACGCCGACAGCACCAGCGTTTCGGCAATCGCGCGGGCGTTGTAGCCCGCATTGCCGGTTACCAGTAGCGCGAACTGCGAGTTGGGCACAACGAAAAATTCGGTCGAGTAGAACGCGGTGCCGCCGTCCTTTTCCCAGCCCAGTACGCCTGCGGCGTTGAGCGCCGGCTGCACGACCGTGTCCCAGCCGAGACCCCAGCGCCATTCCGGCGACGGGTTGATCGTCAGGCTTTTTGTCTGATCCATACCCATCTGCGCGATGCCCGCCGCAGACACGATGCGCTGTCCCTGGAACACGCCGCCGCCGTAGATCATCTGTGCGAGATTCATCATGTCGGTGGGCGTCGAGCTCAGTCCGCCGGTCGCGTACGCATTGACGAATTCCTGATGCTGCGTGCCGTTCACGTACGGCAGCGAGAACGATCCGCTGGACGGCACGCTCGTCAGATAGCTGGATTGGGTCATCTTCAGCGGCGCGAGAATCGCCGACTGGACGAAGTCCGCGAAGCTCTGCCCCGTCATGGCAAGCACGATCTGCTCGACCATCGTGAAGCCGTCGTTGCAATAGACGGCCAGCTCACCAGGGAGATGCTTCAGGTGCGTGTTGGCGAGTTCGGCTTGCGTGTCGGCCGCGTAGCCGGCGACCGGCTGAAACGTGAAGAGATTGCGCCCATTCGTGCCAGGCAGACCGGACGCATGCGACAGCAGATGACGCGTGGTGATCTGCGCGTATTCCGGCGACAACATCGTGAAGGTCGGCAGATATTTGACGATCGGTGTGTCGAGCGTGATCAGCCCGCGATCGACGAGGATCGCCGCCGCCAGCGCCGGAAACAACTTGCTGACCGAACCGATGTTAAAACGCGTTTGCGGCGTTGCCTTGATCTGCCCCGGCACCGACGCCAACCCGAACGCCTGCTGCCAGACCACCGTGCTGCCCTTGACCATCGCGACCGAGATTGCCGCAACGGGATTCGTTGGATCACTGACGGCCTGCTGGATCATCTGTTGGCCGAGCGCAATGGTCTGCTGATAAGGCGCCGAATGGATGTCGTTGTTACCGCAGCCGGGCAGCACCGCCGCGAGCACCCCGGCGCCGGTGTAGCCGAGAAACTGCCGACGGCCTCCGCTGAAGAGAACCTCGTGATTGCGATCGCACTTGGCCATGGCATTCCCCTTTGTTCTGGTTTCCAGGACTTACAAAAAGCGCTTTTCTTCAACCATCACCGACAATGCGGCAAAGACAAACTTCGCAAATTTGACGCGTGGCACGGTGTGTTTGAATGGGCCACAGTGTCCCAGATCGTAGCCGTGCGGTTCGAGCGCGAGTAGCGACGTGTCGAGATGGTACGACGCTTTGGCTCAAGGGTGTGCCCAACGGGTGACATGATACTCTTCGGAGTCCACGCGTTGCGCTGCGCCTGATGTCCGAAATTGTTGTTCTCTGCACCGCAAGATGTGACCTGCGCCAACGGAGGTCCGTGAATGCCCCGGAGGGGAAGTATCGGATACGAGACTCGCAGCCGTAAAGCGGTCCGTCGAATTGCCCGCGCCATTTGTGTGGTTTTGCTACGGGCCAGGACCTACGATGACTCGCCGTCGCCGGGAGAGAAATGCCGAAGCGCGTCTTCTCGGGGCAGTTCTGCAGGAGCATCGCCCGCGAGCCCGTAGACCTCGATGCCACTCAACAAACCGCCGCTCTCGAATATGAATATCCCGGCTGGTTCATCGTCTGGGCCGAAAATAAAGTCCCCGAGGATATGTACGCCCGGTGATGCAGGTCCGCGGTCCTTGATCTGGAAATTGATGGACCCACAGCCGCACGGACAGCGCCATGGCGTGACCTCGGCCGCTGCGAGTTGTTCGAAAAACTCTCGCGCTTTCGGCTCGCCGTGCTCAAGCATCCAACGAGCGAGCGACATCTCGGATGCAGACAATGGGCGGTTTTGTTCGAGAGTATCCATGGAGTGAGAATTCAGCCAGCGCCTGCCAGTTTAACAGTCCGGAATAGATGGTTATCCTCTCTCATCAGAGACACCCAAAGCGGACACTAGTGAATGATTCAAGCTGGCCGCACTCAGCTAGATGATGAACACCGCAGGTCGACCCCAGCGGCCGTTTGATTCTCACCACCGTAGCCATTCACCCGTGAGTCTGCTCTGCAGAGCAGAAACGGTCATAACAAGCCGCACTCTCACTAACGAAACGCAGGATCAGGGCGTCCAGCGATAAACGGTAATGCTGGAACCTTTGACGTTGTTCTTCGTGACCACGTATTCGCCCGTCGACCGACGGTATGCCCTGACGCCGTACATCGAATCGATGGCGCTGCTGGCGTCAACAGTACCTGTACCGGTGTTGACCAGTGTGGTGTCGAGGTTGCCAGTAGCGAGATTGATGGCGTCGATGTTCGGCAAAGCTTGTCCGCTACCGAACCAGTAGCCGACAAACAGATAGCTGCCGGCCGCGTCAATCGACTTGGCGCCAGCGTGGGAGAGGTTGATCACCGGATTGGGTGTCGTGGTGTTGCCCGCGCTCCAGCCGTGATACACCTCAATCCGCGTACCTATCGACGTCCAGTCCGTACTCCCAACAATCCCCTGCCCGAGAATCATGGTGTCGCTATCTGCGAGGTAGACGATGCGCGTCAACGGCTTGATGCTCTCGGGAATGCGAATGGGGATGCCGGGCCCCCATGCTGGCTTGCCGCTGGCGTCGAAGCCGATCAGCGGATAGTGGTAGATGTAACCGGTCTTGTCCAGTCCAGCCCACACGCCTCCTTTGCTGTCAATGCAAAAGCCGGCCCTGACCGCTGCGGTCGTCTTGAACGCCGCACCAGGAAGCGTGGCGTCCGGTATTGCGATGTAGCCATTCGCAGCATTGAAGTGAAAAAAGTAATAGGTATCGGGATTCTGGCCGGATGCCACGAGGATGCGGTTTGCGCCGACGGTGGCAAGCTGACCGAAATGCTCGTCCCGCGAGCGATCGTTGATGTTGATTCGCGGGTCGGATGGATAGTCGAACGGATCGACAGTGTTCGCTACGAAGGTTCCACCTGCGGTGCCGGTGTAGATGTCGGTGCCGCCATAGAAGTAGACGCCGTCAGTACCCGGGTCCGCAGCGGCGATCCCCTCAAAGTTGAGAGACTGAAGCTTCCATTGCAGCCGACCAGAACTGTTGTAAGAGTGAATGTCAGTGCCGCCGTCGCGGCCGAGATCCCAGCTTCCACCCCACGGATTGTTGAGCACATAGAGGTTGCCTGCGGTGTCCTTGCCGATGCCAGTGACGCGGGTAAAGCGCTTGTCGCCAACCTGCCCTTTGATTCCCGTCGTGGAATCGAGATAACCGCCCTGAATGCCGAATGTACCGGCCAGCGCTGGCGTGCCCGAAAGCTTGTAGCGCTTGATGTTCATATCGGGGCCCTCGTCCCCAACCATGAGTTGCCCCGATGACGCATCGAAATAAAGTGCCGATGGCCGCGCCCCACCCGGCATCTGGATCGTGTTCAACAGCGCGCCGGTTGGACTGAACTCGACGACCGAGCCCTCGCCTTTCTGTGCGACCCAGACGTTGCCCGCGCCATCTACCGCGAGGGCGCCCGGGCCCGTGACGTTGATGTCCCGCTTCCAGACACCGTCGGTGGTGAATATCCGCACGCGATTGCCATAGAAGTCGCTCGCATAAAGGAGCGAGGCCGCCGTGGCCAATCCAGTGACGACGTCGACCCGGGGCAGGTTGTTAAATGCGCTGACCTGAATCAGGAGATCGCGAGTCCTCGTGGTGCGGTTGTACCGGCCCACCGCACCACTTCCGTATGTCCCGCCGGGCTGCAGTGCCACGAAGATCGACGTCGCGCTGCCCGTGATCGCGCCGCCCTGAAACTCTCCGTGCGCTCCAATCGAGCCGAGGCTCTTGCCGGCCTGGTAGACAGCGACGCCACCCTCGTACTCGTCCCACATTGAAGCCGTGTAGATGACGCCTTCGGGCGCGACCCACATGGAACGCGCGGTGTTACCCACGTGGGCGGCGAGGGTGCCATAGGTGTTCGCCAGCCAGTCCGTGGTGTTTTCCGACTGACAGGTCGGCGCAACCGAGGCGATCACTGCGGCGAGGATCACAGCATGAATCCGCCTTTGCTCGACCATGACCGATGCTCTCCAGAGGTAGTGATCATTCACGTGAATGGTCGGCCAGCGAGATTCCAGATTCGTGATCGGTGGCTTACGTATGAACATATGCAACTCTTTGCGCCTTTGCAAGCCATACCGGGACTTTGCATAGGGAGACGAATTGCTATCTTGAACGAAGCTGGGCCTCCTTCCTGTTGGCCGCTTGCTGTCTCATGCATGGGGCATTCATTCGTATTGCGCGTAAGGCGGCGATTGGCAGCAGGCGACCCACAGGGGCCGACCGTCCTATGTTGCTCCGGAGCGCGCATCCAGGTTCACAAACGGTCTTTCACGACCGCACTGATGACACGCTAACGAAGCCGCCGAGGGGTGCGTGTTGACCGCTAGCGTGATCCGCTTCCTGCGTCGTGCAACGACGAAGCTCCAGCCGCCCCGAACCGTGTCTCGGCGTAAGGTTCGATGCGCGCTGCCGATACCGGCTTGCCAATGAAATATCCCTGCACGGCATCGCAACCGAGCTCTTTGACGAGGGCGAATTGCGTTTCGGTCTCGATGCCTTCCGCGACCGTTCTCATGCCCAGCGCGCGCGCGAGCGCCACCATCGCTTCGACCATCGCGCGTGCCTGGCGACTGGTCTCCTTAACAGTGAGCTCTTGCACGAACGACTTGTCGATCTTGATGCGATCGACAGGCAGCCGTGTGAGGTATGCGAGGCTGGAGTAGCCGGTGCCAAAATCGTCGAGCGAGACAGTCACGCCGAGCCTTCGTACAGCTGAAAGCGCACGCGAGGCGGCGGCGAAGTCGCTCATGACGACAGTCTCTGTCACCTCGATGTCGAGTGCGGAAGTGCATACACCGGCTGCCTTGGCCGCCTCCGAAACCAGTGCGGCGAGATCGCAGTTCTGGATCGTCGTGGCCGAGAGATTGACTGCGACCTTGAACGGCACGCGGTTCGCCGCCTGCCATTTTGCCGCCTGGCGGTACGCAAGGCGAATCAGCCAGTCGCCCGTCGCCTCGTAGGCCGGCGATTCAAGCAGCACGTCGAGGAAGTCGGCCGGCGTGAGCAGCCCCAGTTGCGGATGGTTCCATCGCAGAAGCGCCTCGGCTCCGTAGACGCGGCCAGTATGCAGGTCCAGTTGTGGCTGGTAGTGCAGTTCGAACTGACGCGTGGCGCTCGCGCTCTGCAGATCCGCGCGTAGCCGCCGGCGATGCGAGAGGCGCTGCGCATCCTCCTTGCCAAACGACCACACATGCGAACCGCCCGAGCGCTTCGCGTGATACATCGCGATGTCCGCATTACGCAGCAGCTCGCCCGCACTTGAGGCCGAGACGGGGTAGCGCGCCACGCCGATGCTCGCGCCCACCGAGGCCCGCACCCACGGCGTTTGAATTGGCTCGCGCATGCGTACTGTGACGTCGCGCGCGACGCGCACGGCCTCGCCCTCGGGGGCGTCGACGAGGAAAATTACGAATTCGTCACCGCCGATGCGCGAGACATGGGCGCCATGGGTAAACATGTCGGAAAGACTCTCGCCGATGGCACGCAGCACTTCATCGCCCGCCGCGTGGCCAAACGAGTCGTTGATATCCTTGAAGCGGTCAAGGTCGATGAAGAGCAGATCGACGGAAGCGGCCGCGCCTTCGTCGACGAGCCTGTTCAGGCGCAGCAGCAGTTCCCGGCGGTTGATGAGGCCGGTCAGTTCATCATGCGTGGCCTGGCGCGACAAACGTTCGGAGATTGCGCGCGCTTCGGTGACATCGCGAACCAGCACGACGATACCTTCGTCGCATGGGAACGCCCGCACTTCAAACCAGGTACCTAGCGGCGCGTAGAAGTCGGTCGCGGTGCTGGGCATACCGGTCTCGGCCGCCTGCCGATAGGCTGCTTCGTAACTCGACCCGATGAGGTCGGGGTATTCGGCCCAGATCTCGCGATCCAGCAGGTCCTCGGACCGACGCTTCAGCAGCCGCGCAGCGGTCCGGTTGATGTTCCGAAACTTCCACTCCCGGTCGAGCGCCATGACGCCGTCCGTGATGTGATCGAGTATCTGAAAACTTTCCACTTCCTTGCCCCTCCCTTGATCGACCGGTGCAATGGTCCCGATATGTCTGCGATCACTAACAGTGCGTATCGTAGGAGGAAATTGGCATTTTTGGGAACCGAAAGATTTTCTGCACTGGCGCCCGCGGCAGCTGCTCGGCGCGGTCAGCTCACGTGTGTCGATCTGGGTAAGACCGCTTCCAGCAGGGGACCGGATGCGTCAATGTCCGAACTCCGGAGCCATCGAATGACGCTTGATGGTCGGCAACGAAAGATCGGGCAGCCCGAAGAAGCAGCGCACTGATAAAATCGTGCGGCAAAGCAACTTTGTATCCCAACATGCCTGATCCTACTATCACGCCAGCCGCCGGATCATCTGCTACCGATTCGCCCGCGATGCGGCAGTACCTCCCCCGCGTCAGATAAGCCTTCTCGCGACGGCCTGCGCCCATCAATTTCCTGTCCACCCATTGTCGACGTTGGCCTGCTTGATCATTGTCTGGCGGATAACGAAGCAGACCTGCCGCTCGCGTGCGGGCTTCGTTGGATGAGCGAGCGGCAGCAACTGCCCGAGACGGAATGGACATGAAGCGATCGAGCGGTCGCAGCCGCTGAATTCACCGGAATTGCAGTTAGTCCAGCGGGTCTTAGCTTCGTCGATGTAGCGCGCATTAAGTCTGCGACTGTAGTCCACAAAAAGCAGCCAATTCCGTCCCGCCGAATCAATGATTTTTTCAACACGAGGCTCCCTACCTGTAACCGGCGCCGCCTATCGAACGAACTAGCTTTACCCGCCAACTAATGATCGTCGATACTGCCTATGCCAACCCACTTTTCGTGCACCATGTGTGGCCGTTGCTGCCATGATCTGCGGCTGCCTCTCGCCGTCCACGAGGCGCTCGACTGGATTGCGCGCGGTGGTGAGGTGCAACTGTTCTGCGACGCGATCGTCTGGCCTCAGGAGCCGCAACAAACCGACCTGCTCGCCCAACACCGAAAACGCCGCTCATTTGCCGCGCATAGCGGAACGCTGCCAGTACGTGTATCGGTGACACTGGTGGCCGCGTTCGCCGGACCGTGCCCAAATCTCCGCCCAGATATGTCTTGCGGCGCCTACGATCGGCGCCCGCGTGTGTGCCGCATCTATCCTGCCGAGGTCAACCCGTTCGTGAAACTCGACCCGGCCGCGAAGGCCTGTCCTGCCGACGCCTGGTCTGTCGCGGGTCCCGTGCTCATGCACGCGGGTCAGATCGCAAGTGCTGACACGGCAGCCCTCATCGCGCAGTCGCATGAAGCCGACGAGCGCGACCGTGTCGCCAAGACGCATCTGTGTGCGCTGCTCGGGTACGATACCGCCGCTCTCGCAAACGAAGGTTTCGCGGTCTACGCGCCGTCACGCGATCGCCTCGGAGCGGCGCTGCGAGCGGCGCGAGATTCAGGTGCGCAGATCGAAGATCTCCAGCCGCGTTCGTCGCACCCCTGGCACATCATCACGAATCGCTCGACGTCACTCGCGACGTTGCAATCGATCGGCGCCAACGCTCGACAGGCTGAAAATCGATTTCGCGCGGCAGACGCACCGACATATCTGGGTTTCTTTAACGAGGACGTTAGCGATAGCGACTGACAGAATTCATCGCACTCGTCCGGCCCGCTCCAACACTAACCTGCTCGTGCTTGAGAGCGGATTACCATAACGGTCGCTTTCTGGAGTCAGAATATGCTGCCCCGCCTTCTCACTGCCATTATTGCGAGCGCTGCGGCGCTGCTCCCCTCGCATGCGCTCGCCGACGCACTGCGTCCGGTCGTCGTTGAACTATTCACCTCCGAGGGCTGCTCCTCCTGCCCACCGGCGGATCGGTTGCTTTCCGAGTTGAGCGACACGCGCACCGACGTTCTGCCTCTGGCGTTTCATGTCACATACTGGAATCGGCTCGGCTGGAAAGACCCGTTTTCATTCGACGGCGCCGATGCGCGCCAGGCCCGGTACGCCCAACGGTTTCGTGGCTTCGAGTACACGCCCGAAATGGTTGTCGATGGCAAAGCCGAGTTAGTCGGATCCGATCGAAGTGCAGCCGGCACGGCTATTGAGCACGCCAAGTCCGATGGGGTGACGGCCGCGACTGTCCACGCCACACGTTCGAACGGTGGCGTTTCGGTATCCATTGGCCGTGGCCTCGGACGCGCGCATGTGCTGCTGATTGGCTACGACGCTCGTCACGTCACGGCGATCGGCCGCGGCGAGAACGCGGGCCGTACGCTCACTGAATCGAACGTCGTGCGCAGCATCGTGGACATAGGTCAGTGGTCCGGCGCGGCGGTAACGTTGCGTGCCGATGCCGTCGCCGGCGAACATCAGGTCGTACTCCTCGAGGCCGACGACGATGCGATTGTAGGCGCCGCGAGCGTTATAAATACAGGCGAAGCCCCCGCTCGATGAGTGGCGGGTGTTGTTTCGACAATCAATTCGCCGTGGCTTGCATCTTTTTTGATCAGCAGGCTGGAGAATGCGAACGGTTTGCGGATTCATGATGCGGGAGCGCGCAGGCACATCTGTTCTGGATCCGACTCTACGGCATTTCCAACTTACAGTAGAAGCCTCGCGCTTTGACCCAAGGTTTCGTTTGCGCTCGACAGATGGATGACAGCTTCTCGCTCTGCACGCTGTCAAATCCAATCCCATGTCGAACCGGGCACGCAAGCCACATCGATCGAATAGCGTCGGGCAGAAAGCGACCCACTGCGGCCAGCGGCCGCGCTCTGAAGCAGACGCTCAAAAGCAGGGGCAAGTCGCTCGTCACGGATTGTTTCCATTGCTGAAAATTGCCGTCCTATCAGTTCTCTTGCGAAGGTGACATGTAGACATTGATGTACTCCTCTAAATGCCGGTCTCTCAATAGCGACAAATTAATTACATCCTTACCCGATTTTCCATTGATGTTTTTAAAGGTCACCATTACCGATGGCACCCCCCTGTATCCTCCAGTCGCAGTTACGTTTTCAATGAAAGCCCATGGGAATTGCAAATTCCCGTGTTGATAGCCAGTTTTTGAAAGCGTTATTGCGGGAGCGTTGATATTCCACCAAATTCGGACAATTTCGCAAGCCTTCTTTCCAAAGAAAATCGTTGCGGGAAAAAATATGATGCCAAACACGATTGCAGCCAGATGATCATTTGGCTGCTTCGCGGGAGCCCAAAACCACGCCGTGTTTATGAGCAGAAACGTTCCGGTGAGGACCAGTAGAGCGATCGCTTCAAATGCAACGGCTCCCTTTGAGTAGAAAAAATCCATGGATTGAGGAATATCTTTTGCTTCTAATATTTTCTTGACCTCGGCCTGCCATTTTTCGGCGCTTTTTCCAATTTTTACCAGTCCGTATGGAACTATAACGAGGAGTGTAGGCAATATAAGTAAGTAAATTAATTTACCCAACTCTCAACCTCTTGATGCAAGCGATAGATAATAAATTATTTTCAATTCGGCTTCCGGAACTTTTATAGAAGGAAATGGCCCCGACCTAAGCGCATTGCAATGTAACCTGACCCAACGATTTGCTCGCAGTTGCCGGCACCCTACGGCCACGGTGTCGCCGATTGTCGACGATTTCTCCTGATGTGTCGAATGTCGCTTCATGGCCGACAATCGCCGCGCGCGGTCGCCGCCACATCGATCCTCACTTCCGGAAAACAAGCCGCGTCCAGGAGACTCCCATGCTCCTGTTTGTTTGCTGGACTGAGTCACTGCAAACATTGAGCAGAAGTTGCAGGGTATGGGCTTCGGCAAGCCTGATCGTGTCCGCAGCGGAGACGTCAAACATGCGCCGCCCCGTAGAGACCGGCCCGTGGCGCAACGACATGATGACGAGGCCGCCTTCGTCCAACAGATCAGAGAGGGTGTCCATCCCTCGGCGACGCTGGGCTTCGTCGAGGTGCATCCATACTGCAGTAACCATGACAACAGTGAACGTGTGCGCCCGCTCCCGGACAAGGCGGAGTTCTGGAAGGCTATCGTCGAGCCAGACGACGCTGGAAGCCGGATAGAAGTTGATCGCAGCAGCCCGCAGTTCGTCGACGGGCTCAACCGCTACCACCGAGTGCCCCATCGATGCCAATGCGGCAGCGTCGCGGCCCATGCCGGCCCCCACGTCGAGGATGCGCGAAGGTGCCGTCGGTATCAGGTGCAGAACCGGTTGGTGGAGGTCTCGGAACGAAATCTTGCGCCAATCGTTAGCCAAGGCCCCAGCATACTCGGCATAACCTTCGGTTCCCGGAACGTCGATCGACATCGATGAATATTGGATGGTCAGATCGGCCGATTGTCGACGATTCAGGCGGAGGTGTCGACTGACCGTTATTGGCGGCAGATTCAACCGGTCGACGACCGTTCTACAAATCGGACGTTGGATTCATATCGACTCAACTCAATTCCGATGCGAACGGTCCAGACCGAGCAGCGGCTTGCAACCTCGCACGG
Source organism: Paraburkholderia sp. RL17-380-BIE-A (assembly GCF_046028085.1). Taxonomy (NCBI): domain Bacteria; kingdom Pseudomonadati; phylum Pseudomonadota; class Betaproteobacteria; order Burkholderiales; family Burkholderiaceae; genus Paraburkholderia; species Paraburkholderia sp. RL17-380-BIE-A. Next base: position 15,459 of record NZ_JARESQ010000006.1, read on the forward strand.
CAAACGCGACGTCTAATCTAACGTCTCGCCGATAACAGCTCGATGCGCTTGCGCTGCAGGAACCGGCGCACGGCCGGATCGCGCTCGAGTCCGATCGCGAGATCGTACGCGCCGAGCGCTTCGGCCGTCGCGCCGGCACGCGCGAGCAGATCCGCACGCGCGGCCCAGTACGGCTGGTAGTCGGCCAGCCGCGGATCGTCCGCATACGGGTCGAGCGCGTCGAGCGCCGCCTGCGGGCCGTCCCGTTCCGCCAGCGCGAGCGCGCGGTTCACCGCGACCACGGGCGACGCTGCAATCGCGAGCAGCGCATCGTAGAGCTGCACGATTTCGTCCCAGTTCGGGCGATGCGTCCGGCAGCGGTAGACGTGCGCCGACTGCAGAGCGGCCTCGAGTTGAAAGCGTCCGATCGCGTTGAATGCGCTCGCGCGCCGCAGCAGTGCGTTGGCTGCGTCGATCATCGGCGCATCCCATGTCGCCGGATCCTGAGCCGACAGTGGTACGTAGTCGCCGGCCGCATCGCGTCGCGAATCGCGCCGCGCCTGCGCATAAAGCATCAGCGAGAGCAGACCGAGTGTCTCTGGCTCCTCGGGCAGCAGTTCGACGAGCAGGTGTGCAAGAAACAGCGCCTCGCCGGCGAGGTCGCGCCGTTCGGCATCGACGCCGACGGGATCAGTCCACCCTTGCGCATACGCCGCATAGACCGCTTCGAGCACCGCAGCGACCCGGCCGGGCAACTCCTCGCGCTCGGGTACGCTGAACGGAATGCCCGCATCGCGGATCTTGTTCTTCGCCCGCACGAGGCGCTTGCTCATCGCGGCGGGCGACATCAGGAACGCGGACGCAATCGTCTTTGCTTCGAGTCCCAGCACCACCTGCAACATCAGCGGCGTGCGAATCGCGGCCTCGAGCGCAGGGTGTGTGCACGCGAACAGCAGCGCAAGCCGCCGGTCGGGCAACATGCCTGCTTCACGCTCGTCGATCTCGTCGGCGAGGATCGCGAGCTGATTCACCACATGGTCGCCGACACGGCGATGACGCGCGCCATCGAGCGCCCGGCGGCGCGCAACGGTCATCAACCACGCTTCGGGATTCGCGGGGCAGCCGCGCTCCGGCCAGCCCGCGAGCGCGGCCGCGAATGCGTCGGCCAGCGCGTCCTCGGCCGCCGCGACGTCGCGCGTGCGCATCGCCAATAGCGCGACCAGCTTGCCGTAACTGCGGCGGGCGACCGCCTCGGCAATCGCACGCGCGGCGGCGCCAGCGTCATGGCCGCCGCCGGACGGACTCATGCAGCAGATGGCGCGTCGTACGGGGCAGTCCAGACCGGGCGCACTTCCATGAGGCCGTGCGCCGCGCCGGGACAACGCGATGCCCACGCGATCGCCGCGTCCAGGTTGGGCACGTCGATCAGATAGTAGCCGGCGAGCTGCTCCTTCGAATCGGAATACGGTCCGTCAAGCACCTGCGGCTTGCCGTCGACGAACCGCACCGTGGTGGCCGTCCTCGTGTGCTGCAGCCGGTTGGCGCCCACCAGCACCTCCGCTTTTTTCAACGATTCGGTGTACGCCTGATAGGCGGCAACCCCTTGCTGCCGCTCGCTGTCGGTCATCTGGTTCCAGCCGTTTTCTTCCGAATAGATCATCAATAGGTATTGCATATGAGCCTCCGTCATGGGGTTAGGCGGATGAATTACATCGAGCCGCCATCACAATGACGCGCGGGCCGCATGCCGACGGACAGGCGGCATCGAAAAAATCACGGACAACGCGCCCGCCATCCCCTCCGCGCGGCTGTCGATTGCACCGCACCATTGCAGACCGCATTCGCGAGCGCTCAGGTACGTTTAGCCAGATAGGCATCGACTAACTCGACCAGTCGTTTTCGCCCAAAGCTCCCGTCGTGTCCAGCGTGGACCACTTGCACGGGCAATTCACGCAAGCGCTTCATCGTGCGCACATAAGTCGGAATATCAGCGCCACCTATCTCATCCAGCAGCGGGCCATCGTAGATCGCATCGCCCGAGAACAGGGTGCCGGATGCCGCTTCCCATAGGCCGATACTGCCCGGTGAGTGACCGGGCAGATGAAGGACTTCAAAATGCCGGTTGCCGAGATCGACAATGCTCCCCTCCTTGACGATTTCCGTGACCGTTGCCGCCCGCACGCGATAGTCGGACATCGAATAATCAGCGCTCGGAAGGGCCGTGATCAGATCGCCGTCGAACGGATAACCTGCTTTGCGATACCGGCGAATTGCTTCGTCGCCCAATACCGATGCCAGAAGAGTGCCTGGCTCGCGCGGCGAGCGCAGGTTCTCTGCCTCCAATTCGTGAACCAGCGTGTGTTCAAACTCGTGATGCCCGCCGACATGATCCGAATGCGTATGCGTCGCAACGGCGGTTACGTCCTTCTGCAGCAGGTGCCTGGCGGCATCCTGCAGACTGACGATACCCATCCCTGTGTCGATCATCAGGTCCCGGTCGCGCCCGCGCACATGCCAGATATTGCAGCGCATCAGCGGCACGACGTGCGGTTCCCAAAGTAGCGTGATTTCGTCACTGACGCGCTTGAGTTCAAACCATCGATCGGCAATCGGTAATGTAGTCATGCGGGGTCGCTCACGAGTAAGAGTTGGTACTTTGACACACTTCGCATAGTGTTTCGAGAGCGTTGAGACTGGCATCGTCGGCTTGGTGCGCGGAGCATAACAACCGCTTGCCGGACACCGTGTCGTGGCCCGCCGTCATCGACCCCGAGCGTTGAATTGCTCCCACGCGACCTGTGTGGCCGCCTTTGAAGCTGGAGCGGTCGGTCCCACCTCAAAGTTGATTGATCAAAACCCGTCGACCAGATTCAAACGATCCATCCCGTTGCGTTAGACCATCTGTCCTCTCAGGCGTGAGCACTTCAACCATTGCTATATGCCTGCCAGGAATGACTGTTATCGACGGTGCCTGCCTTCTTCGAAAAAACGCTGACCTTCATCATTTGCTCACCGTCAACCAGCAGGAGCAAAACGATGAGCAACTTCCAAACCTACACGATCGATAACGCACCGGCCGCTTCGAAGGCCAGCCTCGAAGACACGAAGCGCGCCTTTGGCTTCGTCCCCAACCTTCAGGCGCATATGGCGGAAGCGCCCGCGCTGCTGGCCGGTTACTCGGCGCTGTGGGACCTGTTCTCGAAAAGCACGCTGACGCCGCACGAACAGCAGGTCGTCTACCTCACATCGAACTTCGAGAACAACTGCCACTACTGCATGGCCGGTCACAGCACGCTGGCGAAGATGATCAAGATGGACGCGGGCGTGATCGCAGCGCTGCGCGCCGGAACGCCGCTGCCGGATGCAAAGCTCGAAGCGCTGCATCGCTTCACGACGCTCGTAGTGCGTGAGCGCGGCTTCGTCCCTGACGCAGATGTCGACGCATTCCTGGCCGCCGGCTACACCCGTCAAAACGTCCTTGAAGTCATTCTCGGCGTGGCAACCAAAGTGATGAGCAACTACACGAACCACATCGTCCACACCGAACTCGATGGCTTCATGGCCGGTAACGAGTGGACCAAACCGGTCGCTGCCTAAGCCGTCTCGGGGAGCCCCTTGCGGCCCCCGTCTAGCCCCATACCGAAGTTCACCCAGGAGCAGCCATGTCCACGTTCGACCGCTATAAAGACGCTTACCCCAACGCCAAACTGACCCGTACGCCGGACGGCGTGCTCGAAGTGCGTTTCCATACCGACGGCGCGAAGCTCGTCTTCAACGGCCATACGCATGAACAGTTCACCGACATGTTCCACCAGGTCGGCGAAGACCCAGATAACCGCGTGGTCATCCTGACAGGTAGCGGCGACGCATTCATGGACGCGATCTCGCCGGAAGGTTTTGATTTCTTTACGCCGCGTGGCTATGACAAGATCTTCCGCGAAGGTCGCAAGATCCTGATGAATATCCTGGACATCGAAGTCCCGATGATCGCCGCGCTGAACGGCCCGGTCCTGCTGCATTCGGAATACGTCCTGTTGTGCGATATCGTGGTGGCGACACCCGAGACGGTGTTCCAGGACATGCCTCATGCCGCCTTTGGCATCGCTCCCAACGATGGTATCCATCTACTCTGGCCGGAAATGATCGGCAGCATTCGCGGCCGGTACTTCGTGCTCACGCAGCAAAAACTCGCTGCTGCGGAAGCGAAGTCGCTGGGCGTGGTCAACGAGATCGTGCCTGCGGATCAACTGCTGGATCGCGCGCATGCCATCGCCGCGACTATCGCAAAGCAGCCCCCGCTCACCACCAAATACACCCGCATCGGTCTGACCCAGCGGCTGCGTCGCGTGATCGACGAAGGCATCGGCTACGGCCTGGCGCTCGAAGGTATCAGTGCGGCCGAAGTGGCGCGCACTGCGGCAGCGCAGAACGTAGCCTGAATCCACCGGCTCGTTGGTTCCTCAATTCCTCTATTTCTCTCGACGGAGAACACTCATGTCACTGCAGGAAAAACTCGACGCATTCAGGGCCGACTTCAAGGCGGGCAAGCCGCCGTTCAACGCACCGCCGGCGATTCATCCGGTGATGGAACGCGCCACGGCAGAACTGATTGCGAGCGGGCAGGCTGCCCGAGCCATTAAGGCCGGCGACCGCGCTCCGCATTTCAACCTGAAAGATCAGGATGGCAACGACGTGTCTTCCGCAGCGCTGCTCGTGAAGGGGCCACTGGTCGTGACGTTCTATCGCGGCGTCTGGTGCCCGTACTGCAATATCGAATTGCAGGCGATCAACGAAGTGCTGCCGCAGATTCAGACATATGGCGCGAACGTCGTGGCGATCTCACCGCAGACGCCGGTCAATAGCCGCAAGTCGGTGCGCACCAACGAACTGGGTTTTCCGGTGCTGAGCGACGTGAACGGTCAGACGGGCGCCGACTTCGGGCTGCGTTTCACGCTGCCCGACTATCTGGTCGAGCTTTACAGGAACCTGAAGAACGATCTGCCGACGTTCAACAACGATCCCAGTTGGACCTTGCCGATGCCGGCGCGCTATGTCATCGGACAGGACGGCATCGTGCTGTATTCCGAGGTCAATCCGGACTACACGCGTCGTCCCGACCCGTCGCATATGTTCCCGGTTCTGGAAAAAGCGACCGCCAACGCCTGAGCCTTACCGCTCAGCGCTAAAGGCTAACCGGTCACTACGCCGCGCCGGAGAACCCGCCGCGGCTTTTCGATTCCTTCCTGTTCTTAAAGGACATTTGATGACACAGCGTACTTTTCTCGTTACCGGCGCGACCAAAGGCATCGGTCTCGCGCTGACAGAGCGCCTGATTGGCGACGGCCACCGTGTCGTTGGCCTCGCGCGTGAAGCAAGCGATTTTCCGGGTGAACTGGTCCGTGTCGATCTCGCCGATCGTGATGCAACCGCCGCCGTGCTCCGGGATCTGGTGCGCCGGCATTCGTTTGACGGCGTGGTAAACAATGTTGCGCTGGTCAGGCCACAACGTCTGGGTGAAGTCGCGCTCGACGATCTCGACGACGTCCTCGCGCTGAACCTCCATCCGGCGGTCCAGACCGTTCAGGCGTTGCTTCCCGGTATGCGGGCCCGGGGCTGGGGACGGGTCGTGAACATTTCCAGCCTGACGATTCTCGGCATGACGCAGCGCACTGCCTATGCAGCGGCGAAAGCGGCGCTGGTGAGTTTTGCACGTTCCTGGGCGCTGGAACTAGCCGACACGGGCATTACGGTGAATGCCATCGCGCCCGGTCCGACCGAGACCGAGCTGTTCCGCGCGAACAACCCACCGGGAAGCGAGGGCGAGCAGCGCTATCTGTCGGCAGTGCCCATGGGCCGCTTCGGCAAGCCCGGTGAAATTGCCGGGACGATCGCGTTTCTGCTCTCTGACGTAGCCGCCTTCATGACCGGTCAGACGCTGTACGTCGACGGCGGCGCGTCGATTGGCAAGCTAGGGTTCTGAGGGCGTGCCGGCATTGCCGGCAGACGCGACGCCCAGTACCTCCTCCACGAAAGCGACGAAGGCGCGCGCCTTCGCACTCACCAGGCGTCCGGCAGGGAATACCGCCCAAAGGTCGATCAGGGGCAATTCCCAGTCGGTCAGCACCGCTTTGACCGTACCATCGGCAAGTTCCGGAGAAAACATCCATTCCGATGCGATCGCGAGACCCATGCCGCCGAGCACCGTCGTGCGGATGCCCTCGGCGGCGCTGACACTGACGCGTCCTGACACGACCACTGCTACTTCCTTGCCGTGCTGGCTGAACGCCCAGGATTCGCCCCCGCCGCGCAACGAATAAACCACGGCCTGGTGCTGGCTCAAATCCGCGGGCGATTTCGGCACGCCTGCTTCGGCGAAGTAGCCGGGCGTGCCGACGACCAGCCTCCGGCTCCGCCCAATGCGACGCGCGGTCATGGCCGAATCGTCGAGCGAGCCCATGCGCAATGCAACGTCCACGCCTTGTTCGAGCAGGTCGATGGTGCGGTCGTCCAGCACGATATCAATCTGCAGATTCGGGTGGCGGTTCATAAAGGTCTTGAGCGCCGGCAGGATGTGCAGGCGTGCAAACGTCACCGCGGCGCTGATGCGTAGCACGCCCGACAGTCCGGTAGACGCGTCGCGCACCACCTGTTCAGCAACATCCACTTCTTCGATTGCGCGCCGCGCGTGCTCGTAGAACCGCTGACCGGCATCGGTGGGTGTCAGGCCGCGTGTGGAGCGCAGCAGGAGTCGCACGCCGAGCCGCTCTTCGAGTTGCGCGATCGACTTCGAGACGGCCGGCTGCCCGAGCCTAAGCCGTTTTGCGGCCGCCGAGAATGAACCTGCCTCCACGACACTGACATAAGTTTCCATTGCTGCCATCCGGTCCATGTGGCTGCTTTTCCTTGAAGGATCGTGAAGTCCGTATAGTGGCTAAGATGTTTTCAGTTGGAAGTCTATCGCGCCAGAACCTGGTCGATGAAATTGCCGTTGCCGATCGGTCTCTGTCAACGCAATCCGCAGGAACAACTCGGCCCCGCGGCAGGCGATCCTGGGGCGGGGCCGGTTACGATGCTCGCTCCCTCCTTGGATAACCGGCGCTGCACTATGGAAGGAATAATCGGTGTAACCGCGCGCATCGCCGCCATAGAACGTCGAGCGGTCGTAGTGGTTCAATGGCGCCGCGACGCGCAGTCGCTCCGGCAGATCCGGATTGGAGATAAACAGGCGCCCGAACGCGACGAGATCGGCGTCGCCTGCTTCAATGATGCGCTGCGCGCTATCCGCAGTAAAGCCACCCGCCGCGATGAGTGTGCCTTTGAAGACGCGACGCAAGTCTCTAGCCGAGGCCGACGCGGCGACGTCATCGTTACCGCGCACTCTCGGCTCGACCGCATGCGGATACGCGAGACCATAGGCATCCAGACGACGCGCGACATAGCCGAACGTGGCATGCGGATCGCTATCGGACATCGTGCCGTACGAGCTTCCGGGCGAAAGACGCACCGCGATGTGGCCAGCGTCCCAAACCGAACCGATGGCATCGAGCACCTCGAACAGGAAGCCCGCGCGGTTTCGCAAGCGCCGCAATGCGACGCAATTCTTCGATCACGCCGGGAATTTCTTCGAGCGTGAGAGCGCGCGGAACGAACTTTGCGCGGCATTCGACATCCGGTGAAGTGCGGCCGGAGTGCTAACCGCTATTCCCGCAAGGAATGACCAATGACTCTCGACGACGCGTCCTTTCGACTAATCCGCCCAGGAGGCGTGTAGCCGGAATCGGCAGCATGTGCCGCGACGCCGAAAGCGAAATAGCCGATACAAAGGACTGATGCGATCGTCCTCTTCATTCCAGACTCCAATTGTGTTGACTGTTTCGCGGATTGAATTGCAACAGAGCAGTTACGCGCGATTTAGCATAGAGAAGGTTGGCGCCGGGCTCTATACGATTTCCGATGAAACACTTTCAAGAGGCACTGATGCCTCGCTGAAAAAATCGTCAGTGTCGCCTCACTAACCGATACTTAGGTATAGGTTTGGCGAGCTGATCGATCATTGCTTTACCAATATCCCGGAGCGGCGCGTGCATGCGAAAGGATCTGGCGCATTTGGTACGCTGAAGATTACGCATGACATCTCCCGCTTCACGAAGGCAAACGTATTTCCACCACTCAGCGGCGCTCGTTTTCCATCTTGTCTCGACCGCACATGAATATCCCATAGGACTGCCGCCCGGCACTCATGGCCCGTTTCTGTTTTCGTTTTTGTCTTTGGTTTCGGTTCTCGATTGTTGACGATTTTGGTCGGAGGCTCGAACGGCCGAGATATGGTCGGTGACAGTCGCACACAACAACAAGGCTCATTCGCCTTAGCCCAAAAGTTCGACGATCATCACATCCGTATCGTCATGCGCTATCAGATCTAGCTTAGCCTCATCCCGGACGGCTGCGCCGTCGCGCGCAGCGAGCTGGATAGATCCCACATCGAGCCGCCCGTGATCCGCAACAAGATAAGCTGAGGCGGGCATCGGCAACTCGTGCTTTATTGTCATGCCTTCGCGCAGCGTCGCGATACGCACGCGTGCGTCGGCATTGATGGGCAGCGCGCCCGCGCGGACATCATCCTCATTGCCGCTTGCCAGCGTGATAAAGCAGCCTTCACGACATTCGCGCGAACAGACGCGCGTCGCCCAACGCGGCGTACCGCCCGTCGTGCGCGGACGCAGCCAGATCTGGAGTAGCCGCGCGGACACATGTTCCTCATTGCGCTCGGCGTGATAGATCGCCGCGCCCGCGCTTATGACCTGCACAGAATCGGCGACCAGCCGGGCGCAATTGCCCGCGTCGTCTTCGTGCGTGATGGCGCCCGAGCGCACCCAGGTCACGATCTCGACGTCGCGGTGCACATGCAGGCCGAAACCCGAGCGCGGTGCGAATTCATCGTCGTTCCACAGGTAAAGCGGACCCAGTGGCGGATGATCGGCGCGCCCGCTCACGCCCACGCCGAAATGCAGCCGCGCGTCGAGCCAGTCGCGCCTGATCGCGCCGAGCGAATGAAAAGGACGATGTTCGATCATGATGAACCTCCGTTCGGGCGCATGGGGCGCGTAGAACCGCATCCATGCGCCGGGCCACGCTTAGATCTGCTGCTGACCGCCATCGACGAACAGTTCGATGCCGTTGACGAAGCTCGCGTCATCCGAGGCGAGGAACAGCGCGGCGCTCGCGATTTCGTCCGGTTCGCCCAGACGTCCCATCGGGATCTGCGCCGCCAGGTAATCGGCGAGACCCTGGCGCTGTGCGGCGTCGTCGCCGGCCAGGTCGAGCAGGCCCGGCGTGCGGGTCGCGCCCGGGCTGATCGTGTTCACGCGGATCTGGCGGTCCTTGAGGTCGAGGATCCAGTTGCGTGCGAACGAGCGCACCGCAGCCTTCGAAGCCGAGTACACGCTGAACGCCGCCGTGCCCGCGCTACCCGCCGTCGAACCCGTGAGAATCACCGACGCGCCCTTGGCCAGCAGCGGCAGCGCCTTTTGCACCGTGAACAGCACGCCCTTCACGTTGCGGTTGAAGGTGTCGTCGAAGTGTTCTTCGGTGATGTTGCCGAACGGCAGCATCGAGCCGCCACCGGCGTTGGCGAACAGCACGTCCAGTCGGCCCTGTTCGTCCTTGATCTGCGCATACAGCGCGTCGAGCTCGTTCAGTTTCGTGGAGTCGACACGCACGCCGCTCGCCTGGCCGCCCGCTTCGCGGATGCTTTTCACGGCGGCGTCGAGTTCGGCCTGACGGCGGCCCGTGAGGTAGACGTGCGCGCCTTCGGCGGCGAAGCGCTGCGCGGTGGCGAGGCCGATGCCGCTGGTTGCGCCGGTGACGAGTGCGATCTTGTTGTCGAGTTTGCGTGCCATGGTCTTGCTCCTTTCGGTTCGTTCAGTGGAAGTGGGTGTTGGCTGGTTCGGTGTTGCGTGCTGCGATGTGAGGAGAATATCGACGGCCGGGTATTTTCTAAATAGAATTGATTGCAATCTAACGTTGCATAAATGCAAAGATGAGGGGAAATGGCGAGGCTGCCGGATTTCGAGGGACTCGCGATGTTCGCGAAGGTCGCTGAGGAGGGATCGTTCGCGGCTGCGGCCCGCGCGGTGGGGGTGTCGGTGGCGACGGTTTCGCGCGGCGTGGCCCGCCTCGAAGATCGTCTGGGCGCGCGGCTCTTTAACCGCACGTCGCGGCAGCTGTCGCTGACCGAGTTCGGCAGGACGATCTGCGAGAAGGCTGGCGATATCTATCGTCAGGCCGAGGAGGCGGAAAGCGCGGCGCGTGAGATGTCGGTGCAGCCGCGCGGGTTGGTGCGCCTGGCCGTGCCGATGTCGTTCGGGCTGCGCTGGGTCGCGCCGCTGCTGCCGGGCTTCTTCCGCGCGTACCCGGAAGTGTCGATCGACCTGCATCTATCGGATGCATCGGTCGATCTGGTCGCCGATGGCTTCGACGCCGCGTTGCGTATTGCCGCGTTGCCCGATTCGTCGCTGGTGGCGCGGCGGCTGTGCGCGGTGACGCAATACGTGGTGGCGTCGCCCGAATATCTGGCGCGCGAAGGGCGGCCCGCGCATCCGCGCGAGCTGGTGGATCGGCCATGTCTCTCGTACGCGTATCGCGCGCGCAGCGATGTCTGGCGCTTCACGAACGACGCGGGCGAGGAGGAGCCGGTGATGCCCGCCGGCCCGCTGCGCGTGACGAATTCCGATGCGCTGTTGCCCACGCTGCTCGACGGCCTGGCGATTGCCGAACTGCCTGAATTCATCGCCGGCGAGTATCTGGCCGATGGCCGACTCGAAGCGATCCTCACCGACTGGTCGCTGACCAGAGGCGGCCTTTACTTCGTCACGCCGTCGGCGCGTGCGCGGCCCGCGAAGGTGGCGGCGCTGTCCGATTACTTTGCCGAGCATCTTTCCGATCCAACGTGGCGATGGCCTAAGCAATCAACTTGACGAATAAGCGACGACTTATCATTGCATTTGACCAACGGCGATCGCCCAAACTCCATCATCGCGGCCACCCGTACCGGACACCATCTCAAAAACCGTACAGGTACTGTACCGGACACCATCGCTAGAATGCTCCCATCCCCTTTCGTCCGACAGCGGAGCATTTCATGTCTTATCTCAGTCTCAGTGCGCTGCCCGCCGGCATCCTGTTCGCGCTCGTCACCACGATCACGCCCGGTCCGAACAACACCATGTTGCTGGCCTCCGGAGTCAACTTCGGGTTTCGCCGCACGCTGCCGCATCTGTCCGGCATCAGCGCCGGCGTCGTGCTGTTGATGCTGTCGGTCGGCATCGGTCTGGGCGAAGCCTTCGTCCACTTTCCCGTGCTGTACACCGTGCTCGAAGTTGCGAGCGTCGCTTACCTGCTCTACCTCGCGTGGAAGATCGGCACCTCGGGTGAGTTGAAGGTAAAGAAAGGCGAGCGACGGCCCATGAAGTTCTACGAAGCCATCGCCTTCCAGTGGGTCAATCCGAAGGCATGGATGATGGTGCTGACCGCCGCCACGACGATCCACCTCAGCGAGAGCTACAGCATGAACGCCATCGCCATGGCGGTGATCTTCTACGTGATCGGCTTTCCGTGCATCTGCCTGTGGGCAGGTTTCGGCACCGCCATGCGGCAGGTGCTATCGGACCCGAAGCGGCTGCGTGTCTTCAACGTGGCCATGGCGCTGCTGCTGGTGCTGTCGCTGTATCCGATCGCGCTGAAGCTGCTCGGCCAGAGCGCGTGAACCCGACCGCTATAACACGCCCTGCCCGACCCGCTCGATGAAGCGCCACAACGCGTCGTCAGTTGAATATGGCGCGTTGAAGCGGAACCAGGCGCTCGGGGCATCGTCGGGACGGAAGTAGGAGCCCGGCGCGAGCCAGATGCCGTGTGAAAGCGCGGCCGTCGCCACTTCGCCGGCCCGCTCCGCGTCGACCGGCAAGCGCGCCCACAGGAACAGCCCCGCGCGCGGCCGGTGAAACAGCTCCAGACCGAGCGAATCGAGCCGCTCCTCAACGGTCGCATGCGCGAGCTTGAGACGCTCGTTGACGGCTTCGACGTGACGCGCGTAGCGCCCCTCCAGCAACACCTTGTCGACGATCCGCTCGATCGCCTCCGACGACGTCAAACCCACCGCCATCTTCGTACGCGCCAGCTCACGCAGTACGGCGCGTTCGGCGACCACATAGCCGCAGCGCAGCCCCGGCGTCACCGTCTTCGAAAAGCCGCCAACGTAGAGCACGCGCTGTAAGCCTTCCATGGCCGCGAAAAGCGGCGCGCCGGATGGCGCGAGTTCGCGGCTCACGTCGTCTTCGATCACCCACATGCGCTGACGCTCGGCAATCTGCAGCAAGCGGAACGCAGCCGACATGCCGAAGGTCGCGCCGGTCGGATTCTGCAGCGTGGTATTGACGAAGATCGCCTTCGGCTTGTGCTGCGCGACCAGCGCTTCGAGCACGTCCGTATCGACGCCCGCCGGCGTGCGCGGCACGCCATGCACCTCGAGGCCCGCCAGCTTGAGAATCTGCAGCAGATTGCAATAGCCGGGATCTTCGACGATCACGGCGTCGCCCGCGCGCAGCAGGGTGCGTACGATCAGATCCAGCGCCTGGGTCGCGCCTTGCGTAAGCAGGACATTGGCGACATCCACGGGCAAGCCGCGCCGGTCGAGTTGCTCGGCGATCCGTTCGCGCAACGGCACGAATCCATACGGATGCCCGTAGTCGCCAAGGCGCGCAGCCGGCACCCGGCTTACCGCCCGCAGCGCGTGCTGCAAACCGGTTTCGTTGATCCACTCGCTCGGCAGCCAGCCGCCGCCCGCCTTGATCGGCACGGAATGGTCGGCGAACACGTCGGACAGGAGCCAGGTTGCGGTGAGGCTCGGCGGCTGCCAGTCGGTGGCGGCAACCCGCGTGGATTGCGAGCGCGCCGCCACGCGATAGCCGGAACCGCGCCGCGCGACCACGAGCCCCATCGAAACGAGCCGGTTGTACGCCTCCGTGACCGTGAAGGTGCTCAGGTCGTGGCTTTGTGCCAGCTGGCGCACCGACGGCAGCAGCGCGCCGGCGCGCAGCGACTGCGCCTCGATGGCGCGCGCGAAGCCTTGCACCACCTGCTCGACGAGCGTGGGAGCGGCGCGCCGGTCGCGCTCGAGTTCTAGTTCGATCATGGTCAGGACGAAAAACGGGCCGCGGCGGGCGGCTGAACGGGCGAATGACGGAGCCCGACCCCCGGTCCGGCGCGCATCGACACAGTTAGTGCGAATCCACCAACACAGTTAGCGCCACACTGCGTCAACTGTTTATGCCGCCATTAAACCGCGAACGCTACAGTTTTGCTACGCCCCAAAGGAAGTCTCCCTGGGGATCCACTTTCGAGGAAACACACATGACTTCGCGCCCTGTCATCGACGATCTGTCGTCTTTCTGGATGCCCTTTACCGCCAACCGCCAGTTCAAGGCCGCGCCGCGCCTGCTGGAATCGGCCAAGGGCATGTATTACCGCAGCTCGGATGGGCGTGAAGTGCTCGACGGTTGCGCGGGTCTGTGGTGCGTGAATGCCGGCCACGGCCGCGAGGAAATCATCGCTGCGATTACCCAGCAGCTCTCCAAACTGGATTTCGCGCCGACTTTCCAGATGGGCCACCCGCTCGCCTTCGAAGCGGCCACGAAAGTTGCCGAACTGATGCCGGAAGGTCTGGATCGCATCTTCTTCACGAACTCGGGTTCGGAATCGGTCGACACCGCGCTGAAAATCGCGCTGGCTTATCACCGTTCGCGCGGCGAAGGCCAGCGTACCCGCCTGATCGGCCGCGAGCGCGGTTATCACGGCGTGGGCTTTGGCGGCATCTCGGTCGGCGGCATCGCCACGAACCGCAAGACCTTCTCGGGCGCGCTGCTGCCCGCAGTCGACCACCTGCCGCACACGCATAACCTCGAACAGAACGCGTTCTCGAAAGGCCAGCCGGCCTGGGGCGCGCATCTCGCCGAAGAACTGGAGCGCATCGTCACGCTGCACGATGCATCCACGATCGCCGCCGTGATCGTCGAACCGGTGGCCGGCTCGACGGGCGTGCTGATTCCCCCGCAAGGCTATCTGCAAAAGCTGCGCGAGATCTGCACGAAGCACGGCATCCTGCTGATTTTCGACGAAGTGATTACCGGTTTTGGCCGCGTCGGCAAGGCTACGGCGAGCGAATACTTCGGCGTCACGCCAGACCTGATCACGATGGCGAAGGCGATCAACAATGCTGCGATCCCGATGGGCGCGGTGGCCGCAAGCCGCACGATCCACGACACGATCGTGAACAGCGGCGCGCAAGGCGCGATCGAACTGTTCCACGGCTATACGTATTCGGCTCACCCGGCCGCCACGGCAGCCGCGATTGCCACGCTCGACCTGTATCGCAGCGAGGGTCTGTTCGAACGCGCCGCGACGCTCGCGCCGACGTTCGAAGCGGCCGCCCACTCGCTGCGCGGCGCGAAGCATGTGAAGGACGTGCGCAACCTCGGCCTGATCGCCGGCGTGGAGCTCGAATCGCGCGACGGCGCGCCGGGCGCGCGTGCTTACGAGGCGTTCGTCAAATGCTTCGAAGCGGGCGTGCTGGTGCGCTTTACGGGCGATATCCTCGCGTTCTCGCCGCCGCTCATCATCAACGAAGAGCAGATTGCGCACATCTTCAAGACCGTGGGCGACGTGCTGGCTACGGTGCAGTAATTCAGCACTCGATCAGGCGGCGCGCATCGTGTGCGCCGCCTGATCGGCAAATGCCTGGCAAACGCGCGCCAGATGCGCCCCGAACGCGCGCTATCAATGGTGCGCGCGCGAAGCCCTCGTATGGGCCGCCTTCTTGGCCGCCGCAGAGCGGCCCGCAGCACCCTTCGTCGCGGCGGCCTTCTTCGCTGCAGCGGAACGGCTCGCCGCCGGACGTTTGGCCGCGGCCGTCTTTGTCTGTTTCGACAGCGCCGTGCGCGATGCGCCGGCGCTTCCCTCACGCTTCAATGCATTGGTGGCGGCGCGCGAGCGTTTCGCCGTCGACTCCGCGCTCTTCTTCGTGGTGCTCTTGTGCTGACCCGCGGCTTTATCCGTGGCGGCTTTCTTGCGCGCGGACTCGCTCGCAGCGCCCTTCTTGGGCGACTTCACGGCGACGCCCGCGCGCCGCGCTTCCGACAGCCCAATCGCAATCGCCTGCTTGGCCGACCTGACGCCGTGCTTGCCGGCACGCACCTTGTCGACCTGTTCCTTGACGAATTCGCCGGCCTGGGTGCTCGACGACTTGCCCGCGCGCTTGTCGGCGTGGGCACGCTTGAGGGTTTTCTGTTCGGGCATGACATTCTCCGGTTGGTTGTGGCCCATGTCATGCAGCAACGGGTGTGCCGCAGCGCGGCGCGCCGGGCAGTCCCCACCAAAGCGCCCTCATGCGATGAAGCCGGCGCCCTCGCGCCCGGCGCAAGGAATTGCGAAGCGGAGCTCGAACGGTGGCAAAAATTCGAGGAATGCGCGGAATCGCGGCGAAACATCAAGAAACCGGCGGACAGAACTCGCGCCGGTCAGTTGGACAGCGTATGGTATTGGCAAGGGTTGGCGCGTGGTCCGACCCGACGGGAGACGTCCATGAAAATCCCTACCGTTCGCGCAGGCGCGCATATTGAAGGCGTGCACTGGATCGCCGAATACGCCGAAGACGTCCATGAGATTCGCGTCTTTCGCGAAGGCCAGGAAGTGGACGTGCACAACGCGCCCTCCACCCTGTTCGGCGACGAAGAAAATGCGGGCTCCAAGAGCACCGCGGATCATCGCGCGGTCGAAGCCGCCGTACTGGCTTATCTGAAGCGATTCGTGATCGAGCACGACGCGGAGGAGTAGTCCTCCGATTCTCCGCTTGTCGCCGCGCGTTGCCTCTTGGGGGCCGCGTTGACGCGCGCGTGGGTGGCCGCATAGACCTGCGGTCGCCGGCCGCCTCGACCCGCAAGTGGCCGCGAGTTCGAACGTCGTGCATCGCGCCACCGCCTGCGGCGCCGCGCGCCGCAGGCGTCACGACCTCACTCGGCGGGCCGCAGCTTCTTGACCTCGGCATCCGACGGCTGAACGCTCGCGCCATCGATATACCGGTAGGACGTCATCACGCCCTTGCCGTCTTTCAACCCCGTCACGCCGACGTATGCGCCCATGGTGGACTGATTGTCCTGGGCCCGATAGGTGATCGGCCCGAAGGGCGTCTCCACGCCGAGGCCCTTGAACGCGGCGGCGAGCTTATCCGGATCGACCGACCCGGCCTTCTTGATCCCCGCGGCAATCGACATCAACGCCGAATACCCCACCACCGAGCCGAGCCGCGGATAGTCGTGGTACTTGGCCTGATAGGCATCGACAAACTTCTTGTTGGCCGCCGTATCGATCGAATACCACGGGTAGCCCGTGACGATCCAGCCGGTCGGCGCTTCCGCGCCCAGCGGGTCGAGATAATCCGGCTCGCCCGTGAGCAGCGACACCACGCTGCGATCCTTGAAGAGTCCGCGCGTATTGCCCTCACGCACGAACTTGCCGAGGTCGGCGCCGAACAACACGTTGAAAATCGCGTCCGGCTTGGCATCGGCGATCGCCTGCGTCACCGCGCCCGCATCGACGTTGCCGAGCGGCGTGGCCTGTTCTGCGACGAACTGCACATCGGGCTGCGCCGCCGTCAGCAGTTTCTTGAAGGTCGCCACCGCCGACTGCCCGTACTCGTAGTTCGGATAGACCAGCGCCCAGCGCTTCTTCTTCAGCTTGGCCGCTTCCGGCACGAGCATCGCCACCTGCATATATGTGGAAGGACGCAAACGGTACGTGTATTTGTTGCCGTCGGCCCACACGATCTTGTCGGTCAGCGGTTCAGCAGCAAGGAAGAAAATCTTCTTCTGCTTCGAGAAGTCGGCCAGTGCAAGGCCGGTGTTCGAGAGAAAGCCGCCGAACAGCAATTGCACCTGCTCGCGCGCGATCAGTTCCTGCGCGACGCGAATCGTGTCGCCGGGATTGCCGTTGTCGTCGCGCGATACCACTTCGAGTTGTTTGCCGAGTACGCCGCCCGCGGCATTCACCTGGTCGAGCGCGAGATTCCAGCCGTTCTTGTAAGGCCCGAGAAAGGCGGGCTGCGCCTTGTAACTATTGATCTCGCCGATCTTGATGGTCTGCTGTGCGCTCGCGCTCAAAGCGGCGAACGACAGTACGGTCGGCACCATGAGGCGAGAAATCCATCCTGCGCGCGTGGTCATGCGTTTCTCCGTTATCAAAAGGATTGCGGGAATGCTGGTCGTTGTTATCAGGTGTTCGAGCGGCTCGCGATTTATCTCGATCCATCTCGACCCAATCGGCTCATCGACTCAATCGACGCGCGCCGTCGCGCGAATCCGGGCGACGCTCGCCGTGACGTTCTGCCAGGCCGGCTTGCCACCGGCGAATTGCTGACGCAGGTACGACACGAGCTCGGCCACCTGGGCGTCGTTGAAACTGTCGCGGTAAGCCGGCATCGTACCGAGTTCGGGCCGCGCAGGCGAGCCGATGCCGTCGAGAATCACGCGAATCAGGTTATCAGGCGTCGCGCTGTGCAGATTCGTGTTGAGCGCGAGCGATGGATGCGCGCCGAACAATTGCGGCCCGCTACCGGTGTGATGACAGGCGGCGCACGCGCCGTCGAAGAGTCGCGCGCCGAGGCCAGTCGGCGCGCCTGAGATCGCGCTCGCCTGTTCAACCTGGCGTGCGACCGCGACCGGATCGGCGTTCGGTTCCAACGGGCTGAGCGAACTGAGATAGGTGGCCATTGCGCGAATATCGCTGTCGGGCAGCGCCGCCAGATCGCCGACCACGGGCGCCATCGGCCCCGCCGCGACGCCGTGCAGCGGTGCGTGGCCGGAGCGCAAATAGCTGAACAGTTCTTCCTCGCTCCAGGGCACGGGCGCGTTCGAAAGCGTCGACAACGCGGGCGCTTCCCAGCCTTCGGCGACACCGCCGCCCATGAATGCCGCGCCGGCTTTCTCGGCGCCGAATGCATTGCGCGGCGTATGACACGCGCTGCAATGGCCGAGCCCATTCACCAGATACGCGCCGCGATTCCATTGCGCGCTTTGCGTCGCGCTGGCGGCGAAAGCCGTGCGTCCGAGAAAGAGTCCGTTCCATGCGGCCATGAGCGGACGCACGCTGAACGGATACGCCAGCTTCGTTTCCGGCGGGCGCGAGCGCACTGGCGTTTGCGCCATCAGGTAGGCGTAGAGCGCTTTCAGATCGTCGTCGGAAGTGTTCTGGAACGAGGTGTACGGGAAGACCGGATAGAGACGATGTCCATCGCGGCTGATGCCTTGCCGCATCGCCCGCATGAACGCTTCGAGCGACCAGTTGCCGATGCCGGTCAGGCCGTCCGGCGTGATGTTGGTGCTGTACACGGTGCCGAAGGGCGTATCGAGCGGTTTGCCGCCGGCGTTCGGCACGCCGTTGTGCGCGGTATGGCAGACCGCGCAATTGCCGAGCGACGCCAGCAGTTTGCCGCGCGCCACGAGATCGGCCGGAAACGCGCTCGCCAGTGGCGGCGTGATCGGTGCGATAGCGTGCGGCGCGAGCGAAAATGCGCCGAGCCAACCCACTGCGCCCGCCGCGAAAGTGCCTAAAAAACCCAATCGCCAGCGCCTCTTCCTGCGTGCCGCCTTGTCTTCGGCTTGCGCATCGGCAAGCGCGGCGCGGATCGTCTCCGGTGTGAAAGGCGGCCGGCGAAAACGCACGCCCGTGGCATCGAAGAGCGCATTGGCGATCGCAGCCGCGCCGGGCAGCGACGCGGATTCGCCCGCGCCCATCGGCGGCTCGCCGTGGCGCGGCATCATCACCACATCGATCACGGGCACTTCGCGGAAGGTCAGAATCGGATACGCGCCCCACTCCTGGCTCGTCACCGCATTCTCGCCGAACGTCACACGTTCTTTCAGCGCGCGGCTCGTCGCCTGAATCACGTTGCCGTGTATCTGATGACGCACGCCGTCGGGATTCACCATCGTGCCGGTATCCTGGCCGACCACCACGCGCGTCACCGCCAGCTCGCCGCTCTTGCGATTGACTTCGACATCGGCCACCCACGCAGACCACGCCGCGCCGAAGCCGGGAAATTTGCTATGCACGTAGCGGGCATAAGCGAAACCCCGCCCGCGTGCGATGTCGCCTTCATCCTCTTTGAGTTCGGCGCTATGCGGCTGCCACCCGGCTTTCTCCGCGACGGCTTTGACCAGCTCGATCGCGCGTGGATCGCGCAGGTGCTTCAGACGAAACTCGACCGGATCGACACCCGCCTGCGCCGCGAGTTCGTCGATGAACGACTCGTGCGCGAACGTGTTCGGCAACGCGGACACGCCGCGCAACCACGACGCGCGCACGATCGGCGGCGTGTCGTCGCAAACGATACGCATGGTGCTGTAATCGTACGGCGGCACGGCCGTGCGGTCGCCCATTTCGAACACCTGCGGCTGCGCGGCGATCGTGCCGGTCAGGAGCAGCGCCAGCGTCGGCGCATCGTTGGACGGATAGCGCGTCGCAAAGTCGTATGCGGCCAGTTCGCCCCCGGCATTCAACGCGCCGCGCACGTCCATCAATTGCGCGGCGCCTTTCGGCTCCCACGCATGCTCGTCCTCGCGCGAAAGTTGCACGCGCACCGGACTGCCGGCGGCGCGCGAGAGCAGCGCGGCGTCGGCGGCGACATCGTCCGCGCAATTGCGGCCGTAGCAGCCGGCCGCATCCATCCGCACGATCTCGATGTGCGCTTCGTCCATGCTCATCAGCAATGCGAGATCGGCGCGCAGCGAATGCGGATTCTGCGTGCCCGACCAGACCTTCAACGCGCCCTCGCGATAGTCGGCCACCGCGCACGAAGGTCCGATCGATGCGTGCATCTGAAATGGCCACACGTAAGTGCGTTCCAGCTTGCGACCGGACTCTTGCGCCAGCACTGCATCGACGTCGCCTTCGATCACCAGATCGCGCCGTTTGGCCGGGTTCGCGCGCAACGCCGCTTCCACTTCCTCGCTGGTCTCGAGCGCTGGCAGACCTTCAACCGCTTTCCATTGCACGCGCAGCCGCTTCACGGCCTGCTGCGCGATTTCCTCACGCTCCGCCACGATACCGACGAAGTCGCGAATCACGACGACCTTCACGATACCGGGCAAATCGCTAACGGAATCTTCATCCACGCGAAGCAGGCTGTTGCCCATGAAGTCGCCCTGCGCGACACCGGCATAGGGCGGACGCACCACTCGACCGTGCAACATGCCCGGCACGCGTACGTCATGCACGAAACTCAATTCGCCGGTGGCCTTCGCGGGAATATCGACGCGCGGCGCACTCTTGCCGACGATTCTGTAGGTGTCCGGCGACTTCAGCGGCGCGTTCGTATCGAGCTTCAGTTCGACACGTTTCCCGCTCACCAGATCGCCGTAGCCGATGCCTTTCGCGGCAGTACCGCCGTCACGTTGAAAAACCACACCGTCACGCACGTCGAGTTGCTCAACGCTCACGCTGAACCGCGCCGCCGCCTCAGCCAGCAGAAATTGCCGCGCCTGCGCCGCGGCGTGTCTCAATGGCACCGCCGATATCTGGATCGTCGCGCTGGCGATCGTCGGCCCCTGATTCGGCGCTTCACGCGTATGGCCGAGCACGATCGACACGCGTGTCAACGGCACATCCAGTTCTTCCGCGACGATCTGCGCGAGCGCCGTGCCGATGCCGGTGCCGAGATCGACGTGACCGTTGAACGCGACCACGCTGCCGTCGTCGCGCACCACGAGGAACAGGTCCGCCTCGGTCGGCACGAACGACGAACGCGAACCCGGCTGACCGATTGCCGGCTTGACCGGCGCCTGCGGCGGCCGCGTGACGATCAGCACGCTCTGCGCGTCATAGAGCTGTTGTCGCGAAGGTGGCGCGGCGCGTCGATCGACGCTGAAGTCCGGGCCGGTCATGCACGCGCTCCTTCATGCACGGCGGATTGCGCCGCGAGCAATTCAGCGGCGCGCTGCACCGCGCGCACGATCTCGACATGCGTGCCGCAACGGCACAGATTGCGCGACAACTCGCGCCGGATCGTCTCGACGCTCGGATGCGGATCGCGATCGAGCAGCGCCTTGGCCGTCATGATCATGCCGTTCAGGCAATAGCCGCACTGCGCGGCCTGCTCTTCGATAAACGCCTGCTGCACCGGATGCAGCGCGGCGCGCGTACCGAGTCCTTCGAGCGTAGTGATTTCGCGGCCCAACGCGACCTTTGCCGTGGTGACGCACGCGCGCGTCGGCATGCCGTCGAGCAGGACCGTGCACGCGCCGCATTCGCCGAGACCGCAGCCGAATTTCGGACCGTTCAGTAGGAGGTCGTTACGCAGCAGATAGAGCAGCGGCGTGTCGGCCGCGGCGCTGACGAGATGCGTCGCGCCGTTCACCTTCAGCGTAAGAGGCGCGGGGCGGTTCATGAGCGTGCCAGCCCCGCTGCGCGAGCCGTACGATCGGCGTTCACAGCACCACCGGCACTTCGGTGGCCGGTGGCGTATTGCGGCTGCGCCGGCAGCGAATCAGCCCGTCGATCATCACCATGCCCACGCCCGGAATATCGCCGAGCTGCACGCTTTCGAGCAGCGTATCGGCGGCAGTGTGTTGCGCGCGGTCCATGAAGACGAGGTCGGCGGGACGGCCCACTTCGATCAGCCCTTGGCGCAGATTACGTTGACGCGCGGTGTTGCCCGTCGCGAAGCAGAAGGCGATTTCCGCGGGCACGTCGGCGAGGCTCGCGATCAGCGCGATCATCCGCAAAATGCCCAGCGGTTGCACGCCGGAACCGGCGGGACTATCCGTGCCGAGAATGATCCGGTGTGGACACTTCAATTCGATCGCATGACGCGCGGTCAGCAAGGCGATCCGTTCATTGCCGTTGTGGACGATTTCCAGCGCACGGCTCGACTGCTCGCACAGATCGCAGACATGCCGGTAAGACAGCGACGTATGCCCGCCGTTGATGTGGCCGATCACGTCCGCGTCGGCGGCGAGCACCACGTCACGATCGATCAGGCCCGAGCCGGGAATCGACGGACCGCCCGTGTGAATCGTGCTCTGAATGCCGTACTTGCGCGCCCACGCCACCATCTGCGCGGCTTCTTCGCCGCCCTTCACACTGCCTAGGCCGACTTCGCCGAGCAGCCTGACGCCCGCTTCCGAAAGCTCCTTGAAGTCCTCCTCGACCATGCCCTTCTCGATCACCGGAGCGCCCGCCATCACCTTGACGCCGCCGCCGACACCCGCACCGCGCATGCCTTCGAACGAACGTTGCGCGGTAATGGCGAGCGCCTTCACGCCGAGCACGTCTTTTGGGCGGCCGGGCAAATGCACTTCGCCGGCGGAAATCATCGTGGTCACGCCGCCGTTCAGATTCGATTCGATCCAGCCCATCTGATTCTGGCGCGGCGTCCAGTCGCCGAAAACGGGATGCACATGCGAGTCGATCAGACCTGGCGCGACCGTCGTGCCTTTGCAATCGACCGTCGTGCGCGCGCCTTCGAGATCGCAGTCCTTTTCGCGGCCGACCGCGACGATCACGCCGTCGTCGATCACCAGCGTGTTCGCGTCGAGAATCGGCTGGTCGATATCGCCGGATAACAGCAGCCCGATGTTCGTTACCGCGACCTTGCCCGACAAGCCTGTCAACGTCTCTGCTGCCATCTGCTTCTCCTTTCGCAACGACTGTCCGGCGCCCGCGATGCGCGACCGCGTGTGATTCGCACGCGCCGATGGATTCACACGCTCAGATAAGCGCGCCTCACTGTTTCGTTCTGCGCGAGTTCGCCGATCGTGCCGCTGAAGCGGATCTGCCCTTTTTCGAGCACGTACGCGCGGTCGCTGACGAGCTCGGCGAAGTGCAGGTTCTGTTCGGACAACAGGATCGACAGCCCTTCGCGCTTGAGTTCGAGAATCATGTTCGCCATCTGTTCGACGATCACCGGCGCCACGCCTTCGGACGGTTCGTCGAGCAGCACCAGATACGGATTGCCCATCAGGGTGCGCGACACGGTGAGCATCTGCTGCTCGCCGCCGCTCATCTGGCCGCCCGGACGTTGCGGCATTTCGCCGAGATTGGGAAAGAGGCGGAACAATTTTTCCGGCGTCCATTGCGGTGCGCCTTCGCGCGGCGGCTGACGGCCGGTGTCGAGGTTCTCCATCACGGTCAGATCCGCGAACACGCGACGATCCTCGGGCACGAAGCCCATGCCCATACGCGCGATCTTGTATGGCGGCAACGCCGTGATGTTCTGACCGCGAAAACTCACTTCGCCGTGACGGCGCGGCAGCAGGCCCATCACCGCTTTCATCGTGGTCGATTTGCCCGCGCCGTTGCGGCCCATTAGCGCCACGACTTCGCCGCGGCCGACTTCGAGCCCGACGTCGAACAGAATATGTGCGCGGCCATAGAACGCGTTGAGGCCGGAGACTTTCAGCATCGGCTCGCTCATTGCAATGCTCCCTGGCCTTGATGGCCGCCGGCTGCGTCGTGCAGCGGTGCGTGCGGCTGGAAGGTCTTACCGGTGCCGAAATAGACTTCCTGCACGCGCGGGTCGTTTCGGATCGTCTCGGCGTCGCCTTCGGCAATCAGCTTGCCGCGCGCGAGCACGATCATGCGATCGGCGTAGGCGAATACGACGTCCATGCTGTGCTCGGTGAACAGCACGCCGATCTGGTGTTCGGTGACCAGACGTTTGGTCAGCGCCATCAGCTCGTTGCGCTCCTTCGGCGCCATGCCGGCGGTGGGTTCATCCATCAGCAGCAGCTTGGGGCGATTGGCCAGCGCAATCGCGAGTTCCACACGCTTCACATCGCCATAAGCGAGCACGCCGCACGCACGGTTCGCGTCCGCGGCCATGCCGACCTGGTCGAGCAGCGCGAGGGCTTCGTCGGCGTAGCGCGAACGGGCGGGCTTCCATAGCCCGAAGGTCTGGCGTTCGCGCGAGACCAGCGCCATCTGCACATTCTCGATCACGGTCATGGAGTTGAAGGTCGCGGCAATCTGAAACGTGCGCCCCACGCCCAGCCGCCAGATGTCGCGCGGACGCATGCCGACCAGTTCATGACCGTCGAGACGAATCGATCCGGACGAAGGCGTCAACTGACCGTTGACCATGTTGAAACAGGTGGACTTGCCCGCACCGTTCGGCCCGAGCAGGGCCAGCAATTGACCCGCTTCGAGATCGAAGGAAACGTTCTCGACCGCCTTGAGGCCGCCGAACGATTTGGAGAGACCGCTGACGCGCAGCAAGCTCATAGCCCCTCCTTGATCGCCGCGCGCTGAGCAGGCGGGACGGCGCTCTTTTCAGCCGGGTCGGCGGTATCGTCGCCGAAACGCTCGCGAATGAAGCCGACGATCCCCTGCGGAAACGCGATCACCAACAGCAGGATCGCGAAGCCCAGCAGCGCCTGCCAGTAGTCGGTTTGCCGCGCGACGGTGTCCTGCAGCCACGTGAACACGGCCGCGCCCACAATCGGCCCGGTGAGTGTCTGCAAGCCGCCGAGCAGCACCATCACGAGGCCGTCCACCGAACGGCTCACGCTGATCACTTCCGGCGAAATCGTGCCCTTCGAGAAGGCATAGAGCGATCCGGCGAGTCCGCAGAACAGCGACGCGATCACGAACGCGGCCCATTGCACGCGTTTCACGTCGATGCCGATCGCCTCGGCGCGGAGCACGGAATCACGCGAGGCCCGCATGGCGTAACCCAGCGGCGAGAACAACATCTTGCGCAACAGCCACACGCCGACCACGGCGCAGGCGAGCGTCACGTAGTAAAAGGCCACCGGCGACGACAACCAGTTCGACGGCCACAAACCGAGAATGCCGTTGCTGCCGCCCGTCACGTCGTCCCACTGGAACACCACCGACCAGACGATCTGCGCGAACGCGAGCGTCAGCATCGCGAGATAGACACCGGAGAGGCGCACGCAGAACCAGCCGAACACCAGCGCGCCGGCCACCGCCAATAGCGGGCCGAGCAGCAACGCGGCTTCCATCGGCAAATTCAATACTTTGAGGAATAGCGCGGCGCCGTATGCGCCCAGTCCGAAGTAGGCGGCGTGGCCGAACGAATGCATGCCGCCCGGTCCCATGATGAAATGCAGACTGGTCGCGAACAGCACGGCGATCAGGATCTCGACCAGCAATACGGGCATGTACGGAAATGCGTTGGCCGCGAGCGGCGCCAGCACGAGAACCAGCAACGCGATAGCGGCCAGCCATTTGAGCCGTTTGCCCGCCGGACGCAAAGGCGTTTCCGGCGCCGCCATGCCACGAACCGCGGCGCTCGCGCGGCCGAGCAGACCCCACGGACGCACCACCAGCACGACCGCCATCACGACGAATTCAGCCACCAGCGTGAAGCGGCTCAGCGACAGACCGACGCCGAAGATCGTCACGTGGCCGATGCCGATGCACAGCGCCTTGATCTCCGCGATGATCAGCGCGGCAATGAACGCCCCCGGAATCGAACCCATGCCGCCGACCACCACCACCACGAAAGCGTTGCCGATCGTCTCCAGATCCAGCGACAGATTCGCCGACATGCGCGGCCCTTGCAGGGCACCGCCCAACCCGGCGAGAAACGCGCCGACGAAAAACACACCGGTAAACAGCCACGCCTGATTGATGCCGAGCGCGCCAAGCATCTCGCGATCCTGCGTGGCGGCGCGCACCAGCGTGCCCCAGCGCGTGCGTGTCAACGCGTACCAGAGCAGCAGCAACACCACGGGACCGATCACGATCAAGGCAATGTCGTAGGTAGGCAGCGGATGGCCGAGGAAATCGACCGCGCCCGCCAGATGCGGCGCACGTGGACCGAACAGGTCTTCCGGGCCCCACAGCCACAGCGCGGCATCGCGAAAGATCAGCACCAGCGCGAACGTGGCGAGCAGATGAAACAGCTCGGGCGCCTGGTAGATGCGGCGCAGAACCACCATCTCGACCAGCGCGCCCAGCACCGCGACCACCAGCGCCGCAGCCAGCACCGACAGCCAGAAGCCGACCGCCGTGTGCCCGAAACGGCTCGCGATGCTATACGCGACATAGATGCCGAACATATAGAACGAGCCGTGCGCGAAGTTGACGATACGTGTCACGCCGAAGATCAGCGACAAACCGGCGGCGACGAGAAACAGCGTCGACGCGTCGGCGAGTCCGTTGACCAGCTGTACCAGCAAATTCGAAAACATCGCGACCCTCGGCAGCTTGCTGAACGGCGAGTGCGCGGCCTCGCGCATTCGACACGATCAGCAGACGTTGCAGCGCGTGCGGCACCATGCACGCACGCGTCAACGGCAGGACAGTAACAGCGAAATAAACGAATGCAAACTCAGCGCAGACCGTCTTCGCCTTTGATCTCGCTCACCTGCAACCCGCCGATGCGCGGCAGCGGCCGGCCTGACGCCGTTACCGCGACAGCGACGACAATTTCGTTCGCACGCGGCGCGTCCGACACGCGCGCTTCGATGGCATCGAAATGACTGCGCACGAAGGCGGCGTCTTTGTGGCCGAGCGGCACGTCGATCGCGGTGCCGAGCGTGCCCATCTTCTTTGCGGACGGCACCAGTGCCGCGCCTTTCTCCACCGCCGCGCGCAGCGGCGCGCCGAGCTTCGGATGCAGGATCGCGGCGGCATGCTCCAGTTCGCCCGCCTCGCCGACGATAGCAGCCTTGCCATAGCTTTGCGCGTCGCCCGGCGCGATGCCGAGCGCTTCGACACACTTGTTGCCGAGCAACGCGCCCAACTCCTCGCCCGCTTCGATCAGCGCGTCGAGTTTGGCTTCGTAGCGGCCGGCATAAGGGTTATCGATCACCGCAATTGCAACGGCTCGGCGCGCCGGCGGCTCGACGGCCTGGCCCATTTCAATGCGTGTTTCATCCACTTGCACGACCAGCTTGCGAAGCTTGATTGCCATTTCGCTCTCCGAGTTCCGATGCCTGCTCTGCGTTATTTTCCGTGCGCCAGCGAGGCGCGCTCAGCGCAAACCGTCCTTGCCCACGATCGCCTCTTTCGCGAGGCCGCCCACCCGCGCGTGCACGCGCTGCCCCGTGCTCATCACGAGGATATACACCAGCTCGTCCGCTGCGGGCGCGCCGGGCACGCGCACTTCGATCGCGTCGAAATGGCTGCGCACGTAGCTCGCATTGACATGCGTGAGCGGCACGTCGAGCGCGGTGGACGGCGCGCCGACCTTCTTGGTCGACGGCACGATGGCGTTGGTCGGCACGCCGTTCTTCTCCAGCAACTCACGCATCGCATAGCCTCCCGGCACATGCCACAACGCGCCGTGCTCCAGTTCGCCACGCGAGCCGACAATCGCGCCCTTGCCGTAACTCTCAATCGACGCATGCGGCACCGCCATCGCCGCCAGCAACCGTTGCGCCATATCGAAGCCGATCGGCTTGAGCGCTTCCATTGCGTGCTCGATTTTCGCTTCGTAGCGCCCGGCGAACGGGTTCGTCATCACCGCGGCGATCGCGCCGCGCCTGAGCGGCTGCGCGGGCGCGGGGCCGAACTCGTGGAAGATGTCTTCGACGTGCGTCAGCACGCGGCGTATTTCGAACACGGAGCCTCCGTTTTTATCTGTGCGCGATGCGTGAGCAACCCGCCTGTGTCATGAATGCCAACCACGCGCACCCGCCCTTGCAGGAATAGCGCGGCGCCTTCAATCAAGCCTTGTGCGAGCAAATGCTGGGCGGCTTCGACGCCACGCGCCAGCGCGAAATCGATCAGCGGCTGCGGTAAGGACGGCACGTCGACTGTGACGAGCATGTCGCCGAGGTCGCTATCGTCCTTCAACGACGAAGCCGGACGCCGCAAGATCCCCGCGTGATCCAGATCGACGGCATTGGCGATCATCGTCGCGGCGGCGTCCGCGGCGGCGGCGTTGCGCGCGAGCACGGTGACGCTGTCGGCAATGCCGAGGCTGAAGCTGCGGCCGCGCCAGCCGCTCGTCGCAATGCCGCGTACCGGCAGGTTCGCGTCGAGCGTCAGGTTGGCGTCGAGCGTCTGATCGCGTGAGAGCCGCACGGGCGAGAACGATGCGAGGTCGGCGAACACGCCGACGCGGTATTGCTGTGCTTCGGTCAGATAGAGCGCAATGTCGCCGCCATTGTTGATGAATGCGCGCGAGATGTCTTCACGCGCAAACGCCGTGATCAGCTCATCGGCGACGCTGCCCGCCACCGCCGCCATCGGCGTGATGTAGCGCGCCCGGTGAGGATGACAGGCCGACCACATGCGACGGGCAACCGCGCCTTGCAACGCTGTGCCGTTCAACGTCGAGTCGGCCGGCACAGGCTGCCGAAGCCGCGGCAACTCGCCCACCAGCTCCGGCAACACGTCGACAAAACGCGCCCAGCACGCCTCATACGCCGCCTGCACCGCCGAAGGCGTGCCGTCCGCGCTGAGGATCAGATCGATCGGCCCATGCTGCCAATGCCAGCGGGTCGCATCGAGTCGGGTGCGGGTTGGGTTCATCGTGTCCGTTACGTGCGTTGCGTCTTCTAGGTGCGTTGGGTTGTTTAGATCGGCGCGGGCGGCGCCGTTAACCGAGCATCGGCGGCATGGCGGGCGGCCACGGATTGTCGGGATTGCGCGCGAGGGTTCGGCGCGCGAGCGGCGCGCCCTCCGTATGCTCCGGACCGTTAGCCAATACGCTCTCTAATGAGCGCACCGCGTCGAGATGACCACCCAGATCGCGATACGCGTCATAGGTCATGGTGAATTCGATCGGCGCGACAATGGCGGGCGTCGGCACCGTGCCGAACGAACGGTCGGGCATGCGCGAGACATCCACCATCACCGTGATGCCGCCGCCCGGCCACACGTAAGCCGGTGCGCCGCCGCAGGTCACATTGACCAGTTTCTGTTTGATCGCGCGCGTGAGCAGCACCGGGTTTTCCGTGGCACCCGCCCGCAGGCTGCCGCCCGCGCCGCCGAGAAAAAGCACGGTGGCCAGCGACGGCTCGCAGTTCTCGCCGATCCGTTCGACCGTGCGGCGCACCGCCTCCGGCATCGCCGCGATGCGCGGCACGAGATCCTGATCGAGTTCGTACCACTGCGCGTGCTCGCCGGTGGTGGATACCATCAGCAGGCGCATACCGGGCCTGGCGACGGCAGGATCGAAGCCTTCGACAATCGCGAGCGGGTCCTGAATGTCGGTGCCGCCCCAACCCGTGCCGGGATTGGCCACCTGAAAATAACGGCCCGGCGTCGACTTGCGTCCGCGAATCTTCAGACCTGAGCGCGTCATGCCGAGACAGCGACCCGCCTGATGCTCGGTCAGCACGCCGGTAATGTGATCGTCGACGACCACCACTTCGTCGGCATGACCGAACCATTGCTTCGCGAAGATGCCGATCGTGGCCGACCCGCAGCCCACGCGCATGCGCTGCTCCACGACGCCGTCGACAATCGGCGCAGCGCCCGCGCGAATCACCAGACTCGCGCCGCCATCGATGCTCAGTTCCACCGCCTCCTTGTTGCCGAGCGCGAGCATCATGTCGCACGTCACGCGGCCTTCTTTCTTGCTGCCGCCGGTAAGATGATGCACGCCGCCGAGGCTCAGCATCTGCGAACCGTATTCGGCCGTCGTCACATGGCCGACGATCTCGCCCTGGCAACGCACGTTCGACTGCTCCGGCCCGAGGAAGCGGTCGGTGTCGATCTTCACCTTGAAGCTGCAATAGCTGAAAATGCCTTCGGTGACGACCGTGATCATGTCGACGTCGTCGAGTTTCGAAGCGACGATAAAGGGCGCCGGCTTGTAGTCGGGATACGTGGAGGATGCGCCGACGCCGGTCACGAACAACGCCTGTTCGGCCGCGGGGTCCCGCACTTCGGAAGCCGCACCAAATTCGATCGTGGCGTTCGCACTGCCTGCGCCCGCTTCGGCTGTTAAAGGCGCGCGCGACAGGAACACCACCGGATCGACACGAATGAGCCTGCCGTCGGCGTTCGCATAACGGTCGCATGCGCCGGTGCGTCCTGCTGATATTTGACACAGCACCGGGCACGCGTTGCATTCAATCTTGTTCGACGCCATCCGCTCGCTGCGCGGCGCCGCCTTCTCGAGCACGGTCGGACCCGGCGTCGAGGCGGTTTCACCGTCGACGCTCTCCGCTCCGAAATCGACCTTCGTATGTTCTGTCATGGTGGGGTTCCCATACGACGACATTACAATCGGTCCCGCTCCGGCTCACGAATAGTCCTTGTTTGAAGGCACTTTCGCGTGATCCGCTCATTTCCATGTTGCGGTCACTCACCGTTCGTGTAGTATCCGCTACACCAAACTCGTTAGAAATCTACTCGATCAATTTAGTCTGCGCAACGTATTTACTGGCATGCGCGTGATTGGTGCAACGCCACATCACCGTGTGAATGACGCTTCAATCTACGCCGAAGTGAATGATCGCGCAGCGCATCCCGCAACCGTCCATGCGGGCTGTATGATGAAGGCGCGCCCCTGCCTGGCCGGCTGCGGCGCGTGCCATTCAACCTACGCTAACAAGAGATCCGAGACCGCCATGAGTCCCACCGCCGCCCGCAAACCGGGCGCTACCGGCATCCGTGCGAAACAGGCGCAGGACACTCGCGCCAAGATTCTGAAAGCGGCCATCAAGGTCTTTGCCAAGCAGGGCTATGCGAGTGGCCGTGTGGAGAGTATTTCGAAGGCGGCGCGCTCGCACGACCGCATGATTTATTACTACTTCGGCAGCAAGGAACAGTTGTTCGTCGAGGTTCTGGAAACGATCTACACGCAGTTCAACGAGGCGGAAAGCAAGCTCGATCTCGATCTGGCCAACCCGGTGCATGGGCTCGAACAGATGGTCGAGTTCGTCTGGCAGTACTACCTCGATCATCCCGAGTTCGTCACGCTGCTCTCCAGCGAAAATCTGCATCAAGGCAAGCACGCGAAGAAATCCCTGAAGCTGAAGGAGATTTCCGGCTATGCAATTTCGGTGGTGCAGAAGTTATTGGACGCGGGGCAGGCACAGCAAGTGTTCCGTCCGGATGTCAAAGCGCGCGATGTGTATTTGATGATCGCCTCGCTCGGGTATTTTTATAACGCCAATCAGTACACGTTGGGCGCGTTTCTGGGTGAGCCGCTCATGGAGAAGGCGGCGCTCGAGCATTGGTGCGAGGTGATCAAGGACACGGTGCTGCGCGCGGTGCGGTCGAGTTTGCCGGTGCCGCCGGATGCGGCGGCGCTCACGGTCGCGGTGAACGAGGCAAGCCAGAATAGCGAGGCATAACCGCTCCGCCGCAAGATGGCGCTACACCTGAAAGTGATCTCTCAATACGCTTACGATTCGTCCGCACGCGTGGCCGTCACCATAAGGCGACACGCCTCGCGCCATACGCTTGTATTCGGCCGGGTCGTCGAGTAGCCGTTGCGTGTTCGAGACAATGTCGGCGTATTCGGTGCCCACGAGCTTGACGACCTCGTGCGCGACCGCCTCCGGGCGCTCTGTCTCGCGCCGTAGCACGAGCACCGGTTTGCCGAGCGCGGGCGCCTCCTCCTGCACGCCACCGGAGTCGGTCAGGATCAGATAGGCCTGCTTCATCGCCGCAACGAACGGTAGGTAATCCAGGGGTTCGCACAGCGTGATCCGTGGATGGTTGTCGAGATGGGCGTAGGCCGTTTCACGCACGTTCGGATTCGGGTGAACCGGATAGAGCACATGAACGTCGGGATTGTTATCGGCGATCGATTTGATTGCTCGAAGAATGTTCTGAAACGCCTCGCCAAAATTCTCGCGACGGTGCGAGGTCACTAGAATCAGCCGGCTATCGCCTTTGAAAGGCGTTGCACCATCGCAGCGCCCTGCCACGTCCAGCAACGCGTCGATGACCGTGTTACCGGTGACGAACACGCTCGCTGCATCGATACCTTCTGTGAGGAGATTCTGTTTCGCGGTCTCCGTCGGTGCGAAATGCCAGCGCGCAAGCCGGCTTGCGACCACACGATTCATTTCTTCCGGAAACGGATTCGACAGATCACCGGTTCTCAGTCCGGCTTCGACATGCCCGACCGGCACGCGCCGGTAAAAGGATGCGAGCGCTGCCGTCAGAACAGTGGTCGTATCGCCCTGCGCGAGCAGCACGTCGGGCTGTTCGGCGGCAAGCACCTCATCGAGGCGAACTATGAGCCGTGAAGTCAGCATGGGTAGCGACTGATTGGGTTGCATGATATCGAGGTCGATATCGGCTTTGATCTCGAACAGACGCAACACCTGATCGAGCATGCCGCGATGCTGCGCCGTTGCCAGGACGCGGCAGTCCGCCCACTCTTCGCGCTGCAACCGCTTGACGAGCGGCGCCATTTTCACAGCTTCGGGACGCGTTCCGATAGTGACGATAATCTTACGTTTTTTCACGGCGTTTTCCGGTATGGGGACTTGATAAAGGATGGGGAGTCGCAGTCGATGGTGTGTTTTTGCACGGTCAGGCTCTACCGACCAACCGGCGGATCGCGCTTCTGAGCCGCCAGGTCTTCGAGCGCAGCGTCGTGTTCAATTGCCTTTCGACCGCGTCCGCATGCGCTCGGACTTCGGTCAGCAACGCGGCGCAATGTTCGCCTTCGTCCTTGTGTTTTTTGATGCCCGCATGAAGCGAAGCAATCTCCACGGACAGAGCGCGGCGTTCCTGGCTCGCTTCGCCCATTGTCTGGTCGCGTTCGGTGATTGCTCGTGTTAGGTCGCGGACTGTCTGCTCCCGCTCGCTGAGCGCTTGCTTCAATTCGTCGAGTGCTTGATCCCGTTCGGAGAGCGTCTCTTGCAAGCGCTTCTGCTTCATCTTCTCCGCATCGAGTTCTGCGCATACTTGCTGCAGCTTGTTCTCTGTCGATTCGAGACGCGCGGTCGTCGCAGCACGCTCGCTATGAGTTTGAGCAAGCTGTGCCGCGAACTGCTCCCTCTCTAAGGCATGCATCTGTGCAATGCCTTCACTGCGCTTTCGCGCAAACGCCTCGTAAGTATCGTCGCCAACAAAGAAATTGCGCAGATCGGGCCGAGTGCCTCCGAGCGCCGAGAGCCGCGCGTAGACGAGCAATATCTGCTTCCCGTTCCAGTAGTTGATATTGATTTTCGACGTGTCGACGACGCGGCAGGCCACCGCGGCGAAACCGGGCACCGGACAGACGGGAATGTTGGCCAGGTCGAACGTGAAGAAATGCTCGGGGATCCGGTCATATTCCTGAAACGGCAGAAGCAGAACCAGAAAACGCCTGGTGTGCTCCGCAAGCCGTGCGACAACATCGAACGGGCGGTCGAAATGCTCAAGCGTATTCGACGAAAAAATGACGTCGTAGTCGTCTAGCTCGTCGAGAGACTGCGCTTTGAAACACCGATGGGGAAAGGAGGCCCGGGCCTTCTCGATCGCCACTTCCGAAATATCGACTCCGGTGATCGAGTTCACGCCAAGCCATTTGCTCAGTTCATCTACGCCCTGCCCCTCCGCACAACCCCAGTCGCAAATCTTCCATTGCTCGCGCAACATCAGGTCCTTGAACCAGTCCGGCATCAGCGTAGCCGCAATCGTCGCGAAAAATCGCGTTTGGCCATGTCCGCCGGCAGAGACCCAGTCCGTCGAAAAACGATGGTCCCAGTATTGCTTTGAGTTGATGTCTGTCATTACAAGGCCTGTTGGTCTGCTCATTCGATTGAATGCGCGGACGTTCGCGATAGGGAGCAAAGATGCCTAGTCGACAGTCAGTGTGCTTTCGATGACTTCGCGCCAGCGCTTTTCCCATTCCTGCTTGGCAAACGCGGCCGAGGACTCGAGTCCGTGCGCCGCGAGTTTCGCGAGCCTCATTCGATCGTCGGCCAGTTCTTCGATAGCGGCCGCAAGCTCGATATAGTCCGCACGGATCAGCTTGCCGTTGTACCCGTCGACGATCAGGTTCGGCAGTCCGCCGACGTTGGTCGCTATGACCGCGTTATTGGTCGCCAGCGCCTCGATACAGGATAGGGAGGTTCCTTCCGAATACATGGTCGGCACCAGCACGATATGGCTGTCGACATAGGCTTTGTACATGTCCTCCATGTCGTATTCGATCCACGTCACCCTGTGCGGATGACGCGCCATGAACGCTTTCACCGCTTGCGCATCGTGGTCGATCGCCTGACCGCACAGGACCAGGCGGATATCCGGGCGCCGCGAAAACAAAAGATCGAACGCGTTGATGGTCAGATAGAGACCGCGCGCTTCATAAAGCCGGCGCGGCAGCAGAACGCATAACTCCTCTGTCTCGAAGTTCTTCGGATGGCTCCTGAAAGACTCGAGATCGACGTAGTTCGGGACGTACGTGAGTGTATTGGCGAGCGCCCAGTCATAGGTTCGCACCCAGTTGATAAAATTCGTATCGACACACACGCATTGGTCGCTGTTGCGCAGCGCGCGGAACAACGGTTCATAGCGTGCCCGGTCAAATGTGGCGAGGTTATTGGAGGCTCCGTCCCAATGAATGCCGTGGTTGATCGAGATAACGCGCTTGTTTTTCCCGAGCGACGCGGCAAGTTCAGTCGGTGACGCGATAATGAGATCGACATCCGCGCAGAATTGGGCGTATTTGCCAGACATCGCGTCGAAATCCAAGTTGTCGGCGGCATTGATCCCGACTACCTTGACGCCTCGAAAATCGCGCTCGAACGGCTCGCGGGCGTTCTGCAGCAGACGAACCTCGCAGCCCATGCCATGCAGCACGACTGCGAGGTCGTAGACGTAGCGTTCCGCCCCGCCCTTATAGACGGTTTCGCCGTTCCAGTCGTAGAAGTTGACGTTGATGATGTCCACCTTCACCGTGCGCCGCGCGCAAGCGGCCGTCAGCCTCGTCACGTTCCCGGCGTTGACCTGTCTGAGCAACGGCGCGTGAAGCACCGGCCAGGCGTGCGCGTTCGCAACCTCTGCGGACGCCTCCGTGTACGCGGAGGACCACTGGCCGCTCGCTACTGCGTCGACGAAGTCGATTCCCGAGGCGACGATAATGGCGTGTTCGTATTCCCTGATGGTCCGGGTCGGCGTGCCGATCACCGGTTTCCCGGCGGCCAGATACTCGAACAGCTTCAGCGGCGAAACGGGGTCGGTTTTCTCGCTCACAACGAACGGCACAATACCGACATCGATCCAGGCGAGATAGTGCTTCAGTTCGGCATACGGTTTCGGGCCGAGGTGAATGAAATTGTCGAACGTCTTCAGACGCGCCATGCGCTCCTGAACCTCGACGCTGTATTGCGGCTCGAAAGCGACGACAGGACCGACGAACAGCATCACCACCCCGTCGAGTCGCACGATTTCGTCGAGCAAATCAAAATCGAGCAACTCGGAAATTGCACCGTGGTAGCCGACAACCTTCCGGTTCGCCACCATCTCGTACAGCTTCGCCGGCACGTCGCATCGCTCGCGCTCGCCGTGAACGAAGTCTTCCGGATAAACGCCGTTTTCCAGCAGCAGCGCATTCGCGACCTTCGCGCGGTTCGCCTCGTACAGCCGATTCGACGAGAACAGGCACACATTCGCGATCTGCAGCAAGACCTCATGGTCGCAACGCATGACGTCGGAATAGTTCGCGAAAATGGTCAGGTCATCGAGAACATCGTAAATCGTCAATGCGGCACGGCAGATTTCGGCCACGTACTTGAAACCCGGCCAGTGAAGATAGAGCGTGACCGGCTCGTCCTGAAAATAGCCGAGGAAATCCTCGACCATGTTGGACACGTACAGGTTGTTTGACTTGGGCTGGATCACGGGATAAGGCCCGCCGTACTCCAGCATCACGCAAAGATAGCCCGCCTTTGCGAACTCGGCCATGAGGTGGTCGGGACGCTGCTTGAGCGAAAGATCGTAGGCAACCGGGCACAGCACCACACCCCGGCGGTCCGGATGCGCCGTAAGCAGGCGGCTGATCTGGTGCCTTCTTTGTTTCGAGGGTTCCTTCGCGTAGTTCCCAAAGTATGTCGCCTGGGCGCGTGTATGGACTTCGTAGTCTCCGCCGGCTACGGGCAGGACGTCATGCATGGGTACAACGGCATCCGCCGGCGTCTGCGTCTTGCCGCGCGCCGCCAGCGCATAAACCGCGCTCGCAATCCGTCGCATTGGCGCGGTCAACTTCCACGAACTGCTTTCGAAAATTTCGCCAAGGGACCCCTGCACACGCTCGCGCTCGCGAACCTCGCGCACAAGCTCGCTCGATACGTCGTTCAGCGAGCGCTTGAGACTATGGATTTCCGACAGCGCGTCCGACAACCGCTTCGCCAGTGTGTACCGGTCTCTGCGCGCGAGACGCTGCTCCTCTGCAATCTGCTCGTGTTGCGTGATGAGAGCATCCGCGTCGGAGATCGAAGTGCTCCGCTTCGTGACCGATGCGAGGGTGTGTCTCCGCGTTACGTTTGGCATTGCTTCTTGTCTGTCCATGGCCAACCTCTCGAGTCGCCGTTATTCCAATTGCTCTTTCTGATGCCGTCACCGCCTGTCTGAAGGCGTTTCTTCCATGCGTATTTCTTCTGTGATCTCCGGCAGGAACAGCCCGTATCTATCGCTTTCAACATAGGAAGAGAAATAGCAGGCGCCCTCGATGTACTCGTAGTACTGCGGCACTGCGGCAGACCGGTCTTCGAGGGCCGCCACGAGCAGATACCGGCCTGTGTTGAGCTGGTTTCTCAGGCGAAACTCGATGCCGAACTCACTGCCTTCGAAATCGAAGTCAATGCCTTTCTCGTCGTGAGTGGTCCGGACGATCAGATCCGTGCCTTTCGTATCCTTGATGGAGAAAGCCACGCTCAGCGCGCGGCGATCGATGCCTCCAGGAATCTGGATCGCCAGGCGGACGATCATCGGCTCGAATGCCGTGAACACGCTTTGGTGCCGACCGGCCGAGTTCAGGACCTGGGCCGACACGATCGATCCGACATGTGTCCCCCAGTGGTTGATCGGTTCGTCACTGGCAGTTGAGGCGAGCCGCCCCACGCGTTCCGCGGTCTGATCGTTCTGCTTCGCTTCTTCCTCAACACCGGCCGAGCTGTCTGCCGACTGACCAGACACTCCGATCGCTTCGCTTTCGCCGAGTCCTTCGGACATGAACTGCGTGTATTGCGCGGTAACGGCGAACGCGTTGCCCGCCATCCGAACCCGCCCACCATCGAGCCAGACGGCACGCTCACACAAGGTTCGCACCGAGCCGACGTCATGCGACACGAAAAGAATCGTGACGCCTGATTCCTTGAGTTCCTTGATCTTGTTGAAGCATTTGGCCTGGAAGCGCGCGTCGCCCACGGCAAGGGCTTCGTCGATGATCAAGACCGCCGGGTCGACGTGAATGGCCACGGCAAACGCAAGGCGCACATACATGCCGCTCGAATAAGTTTTGACTGGCTGATCGATGAAATCGCCAATTTCCGCGAACTGCTCGATGCTGGCGAATTTCCGATCGATCTGCTCGGCAGTCATTCCCAGCATGGCGGCGTTCAGATAGACGTTTTCACGGCCGGAAAACTCCAGATTGAAACCGGCTCCCAATTCGAGCAGCGCCGCCACGCGACCGTTGATCGCGATGTCACCCTGGGTGGGGCGCAGTGTTCCGCAAATTATCTGCAAGAGCGTGGACTTGCCGGAACCGTTGCGCCCAATGATGCCGACCGTTTCGCCGCGTGTGACCGACAGCGAAACGTCCCGAAGCGCCCAGAATTCCCGCGAATACCCGGTGCGTTTTGGGAAGACGATATGCTTGAGACGGTCGAGCGGCGTTTCGTATATGTCGAAACGCTTCGAGGCACCTGTTACCTGAATCGTGGTTTCAGGCTTGCCAACCTGATTCATTTCCATGAGCTTCGGCCTTTACAGAACGTCCGCGAATCCTTCGCGTGTCTTCTGGAACCAGGCCAGACAGATCCACGCGAAAGCGATGCTGCATGGCAGATAGATCGCGATCCCCGCAAAGTCAGGCAACTCGCCCGCGATCATGACCGCTCGTGCCTGCTCGATGATGAAAGTTAGCGGATTGGCCAGAATGAGTGCCCTGAAAGCGGGCGTCAAAGTATCGAGCGCGTAGAAAACCGGCGACAGGAACATCAACAGGGATGAAAGCAGCGTGGTGACATAGGTCAGGTCACGCACGTAGACGCCGGTGGCGGCGAACAGCCAACCCACACCCACGCCGACAAACGCGAGCGGAATGAAGAGCGCCGGCAAAAAGACGATCGTCCATTGAAGCTTTCCGTAGACGCACAGCGCGAAGACAACCCAGACGGCAAGACTCGTCATGAAGTGAAATGCCGCCGAGGCGACGGTAATCCACGGCAGGATTTCAAGAGGAAAGACGACCTTCGTGACGTAGTTCGCGTTGGTCGTGATAACGGTCGGCGCTCTATTCAGGCACTCGGCGAAGAAATTGAACAGAATGAGGCCCACGAACAGAATCACCGCGAACTGAAAACTATTGTCAGTTCCTGGCCAGCGCGATTTCAACAGCGTGCCGAAAACAACCGTGTACATGGCGAGCATGATCAACGGCTGAACGATAGACCACGCCAGTCCCATTACCGATCCGCGATATCGGCTCAATATATCCCGCCTGGTTAGCGCGACGATAAGCTGGCGTTGCTGCCAGGGAACCAACAAAAGATCGCGAAAATGAGCACGAGGATGAGATTCCTCGCGACCATCGTGTTTATAGGTAAAGCTCATATTGGC
Organism: Paraburkholderia sp. RL17-380-BIE-A; assembly: GCF_046028085.1. Lineage (NCBI taxonomy): Bacteria > Pseudomonadati > Pseudomonadota > Betaproteobacteria > Burkholderiales > Burkholderiaceae > Paraburkholderia > Paraburkholderia sp. RL17-380-BIE-A. The sequence goes on from NZ_JARESQ010000006.1 coordinate 54,198, forward strand.
AGATCGCCTTGAACAGCGCCGGCTGATTTAACGGTCAACGAAGAGGCAAATCATGCGGCGACGAATGAACCTGCCGGGATTTCGCCAGTCGGTGCCTGCTCCATTGCTCTTGAATAATCCTACGGTCTTGCCAAACTCGCGCGAACGAATATCACTATCTTGAAGTAGTTAAATTCACATCTAAAATGTGCAAAAGATTAATAACCGAGAGTTCACCAGCATTCGTATTGTCAACGAATTGGGTCGGCTAAAACCTTAGAAAATGATGAGGCACAAAGAAGAAAGTCAGAAACGGTTGCGGGAATATTCGACTTCAGTGCAGGAATTTTCTGCAAAAATCGAGGGAAGTGGAATGCGACCGAATCCCGCAGTGCGCGGCGTTCATGTCGAACGCCCGCCGGATACCAGGTATCCGTATCACAGCCCGTTGCAGGCCGGATGAAATCGAACATCGTCGATGTTCAGAAGCAGCGTGCATTCGCACGCTGCCTGGCACGTCATCTCGATTGCATTGCTTACGGCTGCGCGGCCGCGGCATCATCCTCACGAAACAATTTGTCCGCCAGGTGAAACGCCGAATTCGCCGCCGGCACACCGCAATAGATCGCGGTTTGCAGCAGCACTTCCTTGATCTGCTCACGCGTCACACCGTTATTCTTCGCGGCCCGCAGATGCAGGGCGAGCTCTTCGCTGCGGTTGAGCGCGACCATCATCGCGATGGTCAGCAGGCTGCGCGTGTGGCGCGGCAAACCGTCGCGCGTCCAGATTTCGCCCCACGCATAGCGCGTGATGAAATTCTGAAACTCTTCCGTCAGTTCAGTACGGTTCGCAAGCGACCGGTCGACGTGCGCACTGCCAAGCACCGCACGGCGCACACCGAGCCCGGCTTCGTAACGGTCTTCGTCGTTCATTTCTGCTCCGTCAGGAAGTCGATCACGGTCTTCGTGAAAGCGTCGGCTTTCTCGATATTCGAAATATGCGAGGCGTCCAGTTCCACGTAACGCGCGCCCGCTATCGCCTGCGCCAGTTCGCGGCCTTGCGCCGGCGTGGCGGCCAGATCGTGCGTGCCGCTGATCACCAGCGCGGGCACCTTGATGCCGGGTGCCTCGGGGCGCAGATCGGCGGCGTCGATCGCGTCGCAATTCGACGCGTAGCCTTCCTTGTCGGTGTGCGTGAACACGTCGCGAATCATGGCCAGCACCACCGGCTCGCGCTCGATATAGTCCGCCGTGAACCAGCGCGGCAGAACGGCATCGGCCAGCGCGGCCATGCCTTCGTTGCGCGCTTTCGCGGCGCGCGGCACCCACACTTCCGGCGAACCGATGCGCGCGGCCGTATTGCACAGCACGACGCGCTCGATACGATCCGCGTGACGCGCCGCCAACGCAACGCCAGTCAGGCCGCCCATCGACAGTCCGCAGAAATTCGCGCGGGCGATCTTCAGCGTGTCCATCAGGCCGAGCACGTCGCCGGTGAGTTGCTCGATCGTGTAGGGGCCTTTCGGCGCTTCCGAATGGCCGTGGCCGCGCGTGTCGTAGCGCAGCACGCGAAAGTGTTTGGACAGCGCCGCGACTTGCGGCGCCCACATGGACAGATCGGCGCCGAGCGAATTCGACAGGACGATCCACGGCGCATTGCCGTGGCGGTCGCCGTCGATTCGATAATGAAGCTCGGTGCCGTTGACTGCGGCGTAAGGCATGCCGGTTACTCCCTGAAATGGTCGCGCTGCGAGCGCGTGGTGTGAAGTGCCAGCGCGGCGTCCACATAAGCGTGCGCCTGGCCGACATATTGAGCAGGATCGAGCAATTGCTTCAGACGCTCGAGCGGAAGATGTTCGGTCACGGCGGTGTCTGCGGCAAGCACGTCGAAAAGCGTTTGCCCGTCGCGGATCGCGGCTTTCGACGCGCGCTCCACCAGATGATGCGCGTCGAGCCGGCCGATGCTGTCGCCGAGCGCGAGCATGACCGCTTCGCCGAGAATCAGGCCATGCGTGATGTCGAGATTGGCGGCGAGCCGCGGCACGTTCACGTTCAGCCCCACGGCGATCTGTTCGATGTTGGCGAGTGCGCCGCCCGCGAGGCGCGCCAGATCCGGCAGCGCATCCCACTCGGCTTGCCAGCCGCCGAGCGCGCGTTCGTGCTCCTGCACCATGCCCGCGAACACCGTGGCGACCAGCCCCGGCGCACGCGTGGCCGCCGTCAGCACCGCCGCGCAGCCGACCGGGTTGCGCTTGTGCGGCATGGTCGACGAACCGCCTTTGCCGGCCGCGGCCGGTTCGGCGAGTTCGTCGATTTCGGTTTGCATCTGCAGCGAGATGTCGCGCGCGATCTTGCCGAGCGTGCCGATCAGCATGCCGAACAGCGAGGCCGTTTCGGCAATGCGATCACGCTGCGTGTGCCACGGCAAGGTCGGCACGGCGAGGCCGAGTTCCTGTGCGAGCGATCGGGTCACTTGCGGCGCGGCATCGCGCAGACTCGCCAGCGTGCCCGCCGCGCCACCGAATTGCAGCACCAGCACGCGGGCGCGCAACGCATCGAGCCGCTCGCGATGACGCAGCAATGCGTCGAGCCATTGCGCGAATTTCAGGCCGAGCGTGATGGGCAGCGCCTGCTGCAACCAGGTGCGGCCGATCATCGGCGTGGCGCGATGGGTGGCCGCGAGTTTTGCCACGGCGTTACAGGTGGATTGCAGGCTGCTGTCGAGCAGATCGAAGGTGTCGCGCAATTGCAGCACCGTCGCCGTGTCGATGATGTCCTGGCTGGTGGCGCCCCAATGCACGTATTTCGACGCTTCGGCGTCGGCCGCCTTGACGCGCGCGGTGAGCTGCTTGACGAGCGGAATCGCGAGATTGCCGCCGAGCGCGGCGTCGCGCGCGAGCGCGTCGGCGTCGAGTTGATCGGCCTGGCAAGCGGCCTCGATGGCGCCCACCGCGGTATGGGGGATGACGTTATGCGCGGCTGACGCGCGCGCGAGCGCCGCTTCCACGTCGAGCATCCGTTGCAGCGTGGCACGCGGCGCCCAGATGTCGTTCATGGGCTGCGTGCCGCAAAGAAGGCCCGTCAGACGGGCGCTGGAGTCGAGCATGATGGCGTGAGTGGCCGAAGTATCGAAAGTAAAAGCGCCGCCGCGCGTCAGGCCGCGTTTGCGGCTTGCGTACCGTCGATCAGCGGCACGCCGGTCAGCTTGTGCAGTGCATCGAAATCGATATCCGAGAAGATCTCGCGCACCACCAGCCCCTGATCCGTGACATCGATCATCGCAAGGTCCGTATAGATGCGGTCGACGCAACCCACACCCGTTACCGGGTAGCTGCATTCGGCGGCGATCTTGCTCTCGCCCTGCTTGGTCAGGTGCTCCATCATGACATAGACCTGCTTCGCACCGATCGCGAGATCCATCGCGCCGCCAACGGCGGGAATCGCGTCGGGCGCGCCGGTGTGCCAGTTCGCCAGATCGCCCGTGGCCGACACCTGGAAGGCGCCGAGCACGCAGAAATCCAGATGGCCGCCGCGCATCATCGCGAACGAATCCGCATGGTGGAAATAGCAGCCGCCCGTGAGCAGCGTGACGTGCTGCTTGCCGGCGTTGATGAGTTCGTCGTCTTCCTCGCCTTTGGCCGGCGCCGGGCCCATGCCGAGCAAACCGTTTTCGCTGTGCAGGAAGATTTCCTTGTCGGCGGCGAGGTGGTTGGCCACCAGCGTCGGCACGCCGATGCCGAGGTTCACGTAGGCGCCTTCGGGAATATCCAGCGCAACGCGCTTGGCCATTTCATCGCGGGTCAGTTTTTTCATGTCGGTCTCCGGTTCAGGCGGCAGCGTCGTGAGGATTGGGCAGCGGGGCGTGCGCCGCTTGCGGCACTTCGATCACGCGTTGCACGAAAATGCCGGGCGTGACGATCACTTCGGGATCGAGCGCTCCGAGCGGCACGACTTGCGACACCTGCACGATCGCGGTTTTCGCCGCGCTTGCCATGATCGGTCCGAAATTGCGAGCCGTCTTGCGATACGTGAGATTACCCCAGCGATCGCCTTTGTACGCCTTGATCAGCGCGAAGTCGGCATGCAGCGGCGACTCCAGCACGTAGTGCCGGCCGTCGATCAGGCGCGTTTCCTTGCCTTCGGCGAGCTTGGTGCCGTAGCCGGTCGGCGTGAAGAAGCCGCCGATACCCGCGCCTGCCGCACGAATGCGCTCCGCGAGATTGCCCTGCGGCACCAGTTCCAGTTCGATCTCTCCGGCGCGATACAACGCGTCGAACACATACGAGTCGGTCTGGCGCGGGAACGAGCAGATGATCTTGCGCACGCGCTTGGCCTTGAGCAGCGCCGCGAGGCCGATATCGCCGTTACCGGCATTGTTGTTGACGATGGTCAGGTCGCGCGCGCCCTGTTCAATGAGCGCGTCGATCAATTCCGACGGCATGCCGGCCGTGCCGAAGCCGCCGATCATGACGGTCGCGCCGTCCTGGACATCGGCGACGGCCGACTGAAGTGACTCGAAAATCTTGTTGATCATGTCGAATTTCCTTTTGGGGCGCTGCGTGCCGCGAGGCTGGCTGCGTTTCAGGCAGAGCGTGGGCGGAACGGTCTCCGGGCCAATGCGGGCGGTGGCTCGCCAAGTGCGGATGCGGGCTGGCGCCGTCGGTTAGCTCGCTTCAAATTTGTTCGTTGTATGAACATGGATTCGTTTAGCGAACGTTTAGGCGATTATGGTTGTCCTTCGGGCAGGTTGTCAAGGCAGGGAATTCCCCTTAATCATAGGTTTTGCCGCGCGTTGTGCAGGTTTTGTTGCGTGCTTCGCGTGTCGATAGCGGGCAAGCGGCACTATCCCGCGTCAGGATTGCCCGACGAACCTCCATCCTCATATCCAGTACGCCGCCCCGCCCGGCGCCGCGGGTCACGCAAACATGTCTGGAACGAGCCTGGATCTAAAACGGATCCCTTGCCTCGACAACGTGGAGGACACACGCACCGCGCAATACGTGGCGGCGGCCCATGCGGTCGTGCGCGCCGAAGGACGCAGCCAGGAAGTGCTCGAACACTACCTGGAGAAGAAGCGCATCGAGCGCTGCGCGGTGCTCGAAACGCCTCACTTCATGAGCCTGCCGTTCATCCTCGCGCGCACCGACCTGCTGGCGACCGTGCCGCACGCGATAGGCTTCGCGTACGTGTCGGAGCACGCGTCGATCACGCTGGTCGAGCCGCCGCTGCCGTTGCCGCATTTCGATCTGCGGCAGCATTGGCATCGCAAGTTTCATAACGATCCGCGCGCAGGCTGGCTGCGCAGCGTGGTCGCCGAACTGTTCAACGACGCGATGGACGAATGGCCGAAATGAGCGGCGGACTATCGGCGCACTGATAGCGGCAATGTTGCATGAGAGGAGAAGGGACATCGCCACGGCGCGGCGAAAAACATGGAACAATGGCCGCACTCATTGAACCCGCGCGCTCCGTACAGCGTCGACGCGCGATCCCGGAGGAGCGACGGATGACCAGCAGCAAGGCAAAGAAGATCAAACCCACGGCCGCAGCAGAGCGCCCGAGCCGCGAGGAAGCCGAAGCAGCCGTTCGCGTGCTGCTGCGCTGGGCCGGCGACAACCCGGCGCGTGAAGGCCTGCTCGATACGCCCGCGCGCGTGGTGCGCTCATACGAGGAGTTTTACGCGGGCTACCAGGTCGACCCGCGCGAGATCCTTGCCCGCACCTTCTCCGAAGTGGACGGCTACGACGAAATGATCGTGCTGAAAGACATCCGCTTCGAGAGCTATTGCGAACATCACATGGTGCCGATCATCGGGCGCGCGCACGTGGCGTATTTACCGCAGCATCGCGTGGTCGGCATCTCGAAGCTGGCGCGCCTCGTCGATGCGTTCGCCAAGCGCCTGCAGATCCAGGAAAAGATGACGGTGCAAATCGCCGACACCTTGAACGACGTGCTGCAACCGGCGGGTGTCGGCGTGATTCTCGAAGCCGCGCATCAATGCATGTCGACTCGCGGCGTGCACAAGGCCGGCGTGACGATGGTCACCTCGCGCATGCTCGGCACGTTCCGCACGGATCCGTCCACGCGCCGCGAGTTTCTGTCGATCGTCGGCAATCCGGGCGTGGTGGCTGTCTCCAACACGTAGGCACAGCCCAGCTTCGACAACAGCGCCTCATGCCACGCCGGGCCTTGTGCGCATCTGCCCGAAGGTGGCCAGCAACACCGCGCCCAGCACGCACGCGACACCGGCCAGTTGCGCCGCGCTGACGGGTTCGCGCAGCAGCAGCGCGGCCAACGCCACCGCGCTCACCGGCACGAGCGCGGTCATCAGCCCCGCTTCCGCGCCGCTGATTCGCGCGGCGCCCGCGTACCACAGCACGAAGCCCGCCACGGTCGGCACCAGCGCGTAATAGAGCACGCCAACGAGGGCACTGGCATCGACCGGCAACGTCCACGGTCGTTCGAAGCAGGCCGGCACGACCGCCACCGCGAAGCCGATACCGCACATCAATGCCGACAGCGGCAACGGCGCAACCGCCGTGCGCAGCTTGCGATTGAGCAGGATGAACAACGCCTCGCAGACAATCGCAAGGAACACGAGCGCGTTGCCCGCCAGAGAACTGGCTGCATGCGGCACAGGGAACGCGTCGAGATGCACGGTGCAGACCAGCACGCCGGCCGTCGCCAGCAGGATCGCGCCGAGCAGCGCGGGCCCGGGGCGCTCACCGAGCGCGAGCATGGCGACACCGGCCGACACGGCGGGCAAGGTGCCGGCAATCACGCCGGCATCGGCAGCCGAGGCGAGCTTCATCCCGCAGATCAGCAACACCGTGTAGCCGACGCTGCCCGCCCCTGCCTGGGCGATCACGAGCAAGGTATCGCGCCGGTCCAGACGCGGCCAGCGCACGCCGCGCCAGCGCATCACCAGCACGAACAGGGGAAAGGCAATCGCGAAACGCAGCGCGGTGGCGCTGAACGGCGGCAGCCCGGCCGCGATCGATTTACTGACCACCACCGTGCTGCCGACTCCGATCATGGCCAGCGCGCAAAACAGGTATCCGGCATGCCGCGAGTTCATGGTGCTGTCCTGTGTAGTTGGAACGAGCACGAAGATTAGGCGTACGTCGGCCGACGGTCTTGAATGAAATTGCAGCGAGAGAGTGAGTCAATGAATCGGGTTCGTGGAATCACGACATGCCGTCAATGCTGGCCCCGCGCCAAATCCATCGAGTATCCTGAGCGAGCGGCTACAACGGTCGGCGCGGAGCCAACAATCGGGCCCTTCGGGTACACACTTTGCATCCCGGTAGAAAAGCCGCATAGCACGCCGGTTCAAGCGCAAGAACAGGAGTTTCTCAATTGGTAGAATTTCCGTCTTCGGCGGTATCGACCTGGGGCGGCGCGGTCGTGTTCCTCAACGTCCTGTTGACGCGACTCGGCGTGCCGATTCCCGCGGTTCCCGTGCTGCTCTTCGCGGGCTCCGCGATCGCTGCCGGTACGCTGTCCTTCTGGCCGATCCTCGCCGCCGCCGTACTCGGCGCGCTGATCGGCGACGGCGCATGGTTCGCGGCCGGCCGCCTGTATGGCCGCAAGCTGATCGCCGCATTAGGCCGCCTCTCGCCGGCTGTCTATCCGAAGGTCAATAAAGCGCGCGCGCTGTTCGAGCGTTTCGGCGTGCCGCTCGTGTCGATCTCGAAGTTCGTCCCTGGGCTCGCGCTCATCACCCCGCCGCTGATGGGCACGACCGCCGTCGATGCGCGCATCTATGCGGCCTGGGACCTTGCCGGCGTCCTCGCCTGGGCCAATTTCTGGCTGCTCGGCGGCGCTGCCGCGGAACGGCAACTGCACATGCTGCTCGAGTTTGTCAAAGCGCGCGGCGGCACTGTCATCGACATTCTGCTGGCCGCCGCCCTGATTTATCTCGTGTTTCGCTTGCAGCAACGGCGCCGCGAGCGCCGCCGTTTCGCGCAAGCCGCCGCGGATGCCGCAGCCCAAACCGCCGTTCCCGGCTGGCGCCACGTCGCGCCGCCCAAGGTGCTCGACGCCCGCCCGCAAGCCCTTTCGTTCGAAGCGCCGCGACTCATTCCGGGCGCGCTCGCGTTCGATCCGCACTCGCCGGAGCAGATCGACGGCGCCTTGCGGGCGCACGATACGGTGATCTACTGCATCTGCCCGGACAGCGCGACGGCTGTCGATATCACGCAACGCATGCGGGACAACGGTTATACGAGGATTCGCGCACTCAGGGGCGGCCTCGACGCCTGGCAGCGGCGTGGCTTTCCGGTCGAACCGCTGCCACCCGCCGACGAGCTGTTCACCGGCAGACGCGCGCCGCTGCCAGGCGGTGAGGCCCACGGGGCCATCACGCTGCGCGGCTTCGCTCCGCGCAGCAGTCAAAGCACTTGAGCCGCATGCGTCCCACTTATGCGGACGCGCGTCCCAGGTCGTTATGCGGATGCCATCTGTGCCATTTCGTTCGCAGAAGCGCGCAACGATGGGCGCGCCATCATAATTTGCGCAGCAAACCCGCCGCCGCGCGCATCCTACGTTTGCGTTCCTTCTTGAGCCACTGAAGCGCCGCGTCGGTATCGCCAGTGCCGGCGCCGTCGAACAGGGCCCTATTCTCGTGCAACAACATTTCGCTAGCGACCACGTCGTTCAGCGCACCGAAACGTTTCTGGATCTGCTTCAAGCGTTTGAGAGTACGTTTGCGCCCGCCGCTCAGGACCGGCCCGAAAAACTCGAGCAGATAGCGCAGCTTCTTCCCCGCCTTCCTGACATTGTGAAAGGCAGCGTAGTTGGATCGCTTCGCCCGACGCGCGCGCTTCATCCGTTTTTTCAAGGAATTCTCGGAAGTCGCCACGCGTTGAGTGGCGAACTTCCGCAGCGGCATGCGTTCATGCGAGGTGTTCAGTTCTTTGGAAGCACTCGACAAGGCTTCGCGCAACAGATGTTTGACGTCGGCATTCGAGAGCGTTTCGCGGCTCGTCGCCATTGCGCCGCCGCGAGCGCCCTGAAGTTTGGGCGCCAGGTCGGCGGCGGCGCCGAGTGCGCCGCGGTCGTCGCTCGTCAGCAATTCGATCAGAATGTCCCAATCGCGCGTTTTGCCGGCGGCCGTGGCCAGAAATTGGTAGAGCGCGCGCTGCCGCGTGCTCTCGCCTTTTTCGAGCAATGGTGCGAAGGCCCACCACAACGAACGCAAACGCCGCAGCGAGACGCGCAGTTTGTGCAGTGCTTCAGGTGATGCGTCTTCGCGCACCGCATTGGTGTGTTCGATCGCTTCATCGACGAGCGGCGCCGCGTACGAGGCGAAGGCCGCTTGCGCGGAAGGCGCAGCAGCGGGTGGATCGCTGTCGCTGGAGCGTGGGTCGGCTTTGTGGCTCTCGCGTTTCATTGAAGATCCCTGAATACACCGTTCTGACAGCCTAGCAAAAAAAGGGCCCAGTCGGTAAGCGCTTGGCCAGCATTTCGGCCTCCCGGTTGTCCGCCCATCAAAGTCCTTTTCGGACAGCTGAGCATTCCGATCGGACAATTTTTCGCACCGTGCTCCGCAGCGGTGCGCGTCTAGCGGCTGCGCACCTCGGGCGTCACGCAACTGTCATCATTGCGACACACCGCCCCCGCAGCATCGGAAGTTCCGCGACAAACTTCAGGGCTCCCGTCATGCCGGAACTTTCGTATCCACAATCAGGCACCGCTAGCGGAAAGGGGCGCAGTATCGGCCTCATCATCTTTCTCGCCGTGATTCTGGTCGGCGCCGTGTATTGCGCCGTGCACTTAATGGATGATTTACAGCCTGTTCGCGAAAGCTCGGCTCTGCCTTATCTGCTGCTCGGTGTTGCGCTGCTGATCGCGCTCGGCTTCGAATTCGTCAACGGCTTTCACGATACGGCGAACGCGGTTGCGACTGTCATCTATACGCATTCACTCGCGCCGAATATCGCCGTGGTGTGGTCGGGCGGATGGAATTTTCTCGGCGTGCTCACGTCGAGCGGCGCCGTCGCCTTCGGCATTCTGCAGTTGCTGCCGGTCGAGCTGATCTTGCAGGTCGGCAGCAGTGCCGGTTTTGCGATGGTCTTCGCGCTGCTGATCGCCGCGATCATCTGGAATCTCGGCACCTGGTATTTCGGACTGCCGTCGTCGAGTTCGCACACGCTGATCGGCTCGATTATCGGCGTCGGCTTGATGAATCAATTGATACACGGCAGCAACGGCACGAGCGGCGTGGACTGGAACCAGGCGCTCGGCGTCGGCAAGTCGCTGCTGTTCTCGCCGCTGGTGGGCTTTCTCGCAGCTGGCTTGCTGCTGCTGATCCTGAAGGCCGTCGTGCGCATTCCGGCGCTGTATGCCGAGCCGAAGGGCAAGGAGCCGCCGCCCTTCTGGATCCGCAGCCTGCTGATTCTGACCTGCACGGGCGTTTCGTTCGCGCATGGCTCGAACGACGGCCAGAAAGGCATGGGCCTCATCATGCTGATCCTGATCGGCACGGTACCCACCGCCTACGCGCTGAACAAGGCTGTCACGCCGGCGGAAACGCAAACCTTCCTCGCCGTCGCGCATCAAACCTCCGCGACGCTCGCCAAGTACACCCAGGGCGCCGCGCCTTCCACCAATCCACGCGCCGATGTCGAGGCTTATGTCCGCACGCGCCAGCTGACGCCCGCCACGTTGCCGGCCTTGCAGCAACTGACCGAGATCATTGCCGGCCAGGTGGGCGCGTCGGGATCGATGGCCGCCGTGCCGCAGGGCCTCGTGGACAACGTGCGCAACAACATGTACGTGGCTTCCGAAGCGATCCGCCTGATGGACAAAGCCAGGCAACCGGCTTTCGCGCCCGACGACGCCAAAGCGATCAACAACTTCAAGGCGCAGACCGATCACGCCACCAAGTTCATTCCGACGTGGGTCAAGGTCGCGGTGGCGATTGCGCTCGGTCTGGGCACCATGGTGGGATGGAAGCGCATTGTCGTGACGGTCGGCGAAAAGATCGGCAAGCAGCATTTAACGTACGGACAGGGCGCATCGGCGGAATTGGTGGCGATGCTGACGATCGGCGCCGCCGACGCATACGGCCTGCCGGTTTCCACGACGCACGTGCTGTCCTCGGGCGTGGCCGGCACGATGGCGGCCAACGGTTCCGGCCTGCAGTGGGGCACCGTGCGCAGTCTGGTTCTTGCCTGGGTGCTGACGTTGCCGGCTTCCATCGCGCTGGCTGCGGGCTTGTACTGGGTTTTTCGGGCGGTGTTCTGAACTCCGCGCGACGGCCGGTTCCGGAACCGGCCGCGACGTAAAAAAGCGCGGCTCATGGCCGCGCTTTTTTTCACCCCGCCGTATGCCGATGAATCAATACACTTCGGGCACGATCATCGACGACGGCACCGGCTGGCGGCTGTATTCGTCGTGATAGACGCGCGCGGGCAATTCGACACGAGAGTGCTCGATCTCGTGATACGGCACCTGGCTCAGCAAGTGATGAATACAGTTCAAGCGCGCGCGCTTCTTGTCCACCGCCTGCACGACCCACCACGGTGCTTCGGGAATGTGCGAGCGTTGCAGCATCACTTCCTTGGCCTGCGTATAGGCCTCCCAGCGGCGGCGGCTTTCCAGGTCCATGGGACTCAGCTTCCACTGTTTCAGCGGGTCGTGAATGCGGTTCTGAAAGCGGATTTCCTGTTCCTCGTCGGTAATCGAAAACCAGTATTTGAGGATCTGCACGCCGCTTCGGGCCAGCATTTTTTCGAATTCAGGCACCGAACGGAAGAACTCTTCGTACTCTTCGTCGCTGCAAAAATTCATTACGCGTTCGACGCCCGCGCGGTTGTACCAGCTGCGATCGAACAGCACCATTTCGCCGCCCGCCGGCAGATGCGACACGTAACGCTGGAAATACCATTGCGTGCGTTCGCGGTTGTTCGGCGCGGGCAGCGCCGCCACGCGGCACACCCGCGGATTGAGCCGTTGCGTGATGCGTTTGATCGCGCCGCCCTTGCCGGCCGCATCGCGCCCCTCGAAAATGACCACGAGGCGGTGGCCGGTTTGCACGATCCAGTCCTGCAGCTTGACGAGTTCCCCTTGCAGCCGGAACAGCTCGCGGAAGTACATCTTGCGCGCTTCGCGGTGCTCCGGTGTGAAACCCTCCGCGCCGTCGATGATGCGGTCGTCGACCTCCATCTCGAGTTCCTCGTCGTACGCATCGATCAGGTCCTCTTCGAAACGGCGCTGCCGCTCTGCCATCAATTCGGCTTCAGGTCTCGGGTCCTGCTCTTTCATTGCGGCTCTCCTGGCAACGGAAATGGTTAGGCGCGCGGCGGGAAGCGCGACGCGGACGCGCTCGATTATCGAAGCGGCAAGTGTCAGCCGTGTTACCGGCAGGGCCCGCGCCTTTCGACGTTCATGATAGCGAGTTTTGTGCGGCGATCCGGCGCTAGCGCAACGGTTTCGCGAAGCTGATTTCGTGGCCGTCCGGATCCGTGATGTGGAAATAGCGCTCGCCCCACGGCGCATCGGACGGCTCCAGCGACGGCTTGAGCCCCGCCGCCAGCGCTTTGCGATAAAGCGCGTCGACGTCGGAGACATAAATGATCACGCGGCCCCACCAGGCGACCGGCGCGCGCGCATCCACGATCAGGTTCAGATACGAACCGCCGAAGGCGAACGATGTAAATGCCTCCTGTGGACCGCCGAATTTCATGGGAAAGCCGAGCGCTTCGTAAAACAGCACGGCGCGCGGCATATCGCGGGTGGCGAGCGTGATCGCGCTGATGGATTCGATGCGCGGTTCAATGGGCCCGTTCGACGAGGGTGACGTGGCGGGTGAGTTCATGGCGGCTGTCTCCTGGGTATGGCGGGCTTTCGATGTGTTTAGCATGGTGCATGCCGCGCAATCGAGCGTGGCGCTCGTGCCGAGCGGGCTGGATTGGGCTGGGCCGGCCGGACTGCAGGTTTGCGGCTCGCTGGCTTGCGGCTCGCTCAGAAAGTGTCTCACAGGCCGCGCCTGCGCAACTCGCCCCAGCGCACTTGAAAACCTTCGCGACGCCCCGCATCTGCAATTCCGTTTATCCGGAGCATCGCCATGGGAAGCCGCCCACGCTTCATCGATGACCTGTCGCGCGCCGCATCCGACGCCCCCGGGCCCGAAACACTCAATCCTTTAGCCGACGACGCCCTGCTCGACGCCTACTCCCGCACCGTGATTGGCGCGCTGGAACGCGTGCAGCAGGCGGTCGCCTTCATTTCCGTCGAACGCCGGCTGCCCGGCGACCCGTCGAGTCGCGGACGCCGCGACACGCGTGGCGGCACAGGCTCGGGCTTTCTGTTCACACCGGACGGTTATCTGCTCACCAATAGCCACGTCGTACACGGCGCCACCCATATCGAGGTGACGCTTGCCGACGGCGCGAAATTCGACGCCGATCTGGTCGGCGACGATCCCGGCAGCGATCTGGCCGTCTTGCGGATCGGCTCTCCCGAGCCGTTGCCGCACGTCGAACTCGGCGAATCGTCGAAGTTGCGCGTCGGGCAGATCGCGATAGCGGTCGGCAATCCACTCGGCCTCGCGCAAACCGTCACGACCGGCGTGGTCTCGGCGCTCGGCCGCTCCCTGCGTTCGAACTCGGGTCGCATGATCTACGACGTGATCCAGACCGACGCAGCGCTCAATCCCGGCAATTCGGGCGGGCCGCTGATCAATTCCGCGGGTCAGGTGATCGGCGTGAATACCGCGATCATTCCCGGCGCGCAGGCGATCTGCTTTGCCACGGCAATCGACACCGCCAAGTGGGTCATCATGCAGATCTTCGCGCATGGCCGCGTGCGGCGGGCGTATATCGGCGTGGCCGGCACCACCACGCCGCTGTCGCGCCGTGTGCAGCGCTATTTCGGCCTGAACTCGGAAAGCGGCGTGCACGTCATGGAGATCGTCAAAGGCAGCCCGGCCGCGCTCGGCGGTTTGCGCACGGACGATACGATCATTGCGATCGATACGCAGACCGTGCAGGACGTGGACAGCCTGCAGCGCACACTCGACGCATCGCGTATCGACAGACCCGTCAAAGTGACGGTATTGCGCGGCGCGCAGCGGCTCGAATTAACGCTGACACCGGTCGAGCAGGCTGGCTGATGCAAGGGCACTAGGCGCACCCGCGAAGCAAAAAAGCCTCGCGTTCGATTGAACACGAGGCTTTCCATTAGCGGCGATGCATCTTAGGAAATGCAGCGCCCGACTCCCTGCAACAACGCTTACTGAATAACACGCGTCACACCACGGCCGCGTGGATCGGCTGCGGCTTCCGGCGTATCGCCGTTGACCTTGATCGCCTGAATATCTCCGCTGAAGTCCTGCCCCTCCAGTTTGTAGCCTTTGGCTTCGATCTGCCTGGCCAGTTCGCCCTCGATCGGCTTGTACGGCTCCCAGAAGATCGTATTCGGCGGCAACAGTTGATGATGAAAGCGCATTGCGGCAACAGCCTGCTGCAGTGGCATGTTGTAGTCGTAGACGTTGTTGATCACCTGGAAGATCGACGTGAAGATGCGCGAGCCGCCCGGTGTGCCGATCACGAGCGAGACCTTGCCGTCCTTCGTGAGAATGGTCGGACTCATCGAGGAGAGCGGCCGCTTCTTCGGTTCGATCGAGTTCGCGTCGCTGCCCACTACGCCAAACATATTCGCGACGCCCGGTTTTGCGGAGAAGTCGTCCATCTCGTCGTTCAGCACGATGCCCGTGCGGTCCGCCACCACGCCCGAACCAAAATAGCCGTTGATGGTGTACGTATTCGACACGGCGTTACCCCACTTGTCGATCACCGAGAAGTGCGTGGTTTCCGCTTTCTCCGGCATCGACGTGCCGAGGCCGGGCTGCACGCTCTTCGTGTCCGAAGGCGCATTCGGATTCACTTCGGCGGCGCGTTTGGCGATATACGCGTCGTCGGTCAGTTGAGCGACGGGCACTTTGTAGAAGTCAGGGTCGCCGAGATACTGCGCACGGTCGGCGAACACGCGCTTTTCGATCTCCGCGATCAGATGCACGTATTGCGCGGAATTCAGCGTGACGTCCTTGAAGTCGGGCGCAATGTCGGCCTTCATCTTCAGCAATTGCACGAGGCCGATGCCGCCCGAACTCGGAGGCGGCGCCGTGTAGACGCGATAGCCATTCCAGTCGGCCTGAATCGGTTCACGCCATACTGCTTTGTACTGCTGCAGATCGGCCTTGGTGATAAGACCGTGACCGCGCATGGACG
Organism: Paraburkholderia sp. RL17-380-BIE-A; assembly: GCF_046028085.1. NCBI lineage: Bacteria > Pseudomonadati > Pseudomonadota > Betaproteobacteria > Burkholderiales > Burkholderiaceae > Paraburkholderia > Paraburkholderia sp. RL17-380-BIE-A. Next base: position 69,412 of record NZ_JARESQ010000006.1, read on the forward strand.
CCGCGATCAGATCGGCCGTCTTGCCCTGATAGAAGTCTTTGGCGCCTTGATCGGAAATGCGCTGCAATACAGCGGCGAGATCCGGTTGCTTGAAGTTGACGCCCTGCTTCAGATTGCCGAAGTAAGTATCGAAGTTGGTCTTGCCGGCGAAGTCTTTCGCGGCATCGTCGCGGCGTTCCTGCAGTTGCTGGCTGACCTCGAAACCATCGCGCGCGTAGTGGATGGCGGGCGCAAGCACCTGCTTCCACGTGAGCTTGCCGAAGCGGCGCTGCGCCTGCCACATGCCGTCGACGGTGCCCGGCACACCCACCGCGCGGTAGCCGAACAGGCTCATGCCTTTGATGACCTCGCCCTTGTCGTCGAGATACATGTTTTTGGTCGCGGCGAGCGGAGCACGCTCGCGATAGTCGAGAAAATACGGCTTGCCGTCGACGTAGAGCGTCATGAACCCGCCGCCGCCGATGTTGCCCGCTTCCGGATACGTCACGGCGAGCGTAAAGGCAATCGCGACCGCTGCGTCGACGGCATTGCCGCCTTCCTTGAAGATCTGCTCGGCAGCATCGGCGCTGAACTTGTCGGCCACCGCGATCGCAGAGGCGGTGAGTACGGCGGGCTGGGCTTTCGCAGGCGGCTTCGCGAGTGCGGGCGTGGCCTCCAGAAAACCGGTCGAGACAGAAACGAGCGTGACCAGCGCGAATCCGCTGACCGACGATTTAACATTGTGGAACAACCTCATTGCCAATCCCCCAAGACGACCTTCGACTAATGATTACAAACATTGCCTTGGGCTTTTACCATGTGAACCGCTCGCTTGCGAAGCCGCTAGTTATCGTAGGGTCGATATAGCGGCACGCAAAGAAGTCGGTTTGGTCGCGCGGAGAATCGCCGCTCGAAACGCCCTGGACAGGCGTGGTCAGCAAAACGCATGCCGCGGCAATGCGCAACATGCGTTCTGCTTATGCGCGGCCGCGACTGCCGCGCGTAATCTCGTCGCCGGCGCCATGCGGCAGCCGCGCAGTGATGGGAATCGACATGAGCGAGAACAGGCCGACCACAAGGAAAGCCGGCCAGAAATCGGAGAACACGATCGCGGAATGACCCTGCAAGTTATGTGAAATTTGCAGCACGATGCCCGCGATCGTCACACCGAGGCCCAGTGAAATCTGCTGGATGACGCTCGCCACGCTCGTCGCGCGCCCCACGTCGCGACTGGGAATGTCCGCATAGGCCAAGGTATTGAGCGACGTGAATTGCAGAGAGGGAAAGAAGCCGCCGAACAGCACGACACCCCAGATCAGCCAGTGCGGCGTGCCGGGAAAAAACAGACCGTATACGGCAATGGCAAGACCCGCGCAAACCGCGTTGAACATTAGTACAGTGCGGAAACCAAACCGCCCGAGAATGCGCGACGCTGCAGCTTTCATGAAAATCGAGCCGAACGCGGACGCGCACGTGATCGACCCTGACTTGAACGCGGTCATGCCCAAGCCTTCCTGCAAGGCAAGCGGCAGCAGAAACGGCACAGCCCCGAAACCGATGCGAAACAGCGAGCCGCCCACCACGCTCGCGTGAAAGCTCGGAATGCGCAACAGCCGCAGATCGAGCACGGGCAATTCGACACGGCTCGCGTACAGCGCGTAAAGCAACAGCAACACCACGCCGACCACGCACATGCCGACCGACACCGTGTTCGACACCAGCTCGCCGCCCACCAGCGAAAGCCCAAGCATGAACAGCGACGCGCCGCTCGCGGACAAAGCGAAGCCGGTCCAGTCGAGCCGGCCGGGATGCGCCTCGCGCACGTTGGCGATGTGTTTGTTCGCCAGCCAGATCCCCAGCAGTCCAATTGGAATGTTGATGAAGAAGATGAGACGCCAATGCAGATAGGTGGTGATGAAACCGCCCAGCGGCGGCCCGACCACGGGTCCGAGCAAAGCCGGCACGGTCAGATAGTTGACCGCGCGAATGAAGTCGGATTTCGGCACGGAACGGAAAATGATGATGCGGCCCACCGGCACCATCATCGCGCCGCCAATGCCTTGCACGAAGCGCGCGACCACAAAGGTGCCGAGCGAGGTGGAGGCCGCGCACATCAGCGAGCCGGCCATGAAAATGCCAATGGCCGTGCGAAACACCGTGCGCGAACCGAAGCGGTCAGCCACCCAGCCGCAGATAGGAATGAAGACGCCGAGGCCGATGACATACGCGGTCACGGCCAGCTTGAGAGTAATGGGATCCTGGCCGAGATCGCGCGCCAGAACGGGCAGCGACGTCACGATGACCGTGCCGTCCACGTTTTCCATGAACATCGCACACGCGACGATCAGCGGAACAATGAAAGTGCCTAAAGCAAGAGGCATTGGCAGGACGACGGGTTGCAACGCCGTCGGTGTAAAGCGTCGATTATGGCATCGCATCGGCAACAGATGTTGTTGCGCAAGGTGTTTTCGTATGCATGCGCGCGCGATGGTTGAGCGCGCAACGAAGCAGCGGACGAGGCGAAACCGCGAGGGATAAGCGCAAAAAAGCTTGGGCCGGCATTCAGCCGGCCCAAGCTCGGATACTTCAGTGTCGACGACAATGCGCCGGAAAACTTAGCGCGACGCGCTCACCAGCGGCTGCAATTGCGGCAGGATCTCGGTGCTCGCGCGAGCCACGTCGTTCGGGAAGTCGATTTCGATCCACGGCGCGCCGGTCACGTCGGCGGTATGGAACACCTGGCTGCGCTCCAGCAGCAGGTCGCGCACCGCCTCTTCGTGCGGCATGTTGGCCCGGCCGCTATCCACATAGCCGGCCACGATTTGCGCGAAGCGTTGCGCGGTTTCCTGACGGAAGCGGAAGAACCCGACCGACTCGCCGATGGTGTCGTACTCCAGATTCACGGCGAGCTGCTTGCGCAGTTCGACCGGCACGTCGTCTTTCAGGCACAGCTTGACCGGCTCGTCGCCGGCTTCGAAATCGCGGTCGATCAACAGGCGGTTCACCGTCTCGCCCGCTACCAGCGCGCTCAGAATGCGCTCGTCGTAAAGCACGTCGGCGTCCATCAACAGCACGTCGCCGCCGCGCGTGAGTGCCTCGGCCACCGTGTGTACCGTCAGCACACTGCCCAAGTCGTAACGCTTGTTCAGCACGGTCTCGACCTTATGCGGCCAGTTGATGCGCTCCAGTTCCGCCTGCACCGATTCCGGCTGAAAGCCGAGCGCCAGCACGACTTCGGTCACGCCGGCGTTTTCGAGCATTTGCAGATGCCGTTCGAGCAGGCTCACGCCGTCGAATTGCAGCAGGCACTTCGGGAACTGAGCTTGTGGCGGTTGCTGGAGTCGCAGGCCGAGGCCCGCTGCGAGGATGATGGCACGCATGCGCGGTCCTTTGAAAAAATACGGAGATTAATCGACAGCGGGCACGCGCCCCAAGGCGCGGCGCCGTTGCCAGCTTCTTTCGCTGAAGTGCAAAACCAGCAGACCCGGCAAGCCTAGCAGGATTTCGCGCGCGCGCTTGGCGAGCGACAGCGCCAACGCCGCGTCTGGCGGCAAACCGACCAGTGGCGCGAGCAACAGGTAGCCGCCCTCCTGCACGCCGAGCGAGCCGGGAATCATGAATGCGGCGCCGCGAATGGCTTGCCCCAGACTTTCGAGCAACAGTGCGTCGACCCAGTCGACCGGATGGCCGAGAAAGCGCAGCGCGAGCCACACTTCCACCGTGCCGACGATCCAGCCCACGAGACTCATGGCGAAGCTCGCCGCCACGCGGCCGCGTTCGCGGTACATGGCCTGTACGGCGGCGTCGACGGCTTCGGCCCGCGTCATCAACGACGACCAGTCGCGCTTGCCGAACACCTTCGAGACCACGCCGAGCAGCCGGCCGAACAGACCACGCCGCTGCGCATAGTAAAACCCGACGATCATCGCGCCCAGCACGCCGGTGGCGATCAGCGTGGCCGTTTGCAGGTCGTGCAGCGCGCCGTGCGCCGCATAAGCGCCGAACAGCAGCAGGCCGCCCAGCGCGAAGACGATTTGCGCGAGCGCCTGCGCGGTCGTGCTGACGGTGATCGCGGCGGCCGCGTCGCGCATGCGCATGCCACGCTGGGACAATTGCCGCACCATGACCACCGGCCCGCCGATCTGGCCGGCCGGCAACAGGCTATTCACCGATTCGCCGATCCAGCGCGCGAACATCGCGTCGCGCAACGACAGATCGTGATGCACGCCGTCGCGACGGCGTTGGAACAGCACCGAGATCGCGCCGGCGTCGAGAACGAGCGGTACGAGGTGAAAGGCCGCGACGAGCGCGAGCCCCCAGCCGGCGGTAAGCAGCGTCGAGGCGACCGAGCCGAAACCCTGCCACGCGAGCAAGCCGACAAACAACGCCGTCCCGATCGACAGCAGAATCAGGGCCGCGCGGCTCATGCGTGATCCTTCCCGCGCTGGGTCATCTGACGAAAAACCTGGCGGAAACCGAAGTACGCAATCGCGTCCTTCATGTTCGAGATGAAGCGACGCCACGGCCGCATGTTGGGGTCCGTCACGTACTCGAACGTGAGCGACACGCGCATTTCGTTCGGGCCGGCGGGCGTGATGCGGTGGCGCAGCTTGTCGCCGTCGAAAAACACGAGGCCGCCCGGCGGGATCTGCACCGAACCCGGTTGATCCGCGACATTGGGATTGCGCGTGTGCAGTTCGTAGTCGAGCCGGCACGACGATTCGTCGATCACGCCAAGCAGCAGCGTGTAGCGGCGGCCGTCATAGTACGAAGTATCGTAGTGCCAGCCGATGTGGTCGCCTGGCCGGGTGTAGTAGTACAGCGCGTAGGCATGCGGATCGTCGGCAGGCGAAACCTGCAGCTTGTCGCCGCTCAGTTGCTCGAGCCAGCCGATCAATTCCTTCGAGCGGTACAGCTCGGCAATGAACGGCGCGAGGCGGTCGATCGTATGACGGCTGACGCTGCCGCCCTGCTTATGCCCCGGCAAATAGTTGCGGTTCACTTCGTCGAGCAGCGATCGGGCGCTGTGGACGAGCTGCGCCGTGACTTCGGGCGCGAGGAAGTCTTCCAGATAAAGGAACGCGTCCTGGTCGGCAAAATCCTTGCGCAGACGCGAGTTGTCGAACGTGCGCGTGCGGCTCGCGACCGCACGATCGGCATTCGGTGCGGGCGACGCAGCCGGCGAACCTTCTACGGGCACAGGCGCAATCACGTCGTCTTCGGCGTGCATACTCATTCGCTGGCCCACATTTCACTGGTTTCGGAAGCGTCGGCTTTAACGGACGCCGGGCGAGCGGCACGGCGCGCCACACGCCAGTAGTCGAGCACCACCCAGGCGGCGAAGAGCGGCGCGCCGATCGACGCCACCACGACGAAGGGCATGACGACGCTCGTCAGCGTGACGATGGGCAGCAGATACAACACGTCTTCGGTTTCGAAACCGCCGACGAAGGCCTGCTTCGTGCCCGCCTTGCCGGCCATCTCCTCGATGCGCATGCGCAGGAAAAAGATCAGCGCGATCGCCACGCCGGCCACGGCGCCGAGCACACCCGGGGCAACGTTCAGTGCGCCGATGCGCGTGGCGCCCGCCCCGACGCCCATGCCGACGAACAGCATGACGGTCACGAGGGCGTCGCAAGCGAGGTCGTAAAAATGACCGATCCGGCTCGACTTTCCGCCGATGCGCGCGAGTTCGCCATCCGTATGGTCAACGAAGTTCGACAGCACGATCAGCAAGGCGCCTGCGTTGACCCACGCAAACTCGCCGTGAGCGAGGCACAGCGCGCCTGCCAGCCCGATCAAGAGGCGCAGCGTGGTCAGATGATTGGGCGTGACCCACGTGTTCACAAGCGGAGTCACGAGCCGGCGAGCGAGCCGCGCGTCCCATGTTCTGGGCGGCGGAACGGTAGTTGGAGTTTGGGGTCGCGAATTCATAACCCGGAAATATATACGGGATCGAAAAAGATTGCTTTCTTCGTGTACGTTTCTCGACGCTTCAATCGTTGCCGCCGGGTGCCAGCCGCGAAGCAAGATTTGCCGAATCGCGATAAAGTGCAAGGCAGTTGCGCCTGCCACGCGGGAACATTTCGATGCGCAAGCTCTCTCCGGGTCTCGACATCGCGCCCGCCCGTTGCGAACACACTACATCGAACCGGGCCGCCGTCCACGCTTATGAAACGCTTTCTTTCGTCTGTACTCCTTGCTCTGGGCGCCGCCGCGCTGCCACTCGTCAGCTACGCCACCGCGCTCGACGCACCGCTCTCCTGTAACGAAAGCGGTCATCAGTTCATTGCCGACCTCGCGCAGCAACAGATGATCGATCCGAAGCCCACGCGCGTGGAAAGCAATTCGATCAACGCTTTCTCGCCCGTGTCGGGCGCGGATCTGACCGCATACGGCTTTCATGTGTTCGCGGTGGTCGGATACGAAAAAGACGACCCGATGTTCCGCGTCGGCGACGGCGAGCCCGTCGCCCGTTCGGCCTATGGCGTCGTGGTGGTCGGCAGCGAGGCCAAGGTGCAGAAAGCGGTGGCCGGCTCGGGCAGCACGGCGATCGTGCATCGCGTAGCGCCGCTCATTACCGCGATTTTCTGCAAGCGGAGTTGAGGCGGGGCGGCTAGGCATGTCGGGTGGAATGGCCAATAGGCGGATAGAAAGCCGACGCACCACCCGTTACAACGACGGCAGATGGATTTTCCGCGGCCTGCCAGGGCGTCTATCTGCCTCCTGTCCAACAGGGCCCAGCCGTGCTGGTCCACTGCATGAGCCAGCCAAGGAGAAACCGCAAATTATCGCGAGATTCCCCTTTGCTGACTCCTCAGCCGGATGGCCTAAGACAGGCCGTCCCGTCTCACAACGTTACAACTTGATCGCCGCCGGGTCCGCTGTCAGATACCCCACCGTCGCGCCGAAGCGGTCCTTGTAGTTCGCCCGCACGAGCGGGTCGAGCGTCGATTTGACCTTGTCGTGCAACGGACTTTCCCAGTCGCCGACGTGCTGGAAGTTGCTCATCACATAAGTCCAGCCGTTGATTTCGTCGACGGCGTGCAGGCCTGTCGACTCGGCGCCCGCCGGGCAAGACAGCACGCGCGCGAGCATCTTCGTATCGACGTTGTACGCCCACAGGAAGTTGTTTACGTGCAGGCCGCTGTCCTCGCCGATAAAGAGCGTGCGCAGCTTTTCCGAGAACTTGAGATTGTCCGGGTTCGCAATGCGCTCCGGATTCGCGGTGTTGCCGAGCGCGTCGGGTGTCGACAGATCCTCGCCGACCAGCGCCGCGGGCGCCGCCATGTCCACCGGCACCCATTCGCTGTTGATCGCGCCACCGCTGCGGTCACGCTGGCCGCCCTTCATATTCAGCGCGTAGACCGCGCCGGCGTTGATCGTCTTGTCGACGGCCACGTCGGTGGAAGCGGCATTGCCGCGCACCATCGACTTCTCGATACGCGACATCGCCGAATACAGCACCTTGTCCTTGATATTGACCGTCGTGCCCTCGAGCTTCGTGAAACCCATGCTGCCGCCGGCCAGCGCCGCATAGCGATGCGTTTCGAGAAAGGTCGCCGCCTGCGTCATGCCGGGCTTGATGCGCACCCAGTTGAAGGTGCCGTTGTAGTTGATCTTCGTGTAGGTCGGATCGAGCGGGTCTTTGGTCGCGACGTCCATGATGTCGCTCGCGCGCAGCCGGTTGGCAAGCGCCTCGATTTCGTCGCTGGTCGCATGACCCAGCTTGATCCACGACAGCGTCGCCGCGCCCGCACCGCTCGCGGACACCTGGGTCCACTTCGCGACGTACAGCGTACCCGCCGACAGATCGGCTTCGCGATCCGCGATGAACATGAACAGGCCGCCGTTGGTCGCGTCGTCGCCCATCAGGACGGTGCGCTTGTCCGGCATCACCTGAATCAGTTCGTGCGAGATACGGCCGAGGCAATAGTGCTTCCTGATCGTGCCGGTGCCATCCGGATTGACGGTCACTTCCGGCAAATGGCCATAGTGATAAGGGTTCGCGGTCGTTTCGTCGCCATACAGACTGCGGCTGAAGCCCTTGAACTGGCTGTTTGTGGCAATCGTGGTGGCGTCCGGCTCGTATTCTTCGCTCGACAGATGCGTGTTCCACGGCGACAGGCTCGCGCCGCAGGTAATCCACAAACCATGTGCCTTCGACGTATCCACGTTGGAATAGCCCGCGAGCGTGAGCTTGCCGGTGGCCGGGTCCTGATCGAGCGTCAGCACGGCGATCGGCGACGGCAGCTGGCCGTACATCGACACCAGACTCTGATCGCGCGTCGTGTATTCGAACTGCACGACGGCGAACACGGCGTTGCCCTTGAGACCTTTCACCGTCGGATTGTCGAGACGGATCAGCGAGCTGCCGTCCGGGCAATCCGAGTAGAACTGCCGCTCCTTGCCCGCAACCGACTTATCGATGATCGGTTGATTGTTGATGTCGAAATAGCCGCCCGCCAGGATCGTCCCACCCTTGATGTTCGGCACGCTGTCGCCGGTCACGAAGAACGGCTGGTACGCGAGCTTGAACGTGCGGCTGCTGCCGTCGCTCAGTTGCACCGTCAAGGTCGAGGCGACCGTGGTCTTCGCCATCGCGGCCGGATCGGCCAGGGTCGGCGCGGCCATGCTGGCGAACGCCGCGGAGACGAAGTTGGCGGCCGGTTTGACCGGCGTCGCCAGATCGTCGCTGCCCCCGCAAGCGGTCAGCATCGAGGCCGTGGCAAGCCCGCCGAGCGGCAGCATCGGCACGCCCGCGATGAGTTTCAGGGCCTTGCGGCGGGAAAGGTCGAACGGCTCTGCCATGTTGTAGTGATCCAGTGTTTGGGTAGCGTGGGTGAATGCACAGCCGGCACGCACTCAGACCCAAACCACATGGTTCACGCTCGCGCCGCTATGACGCGAGGATTCTATGAAGTGATTGTGAAAGTATATTGACAGGCTTTGGTAATGTTTTATTTAGCCTTCGGTCAGCCACCCGGCTCACCCAATCCGCTCTCACGCGCGACCGGTTTCTAACCCGGCCGGCGAAACTCGTTCTCGACCCACGCCGCGGCGCTCGCCTTGCTGAGCTTGAAATTGGGCGCGACCTGCACTTGCGCGAGCTGCTCGCCGAAGGTGTCGAGCGCGGTCAGCACGGCGTACGGTTCGTCTTCGTCGGGAACGATGTCGAGCGTGATGTCGAGTTCGTCGTTGCCATCCGCGCTCGCCACCCGCACTTCCTTATGCAGCTGCGCGCGCAGTTGCTGCTCATGACGGCGCAGCACTTCAGACGCCGTCTTGACCAGCGTGTTGAACGCGGACGTGTCCAGCGGCTTCGGATCTTTCTTGTTGCGGCCCATCGTCCACGGTCCGACGAGGGCGGGTTCCGCTTCGCCGTCCTTGATCATTTCGACGGCCCAGCCTTCGTCGTCTTCATTCTTGATGACGCGCGCGGTCCAACCGTCGTCGCGCCACAGGCGTGCTTCGTGCACGGTTTCGCCCAGTTCGGACGAGCCTTCCGTCGTGAAATCTTCAGGGGAGTCGGACGATGGAAGGGGTGTATCGGTCATTGCAGGTTCACTCACGTTCGCGGGGCGGAAACATTCTCGGGCACGCAATTCTACCCGCCTCACACGCGGCGAACGCCGCCCTCTGACGAACGGACAAGCCCGGACCATGCAATCGCCAATGGTAATCATCAATGCCGCTATTCGCGGAAGCTATAAGCCAATTATAAAAACCATAAAAAAACGCGGCCCTTGAGCCGCGTATTAAAAGATGAAAAAGACACCCTTGGTCAAGGGGTGAGCCGAATTGTATAACCCTAATTCGCGAGGATAGAGCACATGAAATGGAAGAGTACGTTGCAGAAAACAGAATAAATCCCAATGTATCTCTAAATAAAGCCAACCCTTGCTGCTCATGGTCTGCGACGTGGCGTCGCAGTCTGACAACATCTTTGGTATTGACATGGGCAGAGTGCATTTCTCACCCGACATGTTTCTTCTTTATTTATCCGCACTTATCCAATTAACAGCCATCTATTACGAATTTCAAAACTAATTGTTGTGTCATTTGCAATTTAAGATAGGAATAACGGGACTACACTTCGCCCCGGATCGTCAGGCAGCCGGCGTAATCGGCGGTAAGCACTGGGATGCGATTCTCTACGCACTGTTTCGGAGCTATCTAACCATGAAAAAACCCCTCATCGCAGCAGGCCTCCTGGGCGCGGTTGCCATCACCGCCCACGCGCAGAGCAGCGTGACGTTGTACGGCACGCTGGACGCCGGTATCGTGTACTCGAACAACCAGGGCGGCCACAGCAACTGGCAACAAGGCAGCGGCGTGGCATCGGACACGTACTTCGGCCTGCGCGGCAATGAAGATCTGGGCGGCGGTCTGCACGCCATCTTCACGTTGGAAAGCGGCTTCAACCTGAACAACGGCAAGTACTCGGAGAACAACACGATGTTCAATCGCCAGGCCTTCGTCGGTCTGCAGAGCGATAAGTACGGCGCGCTGACGCTTGGCCGTCAATACGACTCCGTGGTCGACTACCTGGCACCGCTGTCCGCAGCCGGCGCGGGTTACGGCAACAACCTCGCGGCTCACCCGCTCGACAACGACAATCTGGACAACTCGTTCTCGATCAAGAACGCCGTGAAGTACACGAGCGCGAATTACGCGGGCCTCAAGTTCGGCGGCCTGTACGGCTTCAGCAACGCGTCCGGCGAGTTCTCGAACAACCGCGCATGGAGCGTGGGTGCTTCTTACGACAACGGTCCGCTGAGCTTTGCCGCGGCTTACCTGCAATTGAACAAGTCGGGCAGCTCGAACCTGAGCGGTGCTGTGTCGCAAGGCGACGGAACCGCAGCAGTCGCGGCCGATCTGCAACGCACGTACGGCGCGGGCATCAACTATACGTACGGCCCGGCAACGGTCGGCTTCGTCTACACGCACACGCAACTGGACGGCATCAGCGGCGTGGACGTCGGTGGCACGACCTTGCCTGGCGTCGCAGGCACCAACCTGCATATGGACAACTACGAAGTGAACGGCCGCTATGCACTGACGCCGGCACTGAGCCTTGCGGCGTCGTACACGTTCACCGACGGCAAGATGTCCGGCTCGAACGGCTCGGGCGATCCGAAGTGGCACACGGTGTCGCTGCAAGGCGACTACGCGCTGAGCAAGCGCACCGACGTGTACGTGGAAGGCGTGTACCAGCATGCTTCGGGCGAGCTCGGCAACTTCGGCTCGAACGTCGCGGCGATCAACACGCTGGCGCCCTCGTCGACCGGCAATCAGGTGGCGGCGGCAGTCGGCCTGCGTCACCGCTTCTAAGCCTTTTCAGTGGTCTGTGCGCAGCGAGTCTACCGATTCGCTGCGCAGTCAACCCGCGCGTGGCACGATCACGTCGCGGGTTTTTTCATGGCCTTACGTTTGGACACAATGCAGGCGGCTATGACTAGTGACGGCGCGCGCACCCGGTGGGTATACTGAGCCCGGCTGCCTTCCTTGCCGTCACACCTGCGTGTCGTTGCGGCTGAACGGTAGCTTCGTCGCGAAGCATCACGTTGCGTTCAATCGCGCTGCGCTTCGCCCGCGCCCCAAGTTCCCGCATACGACCGGGGACGCCGACGACCGGACCATGAAAAGACTTCTCCTGCTTGTCCCCGCTGCTGCCACGCTTGCTGTTCTGGCCGGCTGCGGCTCATCCAGCGGCCCCGCCCGCGACGCGTCCCTGCCGATGATCTACGTGTCTTCATCACGCGCTCCTGCCGACATAGCCGATTGTCTTGAAAGCCGTTTGTCACGCATGCGCACGTCGCGCGTGGGCGGCACGACGGAGATCGCGGTCGGCTCGGATTCGAACAACTCGTATTTCGTCACGCTGACGCCGTCGCACGCAGGATCCGTCATCAAGGTGATGCATCCGGCGAACGCTCCGGACGATCCACCGGAACCGGAAATGCGCTTCGACATTGCACGCTGCGCGACCTGAGCTTCGGTCAAACGCGCACGTCTCGAACGCCACGCCGATACGCGATTTTTTTAACTCGCGTGTCGGCTATTTTTTTATCCGCGCATCTGCGAACATAGCCGCCCTTTGTCTTTTACGCGGCGCTGCGCCGCGAGTCTCGATGGCATCCAGCAAGGCACATCACGCTACCGGTTTTGCAGCCGGCGTCATCGCGGCGGCGATCGTCGCGCGCATCGGCGGCGGCGGTTCATTTCATCTTGGGGTGCTGTTGAGTTTCATCACCGGCGTGGCCGGGAGTACGGCGCCGGACTGGCTCGAAGTGGCGTGGTGGTCGCGCGCCCGGCGTTTGTGGATCACGCATCGCACGCTCACGCATTGGGGCGTGGGATGGCTCGCGTTGCTCGCCATGTCGTACCACTGGCTCGGGCATTCGGTCTATGCCGCGCCGGCGTTCGGATTCGCCTGCGGCGGCCTGATGCATCTGTTTGCCGATTGGCCGAATCCGCTAGGCGTGCCCTGGGTCGCCGGCAGGCATTCGTTGAATCTTTGGAATAGCGGGCACTGCGATCTGATCGTGGTGGCGGCTTCGTGGGCGGCGGCGTGGTTTGTCGGGCAGCACGTCTGGTTGCACGGCGTACATGGCGTTTCTCTGCTGCAGCATTTGAGAATCGGATAAACGTCAGCGCAACGCTGCGGCGAAGTTCGCGGGCGTCACGCCGAGCAGGCGCACGAACGCTCGTGTCATGTGGCTCTGATCGGCAAAGCCCGCTGCGGCGGCTGCATCGGCAAGCGCTGCGCCCTGCGCGATGCAGTGCCTCGCGAGTGCCACGCGACGCTGCATTCGGTACGCGTGCGGCGGCAGCCCCGTCTCATGCGCGAAGCCTCGCAACAACTGGAATCGGCTCATGCCGGCATCGGCCGCGAGATCGGCCAGCGTGAGCGGAGAGGATGGATCGTCGTCGATGCGTGCTTTCGCGCGCGCAATCGGCCCCCATGCGTCAGTCGACCGTGCGCGTGCGGGCTGCGTGGCATGCACGCGAACCAGATGGCCGAACAGGTCGAGCAACGCCTCCTCGCGCATCAGCTCGTCCTGCACGGATCGCGCCTCCACCGCGACGGCGAAAAGCCGCTCGAACCAACGCTTCAGCAAGGGATCGTGCGCCACCGGCTGCGTGAGTTCGATTTCGCGCGCCGCCGTGCCCGTCAGTTCGGCCGCGGCGCCGATGAGCATGGCCGGTTCGAAATACAACATGCGCCATGCGCGCCCGCGCTCGTCGAGCGGACTGCCGTCGTGGACTTCGCCGGGGTTGACCATGATCGCGTCGTTGGCTCGCGCTTCGACGAGGCCGCGTCCGCTCGCCGACCGATGCCCGCCGCTGACGATCACGCCAACGCCGAAGCGGTCGTGCGAATGACGTGGAAACGCATGCGCCGTTTCAGCGACCGTCGCTTCGACGCCCGCAATTGCGCAGCGAGGCATGTGAACGCGGCCGTGCGGCATGGTCGCTTCTCAGCCGCTAACGTGAAGTTCGCGCGTCAGGGCACGCCACGGCTCGCCAGCCGGGCCGCGTATCACTGCCGCCCCTCGTCGGTCCGCTCGCCTTCGCGAATCTTGCCTTGGGACACGCTGCTGCCCGGCGGAACGCTGTGCGTGAGCCACACGTTGCCGCCGATCACCGAGCCACGCCCGATCGTCACGCGCCCGAGGATCGTCGCGCCGGCATAAATCACCACGTCGTCCTCGACGATCGGATGGCGTGCATTGCCCTTGATCAACGTGCCGTCGAGGTCCGCGGCGAAACTCTTCGCACCTAGGGTCACGGCCTGATACACCCGTACGCGTTCGCCGATGATCGCGGTCTCGCCGATCACGACACCCGTGCCGTGGTCGATAAAGAAACTCGGCCCGATAGTCGCGCCCGGGTGAATGTCAATGCCGGTTGCCGAGTGCGCGATCTCGTTGATGAACCTCGCCAGCAACGGCACACCCAGGCGATGCAACGCATGGGCGAGCCGATGATGTGTCATCGCCCACACGCCCGGATAGCAGAGCAGAATTTCGGTGATGTGCTGTGCAGCCGGATCGCCGGTGAAAGCTGCCTGTATGTCGCTGACCAGCAGCGCGCGAATGCCTGGCAATTGCGTGCCGAATTCACGCGCCACGTCGAACGCACGCGCTTGCAGATCCGCATCCGGTGTTTCGCCGAACTCGGGCAAGAACCGCAAGGCGCGGCGAATCTGTTCCGCGAGCAGCCGCAACGTGCTTTCAAGCGTGTGGCCGACGTAGTAGTCGACGGTTTCGTCAGTCAGATCAGGCGCGCCGTAATGCGTGGGAAAGAGCGCGGCGCGCAGGCCGGCGACGATATTGACGACCGCTTCGCGCGAAGGCAGTTCGCGAATGCCGAGCGGATGCCGCGTGCGATGCAATTCTTCACGCGACGCGCGCAGGTCCGCGACGATCTGTTCGAGGCCCCAGTTCTGGGAAGGCACGTTAGGCATAAAGGACAGCGCCGTGCGATGAGCACGGTTCGAAGTGATTATGCCAAGAGATTACCGCGTTTTCCCGCGGCTCGCGCAGCACCGCGCGAGCGCGAGCACGACACGCGGGTCATGAGATACGGCCCATGACGTGCAGGCGCAGGCGCTGCTCAGATGGTCACGCTGCTCGCATCGATCCAGCGCACTGCCCAATCGCGCGCATGGGCAATGGCGCCCGCTTCGTCAGGAAAGCGCAAGTCGGTGGGGAAGAAACGATTGGCGACCAGTTCGCCGTCGCTCGAACGGGAGATGACCACGTAAGGTTGCCAAGTACCATCTCCCGCGCGCGCAGGCGCGCAATTCAACAAATAGCCGCGATGTGTGAATGCAGCATCGAAGTGCATGTGTCACCCGCCCTGACGGCCCCGTAGAATGTTTTGAGTAGCGCGCAGACGGGCTGCCGACTGTGAAAAAACAGCCGTGCCCTGTGTCGTGAATTTAACCGCGCTTCGCTCGTCGGAGTAAGATCATACTCTGTAGAAAATACGCGTCCATTAAAAAAAACGAAAAGAATAGCGGACGCAATCGCCAGCGGAATACCCTGTCACGCCACTGCGGCAAAAGCGCGGTGCGTGCGCAAGTAAATGAGGGTTTGTGCGAGGCGGAACGGGTTTTGCTGCACGTCACACCATGTCCTCTTTAAAGGAGAATGCATGATGAACAGCGATATCAACAAGCCAGCAGATTCGACTCAACCCGCGGCCAGCAGCGGCACGAACTCGACGGAACTGCACAACGACCGCACACATGACAGCACCGTCGACACCGACGGCAAGAATCTCGAAGCCGCGCGCATAGCAGGCCACAGCCCGATCTCGCCCGACGAGATCACCACCAGCAATGCCACCCTTTCGAACAGCGTGCCCGAGGCGCACGACGGTATGGCCGGCTTTGACAGCCGGGTTGGCGGCAATCATCTGCTGCTCGCGCTCGAGCCGGGCTATACGGTCATCGACAAAGGCATGGTCGAGCCCCAGGGCGCGTATTCGGCGGATCATCAATTCGACGATCCGCGCCCGGCCGGCAGCCGTCAGGAACGCGGCCGCATTCATTACGCCCTGAATCATCTGCGGCCTACCCGGCTGATCGAATTACATCGGGTGAAATAAAACATTCGCGTTGCGTCTCTATTTATCGTCGCCGTTTGAATTTCGACGGCGGCCCCGATTAATCCGTATATTGCGAAGCGCGCATCGTTTGATTCACGATGCGCGCTTTTTACTGTGATTAGAAACTCCGGGTTGCAGGACCTGCGCGCTGGCGAGTCTTTTTCCCTCTGACGAGTGCCGGCACAATCGACAGGACGTTAACCCTCAACGGAGCATGAGATGAAAAAAATCGTCGTGATCGGCGCCACGGGCACGTTGGGCCAGGCAGTCAGCGCAGAACTGAAGGCGCGCCATGAGGTGATCGAAGTCGGCGCGACGCGCGGCCAATATCAGGTCGACAGCACCGACCCGGCGAGCGTCGAGCGGCTCTTTCGCGAGATCGGCAAAGTGGACGGCGTCGTCACCACGACCGGCAAAGTGCATTTCGGTCCGCTGCCCGACATGAGCGTCGAACAGTTCTGGGTCGGGTTGCGCGACAAGCTGATGGGGCAGATCAACGTGGTGCTCGCCGCCCAGCAATATGTGAACGACGGCGGCTCGTTCACGCTGACGAGCGGCATCATCGGCGACGAGCCGATTCTGCAGGGCGCGAGCGCGACCACCGTGAATCTGGCACTCGAAGGTTTCGTGCGCGGCGCGGCGATCGAATTGCCGCGTGGCATTCGCATCAACGTGGTGAGCCCGACCGTGCTCACGGAAGCGATGGACGCTTATGCGCCCTACTTCCGCGGCTTCGATCCGGTTACGGCGCAACGTGCGGCGATGGCCTATCTGCGCAGTGTGGAAGGCGCGCAAACCGGCCGCGTGTATCGCGTGGGATATTGACGCAAGGATTCGCGCGAGGCGGCCCGGCCGCATCGCGCGCCCCTCTCAGTGTTGTCGCCACTCTGCGGCGGCTACGTCACGCTCTCGACGGCCCTCGATAAACTCAGTGAATCTCCGGCTCGCCCGCGGCGTCCGGCTCCGGCGCTGCATGCGCGCCGCCGCGCTGCAGGAAATCGAAGTCACAACCTTGATTCGCCTGCATCACGTGCGCCTGATGCAGTGCGCCGTAGCCGCGCGTAAAGCGCGGCGCCGGTTTGACCCACGCGGCCTTGCGCCGCGCCAGTTCCTCGTCCGTCACCAACAGGTTGAGTCTGCGTTGCGGAACGTCGAGTTCGATCATGTCGCCGCTCTCAATCAGCGCAAACGGCCCGCCGATGAATGACTCCGGCGCCACATGCAGCACGCACGCGCCGTAACTCGTCCCGCTCATGCGCGCGTCCGAGATCCGCACCATATCGCGCACGCCTTTTTGCAGCAACTTCCGCGGTATAGGCAATTGCCCCCATTCAGGCATGCCCGGCGCCCCGACCGGCCCGGCATGCTGAAGCACGATCACGCAGTTCTCGTCGATGTCGAGCATCTCGTCGTCGATGCGCGCGGCCATGTCGTTGTAATCCGCGAACACCACCGCGCGGCCGGTATGCACGAGCAGATGCGGCTCGGCGGCGCCGGGTTTGATCACGGCGCCGTCGGGCGCGATATTGCCGCGTAGCACCGCAAGGCTGCTGTTGGGCAGAAGCGGCTTGTCGCGGCGGCGAATCACCTCGTCGTTGAAAATCTGCGCGCCTTCGAGATTCTCGCCGAGCGTGCGGCCATTGACGGTTTGCTGCGATCGGTCGATCAGTTCACCCAGTTCCGCGAGCAAAGCGCGCAAACCGCCCGCATAGAAAAAGTCCTCCATCAGATACGCGCCGGTCGGACGAATGTTCGCCAGCACCGGCGTGCGGCGCGCAATGTCGTCGTATCGATCGAGCGTCAACTCGATGCCCGCGCGGCGCGCCAGCGCGATCATATGCACGATCGCGTTGGTCGAACCGGAGAGCGCGAGGCACGTGGTCACCGCGTTATCGACGGAACCGGCAGTGAGGAGATCGGAAGGCTTGAGGTCTTCCCACACCATCTCGACAATGCGCATGCCGGTTTTCGCCGCCATCTGCGCATGACGGGAATCCGCGGCGGGGATCGACGCGAAACCGGGCAGCGTGAAGCCGAGCGCTTCGGCCGCGCTCGTCATGGTCGACGCGGTGCCCATCGTCATGCAGTGCCCCGGCGAGCGCGCGATGCCGCCTTCGATGCCTTGCCAGTCATCCTGCGTGATCGTGCCCGCGCGCAGTTCGGCCCAATACTTCCACGAGTCGGAGCCGGAGCCGAGCGTCACGCCGTTCCAGTTGCCGCGCAGCATCGGGCCGGCGGGCAGGAAGATGGCCGGCAGGTCCATCGAGATCGCGCCCATCAGCAACGCCGGGGTGGTCTTGTCGCAACCGCCCATCAGCACGACGCCATCGGCGGGATAGGAGCGCAGGGTCTCTTCGGCTTCCATGGCGAGGAAGTTGCGGTACAGCATCGTAGTCGGCTTCTGGAAGGGTTCGGAGAGCGTCTGCACCGGTAGTTCGACCGGAAAGCCGCCGGCCTGCCAGATGCCACGCTTCACTTCCTCGACACGCTGTTTGAAATGGGTGTGGCAAGCGTTGATCTCGCTCCACGTGTTGAGAATTGCTATGACCGGTTTGCCGGCGTATTCCTCGCGGTTGTAGCCCATCTGCGCGGTGCGCGAGCGATGGCCGAACGAGCGCAGATCGTTCACGCCGTACCAGCGGTGACTGCGCAGTTCCTCGGGTTGCTTTCTCTTCGTCAATGTCCACTCCACGTTTCTTTTTCGCCCGTTTTTTCGGGTCTGCTTCAGCGCTTCTGTTCCTTCACGCGCGACACGATTTGCGTCGGGCTCACGAATTGCAGGGCGATCAGCACCCAGATCAGCGTGATCGCCATGTAAATCATCGCCATCGCATCGATCGACTGCGGCGCGCGCACGCCGGTCGAAAATACAGCGTAGTACAGCGCGACCACGAGCGTTTGCGTCGCGGGCCCCGCGGTGAAAAATGTCAGCTCGAACATGCCGATGGTCCGCACGAGCACCAGCAAGCCGGCCGCCAGCATGCCGGGCACGAGCAGCGGCAGCAGCACGTAGCGGAAATAGCGGAACGTGTTGGCGCCGAAAATGCGCGCCGCCGCTTCGAGATTGGGATCGATCTGTTCGATGAACGGTGTCATCACGAGAATGACGAACGGCAATGCGGGCACGAGGTTCGCCAGGATCACGCCGCTCAGCGTGCCGGCAAGGCCGACCTTGTACATGACCGTCGCCATCGGAATGCCATACGTGACGGGCGGCACCATCAACGGCAACAGGAAGATCAGCATCGCGAGGCGCTTGCCGGGAAATTGCACGCGGGCAAGCGCATAGGCCGCCGGCACGCCGAGCAGAACCGACAGCAGCACGACTGCGCCGACCACTTCGACGGTCACCCACAACACGCTCGCCAGTTGAAAATCGCCCCACGCCTGCGCATACCAATGCAACGTGAAGCCTTGCGGCAACAGGGTGCCGAACCAGCGCGTCGCCACCGAATTGACCGCCACGGTCGCGATGAGCAGCACCACGTTGAGGAGGAAGAACACCATCGCGCCCCATACGAGCACGCGCCAGACGCGGCCCGGCACGCTGGTGCGCTGCCGGCTGTGGCCGGTACGCTTATCCGGTTCGTGCGCGCCGTCGTCGTGATCTTTCGAAGCCGACGCCGGCCACGAACGCGGCGCCGCGCGATGCTCGGTCGTCATCAGCCTTTGCCTCCCGTCACCGGACCGCTGTAGAAGAAGCGGCGCGCGCCGAGCATCGCCGCAACCACCACCAACTGTACGAAGCCCATCACCATCGCGATCGCGGAGGCCAGCGAATAATCGTAGCTTTCGAAGGCAGCCTCGGCGGCGGCGATCGACATGACTCGGGTCGGGCCGGCGGGCGCGCCGAGTAGCACCGCCGAAGGAAACACCGAAAACGCCTGCACGAAAGACAGACACGCCGCCATCGTCAGCCCCGGCACGAGCAGCGGCAGATAGATGCGGCGAAACTGCTGCCACGGACTGGCGCCGAGTGTCGCCGCCGCGCTCGCGAGCGTCGGGTCGATGCCGGTTACGTACGAGAGCGTCAGCAGAAACGCGAACGGAAAACCCGACACGATCAGCGAGATCAGCACGCCCCAGAAGTTATGCGTGAGGCGCACTTCGCGCGTATAGAGATGCAGACCCTGCAGCGCCTGCGGAAACCAGCCGTTCGGGCCGAAGTACGTGAGCATGCCATCCGCGATCAACACCGTGCCCAGAGTCACGGGAATCACCAGCAGCGTCGTGACCAGCTTCTGATAGCGCGAGTAGCGCCGCAGTGCAAACGCCACCGGCACCGAAACGCCCACGTTGATGAGCGTGGCGGGCACCGCGAGCTTGAGCGTGACGAGAATGGTGGGCCACATCGACGTGTCGGTGAAGAACGCCAGATAGTTGGCCCAAAGGCCGCCGCCGTTCATCGGCCGGAACGACAGCACCAGACCATACGCGAACGGATAGATGAACAACGCGACAATGAAGATCAACGCCGGCGCGACGAGCCACGCCTTGGCGTCGCGCGGCGCGAGCGGCGGCGACAGCGTGGGCGTGTTCATGCGGCCTCTGCCTCGTAGACTAGCGTGCGCGAGGGCGGCACACGCAGGCTGATGCGCTCGCCCTCCGCGAATTCTCCGCCCACGCGCGCCCAGATATCACCGAAAGCGGTCTTCACCCGCAGCAACGAATCGCGGCCACCGTATTCGACGGTAGTCACCAGCGCGTCGAAGGCATTGTCCGCGCCGGGCGCGGCGCGTTCCATATCTTCGGGACGCAGCGCGACACTCACGCATTTGCTGTTGAAACCGGCCATTGGCATGCCGATCAAACGTACACCGTTTGCACTCACCAGCACGCCTTCGCCCTGCATGCCTTCGAGTTCGAATTCGGCCACGTTGCGATAGCCCATGAAACGCGCGACATGCAGATTCTGCGGCCGCGTATAGACCTCTTTCGGCGTGGCCACCTGTTGCACCACACCCTCCTTCATCACGACAATGCGGTCGGCCATGGAAAGCGCTTCGTCCTGATCGTGGGTTACGTAGAGCGTCGCGCGTTCGAGCTGGCTATGAATGCGGCGAATCTCCGCGCGCATTTCGATCCGCAGTCTGGTATCGAGGTTCGATAGCGGTTCGTCCATCAGGATCAGCGGCGGCTCGATCACGATTGCGCGCGCAATCGCCACACGCTGCTGCTGGCCACCGGATAATTGTCCGGGCAGCTTGCGTTCATGTCCGACCAGTTGCACGAGCTGCAACGCTTCGCGCGCGCGGCGCGTGGCGTCGCTCTTGCCGACGCCGCGCATTTTCAGCCCGAAGCCGACATTGTCCAGCACGCTCATATGCGGAAATAGCGCGTAGTTCTGAAACACCATGCCGAAGCCGCGCTTCTCCGGCGGCAGCACGTCGATGCGTTTGTCGTCGAGCCAGATGCCGCCGCCGCTCAACGGCTGCAATCCGGCGATGCAATTCAGCGCCGTCGATTTGCCGCAACCCGAAGGCCCGAGTAACGCGATGAACTCACCGCGCCGGATCGTCAGGTCGAGTCCGCGCAACGCCGCAACCGCCTGGCCTTCCGCATTCGTGAAACTGCGGCTCACCGAATCGAGCCGCAACTGCTCAAAGTGATGCTTCATGGCGGTTTCCTGATGCGCGTGGCGCGTCGTGTCACGCACCACGCGTGGATCGCAACGCCATGCATGCATGGCCACACGCGCAGACTATTTGGTCTTCTGCGCGCCGACCTCGGTGTCCCATTTCTTGAATGCTGCGACCATCGCGGCGGCATTGAGCGGCAATGCATGCGGACGCTCGGCGAGTAGCTTCGCGTATTCCGGCCGGCCGTATTTCTTCAGCACGTCCTGGCTGTGCGCGGGCGCCTGCTCGACGCTCACGCCCTTGATCGCGGGACCAGGATAGAAATAACCGTCGTCGTAGGTCATGGCCTGCTGCGCCGGCTCGAGCATGAAATTCATCAGCTTGTAGAGCACGTCGAGCTTTTCCTTCGGCACGCCTTTCGGAATCACCATGTAATGCGCGTCGTTCACCCACGTCATGTTGTCGAACGCTTGCACGCGGAATTCGGCCGGCACGATGCCGAGCGCGCGCGGATTGATGTCCCAGCCTGTGACCGTCACGGTCATGTCGCGCGTGCCCTCGCCAAGTTCCTTCATCACTGCCGACGTGCCGCCCGGGTAGTAAGGAATGCAATCGTTCAGTTGCTTGAGGAAGGCCCACGTCTTGTCCCAGCCGTGAATCGGATCCTGCGGATCCTTGTCGCCGAGCACGTAGGGCAAGCCCATCAGAAACGTGCGGCCGGGACCGGAATTCGCCGGCCGTGCGTAGATCAGTTTGTCCGGATGCGCCTTGCACCATTGCAGCAATTGCTCAGGCGTTTTCGGCGGATCGCTGACTTTGGCGGGGTTGTACTCGAGCAGCGGACCGGCCGGCATATAGGCGACCTCGAGCCCGAAACCCTGCGCGAGATCCTGCATCTTGCGCGGGCCCGGCGCGTATTTGTCGAGCACGCCGGGGAACGCCGCTGCGTTGTCGGGCAGCAGCTTCATCCACAGAGACTGTTCGATGCCGGCGGCGAGCGCGTCGGTGCCGGTCAGCACGAGATCGATATCGGAGCGGCCCGCGGCCTGCATCGCCTTGATTTTGCCGGGCAGTTGTGGAGCGGGCGCGTTCGTGAAGGTGAGATTGGCGACGAGGTTCGGATACTTCGCCTTGAAGGCCTCGAAGCCCTTTTGCGTGAGTTGAAGGTCGCCGGCCACGTCGACGATATTGAGCGTGACCGGATCGGCCGCGTGCGCGGCAGATGCGAAAGCGGCGCTCGCCGCGAGACATACGGACACCAGCCTGAGCGCCAACCTGTCTGAAACAGTCATTGCGTCTCCTCGCTTCTTGGTATGTAAGTCCGCCGATCGGTTGCGCTGCGGACGGTGTCTTTCTACCAATGGAACATAGCGAAGCGGGACAGCTGATGTCAAGCAAATGCTCGCGGCAGCTTCCGGCTACCGAAAATAACAGTTCTGGCGCTGAATCCTTGCCGTTCAATGGTTTGCGCGCGGCATCCAAGGGCAAACCCGGAGCCATTCATGAAATCTGACGACAACTTGCCAGACAACTAGCCGCCTTGCACACCTTGCGTATTCACATACAGCGAATAAAGCCCGTGGCTTGCAGCCATGAACAGACGGTTGCGATGTCGCCCGCCGAAACACACGTTCGCGCAACGTTCAGGCAACGCGATATGGCCGAGCGGCTCGCCTTGCGGTGTGAAGACGCGTACGCCGTCGAGTTCGTCCGTGCCCATGCCCCAGCCGCACCACAAATTGCCGTGAATATCGACGCGAAAGCCGTCCGGCGTACCCGGACCCGCGTCGATCAACACCCGGTTGTTCGTCAGCGTGGTGCCGGTGCCGGCGCCTTCCACGTCGAACGCGCGGATCTTGCGCGGCTCGCCGCGCGATTCGACGATGTACAGGACCGACTCGTCCGGCGAAAACGCGAGGCCATTGGGTCCCAACACGTCGTCGGCAACCATGGAGACTTCGCCGGTTTGGCCGTCGACCCGGTACACGCATGCCGGCAGTTCGGACTCCTGCCGCTCACCCTCGTAGAAACCGTCGATACCGAAGGTCGGATCGCTGAACCAGATCGACCCGTCCGATTTCACGATCACGTCGTTCGGCGAATTGAAGCGCTTGCCGCGATACCGATCGGCGAGCACGGTGATCGAGCCGTCGTATTCCGTGCGCGTGACGCGGCGCGTCAGATGTTCGCAACTGACGAGGCGGCCTTGCCGGTCGCGCGTATGCCCATTGGCGTTGTTCGACGACTGGCGAAACGTCGACACCGTGCCGCTCGGTTCGTCCCAACGCAGGATCCGGTCGTTCGGAATGTCGCTCCACAGCAGATAACGTCCGTCGCCGAACCAGACCGGCCCCTCGGACCAGCGCGCGCCTTGATACAAACACTCGACGGAGGCGGAAGCGAGAATCAGCGGCTTGAAGCGCGGATCGAACTGACGGATGGAAGGATCGGGATAGCGTCGGCTGTTGTCGGTCATGCTGGCGGTTCAAGTAGGGGTTGGCTTGCGCGAATTCGTGCTCCAACGCGAGCCTCGCGAATTCCCTGTATTGCTTGCGAAGATCGCAGATTACTCTGCCTCTCTTTTGTATGACAATAGAGCCGGTGGGGAACGCATGCTGCGGCAATCGGCTGGCAATGCCGGTCGATTTCGGCAATTAGTGCGATTATGACTGATATTTTGGCAAGGATCGCCAATTAGAATCGTTTCACAATAAAGTTGCCAACGATTGGCATCAAAACGCTGTTGCGAGACATTTAGCGCCATTAACAGCCGGCAAATGTTAATTAGCGCATAAAATCGCGGCAAAACAGGCAACTCACTGATCGCCAAAGTGCGGCCTTAACCTTTTTGTTAGAAATCATTCCGGCTTTGCAAATTAAATTTTAGTGATAGATTGTGCAGATAAAAAACCACCGGACGGAATGCCGACCGCAGTTAACCGCAACGGGATGTTTGCGAGCCTGAGAGAGTAAAAATTGCCGCTACATTTTATCGAGGAGATGGCACCGCTACTGAACGCCGCCGACGAAGCGGAATGGTTCGGTGCAATCTCGGGTCTTGCGGAGACGTGGGGGTTCGACAAGCTGCTGATCGCCATGCTGCCGCGCCCGACGATCCGCCTCGAAGACGCCTATGTGCGTAGCACGTACGCGCCCGTATGGCGCCGTACATATGACGAGCAGGGACTGGTCCATATCGATCCGACCGTGTCGCATTGCGCGACACGCGCGGCGCCGCTGATCTGGTCACCGGATATTTTCACGACCGCGCCGCAGCTTTCCATGTACGAGGAAGCGCGTGCGCACGGACTGCGCGCCGGCGTGACATTGCCGATTCATGGACCGAACCAGGAAGCCGGCATGATTTGCTTCGTCAATGACAGCAATCCCAACGACGAGTTCTGGCGTCATATCAACGTGGCATTGCCGAATCTGGTACTGCTGCGTGATCTCGTCATTGATACCAGCCAGCGGCATTTGAATACGCACGCCCAGACCTTATTGCCCAAATTGACGCCGCGTGAACGCGAATGCCTGAAATGGACCGCACGCGGCAAATCCACGTGGGAAATATCCCACATCCTGAACTGTTCGGAAGCCGTGGTGAACTTCCACATGAAGAACATCAGAACGAAGTTCGGTGTGAATTCGCGGCGCGCGGCGGCCGTAATCGCAGCCCAGCTCGGGCTTATTGACCCGGGTTGAGCAAGGCGGCGTCACGGCTGTAAAGCACGCGCTCGGCTCGGCCCAGATCGGCGTCGGACACGGTTTTGGTGAAATACAGGCCGAGCAGGATGGCGACCGGCGCCGGGATTTCGGCACCCGACTCGAAACGGCTGCCACGCGACTGCGTCACACCGAAGCGGGCCCAGAAACGGCGCTGACTCTCTTTTTTCTTTTTGCGGTAAGCAATGATCAGAACCCGGTCAACCGCCGTGGAAGGCTCTGCCGGGCGCGTTTGAAGGCCGGTTTGCGGCTGCCAATGATTTTCGAGAAGTTCCATTTTCGTGTCCTGTCGGTTGAGGGCAAGTGCTTGTCTCGAATTCTGCTTTACCCGATAAGCATGCACACCTATCCAGGTAGGTAGGTGGCGGAACGATTCAAAATGCATAAGTTTTCTTGCGTATTGGGTACCCCAACACGTTCAGGAGAACGTCATGCAAACAGCAATCCGGATTGGAATGCGTCAGGAATTCGATAACGAGGACATCAACGAGATGTACCGGCTGCGCGCCCGGGTATTTCACGGGCGGCTCGGGTGGGATATCCCGACAATCGCCGGCATGGAAATCGACGGCTATGACGCGCTCGGGCCGCATTACATGCTGATCCAGGGCGACAACAGGCAGGTGCGCGGCTGTTGGCGCCTGATGCCGACCGAAGGGCCGAATATGCTGAAGGACACTTTCCCGCAATTGCTCCACGGCGCGGCGGCGCCGGTTGGGCGGCATATCTGGGAATTGAGCCGGTTCGCGATCGAAACCGGCGGCGAGGAGCAATCGTTTGGCTTTGCGGACGTCACCATGCAGGCGATTCACGAACTGGTGACATTCGCCGACCAGATGGGCATTACGCGTTATGTCACGGTCACCACCACGCCGATCGAGCGGTTGCTGCGCAAGACTGGCATCGAAATCAGCCGGCTTGGGTCGCCGTTGCAGATCGGCGTGGAGCGGGCCGTGGCGCTGGATATCGCGGTGAGTCCGAAGACCCGTACCGCGTTGTTCGGGCCGATCGCCGTCGCTGCCTAGCTGCTGCACCGCAGTTGCTGCGCCGCCATTTCGCCGCAGCGGGCGGAGCGGCACCGGCGCCGGGCCGGGCCTTGTCGGGCTCGCCTCGACCCGCCGGCGCCATGGCGCTTCGGCCCAACGGTTCGGCGACGGAGCGAGGGAGACTCAGGAGCCGAACATTCGGTCGAGCGCGTTCTCGAGATGCGCTCGCATCGCATTTCCGGCGGCCAGCCCGTCCTTGCGGCGGATCGCTTCGAGCACCGCCTTATGCTCCGCCTGCACGAGTCGCTGCCGCTCTACCGTCTTCACCAGCGAAAGATTGCGCGACAGGTTCATGCTGAAGAGGATCTGCTCTTCGATGAACGACATGACCGTGATGAAAAACGGGTTCTTCGACGCACGCGCCACCGCGAGGTGGAACATGAAGTCGTCCTGGGCGCCGATACCCTGCGTTTCGATGATCCGCTCCAACTGGTCCCATGCATGCTGGATGGCAGCCATGTCGTCGGCATCGGCTTTGAGCGCCGCCTGCTCCGCCGCGCCCGCTTCGGTGACGATGCGGAATTCATAGCAGCGGCGTATGTCGGACAGCGTTTCGA
This sequence comes from Paraburkholderia sp. RL17-380-BIE-A, assembly GCF_046028085.1. NCBI lineage: Bacteria > Pseudomonadati > Pseudomonadota > Betaproteobacteria > Burkholderiales > Burkholderiaceae > Paraburkholderia > Paraburkholderia sp. RL17-380-BIE-A. The sequence goes on from NZ_JARESQ010000006.1 coordinate 95,920, forward strand.
GTGGGGCGAAGCGGCGCACGTCGGGGTCCGGGCGACGCGCGACCGTTGTCCCCGATCCGTGCCGCGTCGCGATGATGCCGTCGGCCCGCAAGCGCGCCAGCGCCTCGCGCACCGTTGGCCGTGATGTGGCAAAACGTTCGGCCAACGCATGCTCGGTTGGCAAGCGCTCCCCTTCCTTGTACTCGCCTTCGACAATGCGGTTGAGGATGTCGCCGTAGATTCTGTCGGGCAAACCCTTCGTTTTGCGCTCGTTCATCGGCGGGCTGCGGCAGCTTGTCTGAGTAGGCTCCAATTGTAAGGCAAACCCGGCGCTGGTCTGATCACGTCCATGCGGTCCGAAGTGCGGCGAATGCCACAGGTGCCGGCCGCCCGGCGCTTATCCGGCAAGACACCTCGACGCAAAATTTGACAAGAGTTTGATTTACATCCAGGTTGAGTGCATGTTCTTCAGCGACCATTTAAGCTTTCGTTGGCAATGAAGTGCCAATCAACGTGGCAATCGCCCCAGCCAATCGAAACGGCAGCGGCATTCAGTTCCTCGAGACACGGAGTCGATATGTACACACGCATCCTTGTAGCGGTCGACGGCAGCAATACCTCGCGCCGTGCGTTCGAAGCAGCGCTCGCGCTCGCCAAATCCAACGGCGCAATCTTGCGGCCGTTCTATGTCGTCGAAAACACGCCGCTTTATTTCGAAGCGCCCGGCTACGATCCCTCCGTATTGCGAAACCGTCTCGTCGAAGAGGGCAAGGAACTCGGCGCTGAATTCGCCAAGACCATGATCGAACACGGCGTGAAGGGCGAGCTGGTGGTAGGCGAGGCGTCGTCGCTCGATGATGTGGCAACGGTAGTGCTCAAAGCCGCCGCCCATTTCAAGGCCGATCTGCTGGTGATGGGCACGCACGGACGGCGCGGCTTTCAACGCCTGATTCTCGGCAGTGTCGCCGAACGCTGCGTGCGCCAGGCGAGCTTGCCCGTGCTACTGGTTCCATCCGCCGCAGGCAAGACCGGCGACGCAGACTGAATGCAACGGCGCGCCATGCACGCGGCGTATTCGCTGCTCGTGCGCCCGAGCTTCAACGCACGACCTCGTGCAAGAGCGCGAGCAGGGCCTCACCGCTCATTGCTTATAGCAGTTCCATCAGAATCGCCGCCAGCGATATCGATCAAGATACCTAACTTCCTGAACGCGTCATTTTGTCGCGAAGCAGGCAGTGTGGCCGGTGGGACAATCCTTCTATACCTGACCATTGGCTGCAGAACATGCTCACTCCTACTGCTGTTACGCGCTCCGACGGAACTGCTGAATCCACCGCGTCCGCCGCTAGCGCATTGCCGACGCGCGGCAGCCGCCGTGCGGTGTCGTCAAGGGCAAGCACGCGCACCACTGCGCGCTGTTCGAGTTGCGCCATGCGGCAACTCTGTATGCCTCACGGCCTGTCGCCCGACGAACTCGCGAAACTCGAAACGCTCATATGCTCCGCGCGCTCCGTACCGCGAGGTGAGGCGCTGTATCGCAGCGGGGACCGTTTCGACAATATTTACGCGGTGCGTTCCGGTTCGATGAAAACCATCATGGCGCACCGCGGTGGCCGCGAACAGGTCACGGGTCTGCGGCTCGCCGGCGAAGCGCTCGGCCTCGACGGCATCAGCAACGACGTGCATGCCTGCAGCGCCGTCGCTCTCGAAGACAGCACCGTGTGCATCGTGCCCTACACCGCACTCAAGTCGCTATGCCGAGAAATCAGTTCGATGCAGGAACGCATGCACAAACTGCTCGGGGAGCAGATCGTGCGCGAAGCAGCGCAGATGATGGTGCTCGGCTCGCTCTCGGCGGACGAACGGGTCGCCGCATTCCTGCTCGACGTGTCAGAGCGCAATGCACAGCGGGGGTATTCGTCGGCGGAATTCAATCTGCGCATGACACGCGAAGACATGGGCAGCTACCTCGGCATGACGCTTGAAACCGTGAGCCGGACCCTGTCAAGATTTCAAAAGCGCGGCCTGATCGACACACAGGGCAAGCACATACGGATCGTCGATCTGGAAGGTCTGCGGCGGGTCTAGCCTGCCGCCAGGAGCCCAGCCGATGCTCCACGCCCACTTCTTTTAACGCGCTTTCGTCTTGGCATGGCTCCTGCGAGCGGGTACAGTCTTTAGTCCGTCCCCCGCAAGGAGACCCGGCGAAATGAATCGCGACCCCGCCCCGCATCACCCGCTCGTTCAGCGTCTGATCGAAGCGCGTCAAGTCACCGACGCACTGTTTTCCATCGTCAAACCCGAGTTTTTGTATGAACGCCCGATCCGTGAACGCCACCGGATCGTGTTTTACATCGGCCATCTGGAAGCTTTCGATCGTAATCTGCTCGATCAGCGCCTGTGCGATCTGCCCGCGTTCGATCCGCAGCTCGACCAGCTTTTTGCCTTCGGCATCGACCCTGTCGATGGCGGTTTTCCAACCGATCAGCCCAGCGACTGGCCGTCGCTCGACACCGTTCGCGGCTACGGCTTGCGCGCGCGCGAGCAGATCGACCGCGAGCTGGATGCGCTGACGCACGCCGCGCAACCCGGCCGCGACGACACACAAACCGCGACCGCCGGGCAATTGCTGAATGTCGCCATCGAGCACCGGTTGATGCACGCCGAGACGCTGGCGTACATGCTCCATCAGTTGCCGCTTGCGCAGAAGGTCACCGAACTGCGCGAGCCCGTCTTGACGCGCGGCCGAGAACGGGACGCGCTGTCGTCGATGGTGAGCGTGCCGGCCGGCGCGACGGTGCTGGGTATGGCGCGCGAAGGCGGCCGCTTCGGCTGGGACAACGAGTTCGGCGAAATACGTGTCGACGTGCCCGCCTTCGAGATCGATCGCTACATGGTGACGAACGGCGCGTTTCGCGAGTTCATCGAGGCAGGCGGCTATCGCGAGCCGAAATGGTGGTCGCAAAAGGATTGGGCGTGGCGGGAGGCCGAGCACATCGAGCATCCCGCCTGCTGGTCGCGGCGCGCTCACGGCGAAGATAGCGAAGGCGGCGCGTGGATGCTACGCACCATGTTCGACGAAGTCCCATTGCCGCTCGACTGGCCCGCGTACGTGAGCCACGCCGAAGCCAGCGCTTACGCCCGCTGGGCAGGCAAGGCGCTCCCCACCGAGGCGCAATGGCAGCGTGCCGCACACGGCGCCCCGCACGCCGCGTCGGGCAATTTCGATTTTCGCAGTTGGAACCCGCAACCGGTGGACGCGTATCCGGATAACGTCAGCGCATTCGGTGTCGAAGGTCAATTCGGTAATGGCTGGGAGTGGACCTCGACGGTGTTCGACGCCCTGCCCGGGTTCGAAGCGTTTTCGTTTTATCTGGGCTATTCCGCTAACTTCTTCGACGGCCAGCATTTTGTGATCAAAGGCGGCTCGGCGCGCACCGCGCAGTGCATGTTGCGGCCGACTTTCCGCAACTGGTTTCAGCCGCATTATCAGTATGTGTATGCGGGGTTTCGGTGCGTGAGGTGATTGACAAATGAAGCATAAGGCCGTTCTACCGGTCACCTTACGCTTTATTTGTCACCACCACATCAACGCTGGAGTCGTTCGGGAACGATCCCTGGCTGAAAAGGACGGGCAGGTTCGCGAACCGCGACCGCGCGACCAACAGCTTTGCCGTCCCGGATGACGGTGCCGCCGTCATGGCCTTCCTGGCAGAACGCACCGTCCGATCGCCGCATACGCGGCGCGCCTACGTCGCCGAGATCCGAAGGCTGATCGCACCTGTTAGCGACGCAGCGGACAGGCTTGCGGCTGTCGATGCCCTCTTCCGCTTCGCCGCTGGCATTGACCTTCGTGACAGGAATCTTCTATCGTCCTCTCTCGCAGAAAACGCCGTATCGGACTTTCGCCCGGCCGCTGCTAAAGCCGGGTTCGACTACCCGGTCATCGAGGGCAGAGAAGTTATCGTTGCTGCCTTGACTGCCTCTCTCGCGACACTGGATACAACGCACTCCGTGACAAACCCACGCGTCACCATCAACGGTGACACGGCGCGCCTGGATGCACTTGTGGAAGCCCTGCATGTCCCACGGGACGATCACACTCGTCACTATCTGATGAAGAACCGCTACGATGTCGAACTGGCAAGAGAGGGTGACGTCTGGGTCATCACGCGGAACACGGTCGACAATGTCTGGCGCTCTGGAGATCCTGCGGTTCTTTCTGTCGTATAGAGTTTGCTTGCCTGGAGACTGAATGGTGGTGTGATCGAGTTACCGTCACCCCCGACACGGCGCGGCTTTGATCGCTTCATTCGGAGCGTCGTAGGCTCTGCGCATAGGTCTGTCGATCACCGAATGACCTAATTGGGCCGATCGGCGGGCGTCCGTTCAGGCTTGGCGATCGACTCGTAAGCCGTCTTTCGCTCCGGGCCATTGGACCGGCTCACGTCAATCAGCTGTCGACCGGCATAGACGCTCCTGAACTGCGTTGACGCATTCCAGCGCGGCCGGCAACACGGAATTCACAGACGAAGTGCTATAGAACAATTGCACGGTCTCGAGAAAGCTCGCGCCAGGCAGGGCGAGGATGGCGAGACCGGCACGGCCTGCTCGCTTGCGCGCGACGGCCAGCGGCATTAACGCCAGAAACGGGTAGTTCGCCAACATGGTCTCGTTGGTCGGCAAGGAAATAGACTGAACGCAGCCATCGGGAAACGCGAGTCCCGACTGGGCCAGCCAGCTTTGCAAAGCGAGGTACGTCGGAGCCTCCTTCGGCGGCAGGATCCAGGGCGAACCGGCCAGGTCTTCCGGTACGACGTTTCTGCGGCTCGCCAGCGGATGATCTCGCCCGCACACCACCACGATCGGGTCGTCCATGATCGCGCGCGACGCAAAATCCCCTTTGCCGAATCCGACCGGCTCGGTGCGGCTCAACACGAAATCGAGTGAGCCGTTCGCGAGCAAGGGAAAGAGCCGGTCGCTAGTCGCTTCGTGCAACGCAACATTGACGTGTGGCGCGCGCCGCTTCAACTCAAGTATCAACTCCGGCGCGAACACCGGCAGCACAGTGGCGACCGCACCCACTGAAATTTTGCCGGAAAGGCCACTAGTGAGCGCGTCCACTTCGTAGCGTGCCTGCTCGAGTTGATGGAACACCTCTCGCGCGCGCTTCGTGAGCGTCTCGCCGACGGCCGTCAACTGAAGCCGGTTGCCGACCCGCGTCATGACCGACACGCCGAGGCCGGCCTCGAGTTCGGCAAGCTGTTTCGATATGGCGGGCTGCGTCACATTCAGCGTTTCGGCAACCAGCCGGATTTGGCCAAGACTGTCGAACAAGGTCAGCAGCCTTAGGTGGCTCAGTTTCAATCCGGCCTGAAAAAAACGCTCGATCGGGTCCACGGCGCTCCTCATTGCGAATAACTTATGGTTATGCGCATTCGATAAAATGTCAATTGCTTGTCATGCGTCCGCGTACCATCATCAAGCTCAGGAGACAGCCGCACTCACAGCGCGCCCTGACATACCCACCATGAATGCCACGAACATACTGTTCATTCTGTCGGACGAACATCAGCACAACTTGATGGGCTGTGCCGGCCACCCCTTCATTCACACACCCAATCTGGATTCGCTCGCTGCGCGCGGCACGCGCTTTTGCAACGCCTATACGCCGTCACCGATCTGTGTGCCGGCGCGTGCGAGCCTTGCGACAGGGCGCTATGTTCACGACATCCGCTGCTGGGATAACGCCATCGCGTACGACGGCGGCACGCCGGGCTGGGCGCAATATCTGACGGCGAGCGGCATGTTGACCGACTCAATCGGCAAACTGCATTACCGGAGCGACGCAGCGCCCGTTGGGTTCCGCCGTCAGCATCATCCCGTGCATATCCTCGATGGGATCGGCCAGGTCTGGGGCTCCGTGCGCAATCCGCTGCCGCACACCATGGGCCGCTCGCCCCTCTACGACAAGATCGGTCCGGGCCTGTCGAACTACAACCGCTTCGACATGCGCGTGGCCGATACGGCCGTCGAATGGCTCGGCGAGCAGCGCGGCAACTCGAAGCCCTGGGTGCTGTTCGCGGGCCTCGTCGCGCCGCATTTCCCGCTGGTGGTGCCGCAGGAATTCCTCGATCTCTACGATCCCGACAACATCGAACTGCCGTTGCTGCATCCGTCCAGCGGTTATGCGCGGCACCCGTGGGTCGAACGGCAGGCGGTCCATATGGACCATGACGCCGCCATCGGAAGCGACGGGCGGCGCCGTCTTGCGATGGCCTGTTATTTCGCCCTGGTCACGTTCCTCGACGCGCAGGTCGGCAAGATTCTCGCAGCGCTGAAATCCAACGGTCTCGACGAAACGACCACGATCATCTACAGCAGCGATCATGGCGATAACCTCGGCAAGCGCGGCATGTGGAACAAATGCCTGATGTATCGCGAGTCGACCGGCGTGCCGATGATTGTCGCGGGCCCCGGTATTCCCAAAGGCAAGGTGTGTGAAACACCGGTGTCGCTGATCGATATCCAGAATACGATTCTGGAGCGCACCGGTTGCGCGGCACCCGGCAACACCAGCCCCGGCGAGTCGCTGGCAAAACTGGCCAATGCGCCGGATCAACCCGGGCGGCTTGCGTTTAGCGAGTACCATGCCGTCGGCTCGGAGACGGCGGCCTATATGCTCGCGGATGCCGACTACAAATACCATCACTACGTCGGCTTGCCGCCCGAGTTGTTCGATCTGCGCCGCGATCCGCAGGAGTTGCGCGACCTCGCGGCGTTGCCGGATTACGCGGGTGTCAAAGACCTGTTCGAGCGGCGTCTGCGGGAACTGCTCGATCCTGAAGGCGTGGACCGGCTCGCGAAAGCGGATCAGGCGCGTCTTGTCGACGCGTTCGGCGGACGGGAGGCAGCGCTGCGAACCGGCACACCCGCGGCGACGCCCGTGCCGGTCGAATAGGATCCGGCTCAATAGCCGTTGCAGCACACAAGACAAATGATCGACGGAGACAACGCGATGGCCTCAGCAGAACTGGCAGCGACGGCGCATGAGCCGACGCGCCAAACCCGATGGAAGACGGTCATTCTCGCGAGCCTCGGCGGCTCGCTGGAGATTTACGACTTCATCATCTACGGCGTGTTTGCCCGTGAAATCGCGCGACAGTTCTTTCCGGCCGCGGACCCGATCGCCTCCTTGATCAGTACCTTCGGCGTGTTCGCGATTGGCTATGTGTCGCGGCCGCTCGGCGGCATCGTGCTCAGCAGTCTCGGCGACCGCTTCGGGCGGCGGCTGGTGTTTCTCGTTTCCGTGCTGGCGATGTCGGCGTCGACTATCGGCATCGGACTGATCCCCGGGTACACGTCGATCGGCGTGATGGCGCCCGCGCTCCTGATTCTGCTGCGCCTCGCGCAAGGTTTTTTCCTCGCGGGCGAATTGCCCTGTTCGATCACCTATGTGGTGGAGGAAATCCCGCAACGTGCGAGTCTCGTGAGCGGGCTCGTCATTTTCTGTCTGAACTCGGGTGTGCTGACGGCGACGCTGATCAGCCTCGCGCTACATGCGGGCTTGAGCGCTGAGGCCGTGTTGTCGTTCGGCTGGCGGATCGCATTTATTTTCGGCGGCGTGATCGGGCTCGTCTCGTACTGGTTGCGTACCTCGCTCGAGGAATCGACGGAATTTCAGCGCTTGCGCAGCCATAAGGTCAAGCGTCCGTTCCGGGTCGTGCTGACGGAGTATCCGAAGCAGGTGGCGGTGGGCGTCGGCGTGGCGGGTATCGTGAATGCGTCGAACAGTCTGCTGTTCGTGGTGTTGCCGTCGTATATGACCACGGTGCTTCATATCTCGCCGGGTCTGGCGAGCGCCGGCCAGAATGTCGGCATTGCGACGATGTCGGCGTCGCTGCTGTTCTTTGCCTGGATCGGCGATCGGGTGGCCTCGCGTCATTGGCATCGCATCGGCTCGATCCTCATGCTGCTCGGCAGTTACCCGTTCTACCGGCTGATCGCCGCCCATGAAATCGATCCGGTCTTCGCGTTCGTCGTGATCGGCATTGTCGGCGGGCTGGTCAACGGTTCGTATGCCTATCTGCTCGCGGATCTGTTTCCGACCAACGTGCGCTTTAGCGGCATCGCGTTGTCTCTCAATCTCGCTACGGTCATCTTCACGGGCATCACGCCGCTCGTTGTGACCCAGTTGTTGCACAAGACGGGTTCAGCGGCTGCCCCGGGGCTTTTTCTGACCGGTATTGCCGTGATTGCGTTGGCTGCCGGATTGGGCTTGAAACGCTTCGGCGGACAGATCGGCCGCGCCTCGGAAAAGCGTTGATCGATACATGACACAGCAGACAAACGATATGACGGACCTGCAACGGACACTCATCGAGCAACTGGGCGAACAGTGCGTGTCGCTCGACGCGGGCGTGCTGGATGCGCACGCCGGCGACTGGAGCGAAGCCGAAAAGCGACGCCCGGAACTGGTACTGATGCCGCGTACGCCGGACGAAGTGGCCAAGGCGCTCGGCGTACTCTCGAAGCTCCGCCAGAAGGTCGTCGTGCAAGGCGGCCTGACCGGTCTCGCGGGTGGCGCTACGCCACAAGCTGGCGAAGTGGCGGTCTCGCTCGCCAGAATGAATGCGATCGAAGAGTTTGACTGCATAGGCGGCACGATCACGGTTCAGGCAGGCATCGCGCTCGAGCAATTGCAAACGCACGTGGAAGCGCAGGGATGGTTTTTTCCGCTTGATCTGGGCGCGCGCGGCTCTTGCCAGATCGGCGGCAATGCGGCGACCAACGCAGGCGGCAATCGCGTCGTGCGCTTCGGCGTAATGCGCGATCTGATTCTCGGCATGGAAGTCGCGCTCGCGGACGGCACCGTTCTTTCGATGATGAACAAGGTCACCAAGAACACGACAGGCATCGATCTGAAGCAACTGTTCATCGGCTCCGAAGGCATTCTCGGCGTGATCACCCGGCTCGTGTTGAAACTCGAGCCGAAGCCAACCGTGTCGAATACCGCCTTGTGTGCGCTTGGTTCGTTCAATGCCGCGACACGGTTGCTGAAAGAGCTGCGGCGCCGTTTACCGGCGCTGTCGTCGTTCGAATTGATGTGGGACGATTACATGAGCGCCGCAATGGAGATCGGCGCACTCAAGGCGCCCTTCGCGAAGCGCTCAGCGGTATACGCGATTGTCGAAACGTTGGGCGCCTCGGAAGAAAGCGAGCGACGAGCGCTCGAAGAAGTCCTCGAATATGCGCTCGAAAGTGAAATCGTCGATGACGTGATCGTCGCGCAGTCCCTCGACCACTCCAGACAGCTATGGGCGTATCGGGAAACCATCGGCGAATTGCTGGGCCGCCTGGCACCGCATGCGGCGTTCGACGTGGGCTTGCCGCTCATTGCGATGGACCGCTTCGTCACAACGATGAGGGAAGCGCTGACGTCGCGTTTCCCGGATCAGACTCATCTGTTCTTCGGCCATCTCGGCGACGGCAACCTGCATCTACTGTCGGGTCCGTACGCTGAAGCTGGAGCAATGCAGGAGGTGGAGCGGCTGCTCTATGAGGGGGTGCGAGCCGCCGACGGATGTATTTCCGCCGAGCACGGCATTGGTGTAGTCAAGCAGGAGTTCCTCCATCTGAGCCGGTCTCCTGAGGAAGTCGACCTGATGCTCAAGCTGAAAGCCTTGCTTGATCCGTGCGGAATACTCAATGGCGGCCGGGTAGTCAGTGAACTCGCTTTTCAGTCAAGCGCCGGGAATATCTAGCGTCTGTTGTACTCCAGCAAACGGCCGTTCGGCCGCCATGCGTCGAAAGGCAGCTCCGGGTCGCGAGTACTCATTCACTCGCATCGGCATCTGACATTCAAGGCTACGGGGCGCCCGAATTGCCCCCGCGAGCTTCGTGAGCGACTGGCAGCGACCGCTCGCGTGCCGGGCGTATCAGTCGCAAAACTGGCTCGGCAGAATGGCATCAACGCGAACATGCTGTTCACCTGGCGGCACGATCGAGATCCGGATCGGTCGTGCGGTGGTTAAAGTGGACGGCCTGGTGGACGGCCTGGTTGACGCGGATATGCTGCGGATCGTGCTGGATAGTCTGCGCTCATGATCTCCCTACCGGCAGGCACGCGCATCTGGATCTCTGTGGGCGTCACCGATATTCGATGCGGGTTTCAGGGGTTGGCAGCGAAGGCGCAAACAGCGCTTGAGGAGAATCCGCTGGGCGGCTACGTCTACATCTTCCGCGGCCGTCGGGGCGATCTGGTAAAGATTCTCTGGGCCACGGAGGACGGAATCTGGCTGCTCGCGAAGCGGCTTGAACGAGGCCGTTTTATATGGCCCAAGGCCGACGGTGGCAAGGTCCATCTGAGCTCTGCGCAACTGTCGATTCTGCTTGAGGGTATCGACTGGCGACAGCCGCTTCGCACTTGCGCACTATCGATGTCGTAAACCGCGCGGCGGACTCGTCAACCACGGCGCATGTCGAACGGCGCCGATCTCCCCTGGCGATATCGAACTGCTGAAGACCTTGCTGGTCTTGGCCCATAGTCTGCTTGCCGAGCGCGATCTCGAGATTGGGCAGTTCAAGGCGCAGATCGCGTCAGTCGAAATTAAATTCAGCTTCTGGTTTAATTCTGAAAAAATCGACCACCTTCTGGTTTAAGCGGACAAGCCGAGACAGATATCTAGCCGCAGATTACCGTTCGGCTTTTCCTTATTTTTTCCAGATTTCGCTTTATTCGACAGGTGACGACTAATAAAACAAACGTGCAATATCAGCACGACCGCCACGCCGACGATCCGCATACACCGAAGCCGAACGGTCTTATCAACCCAGCGCTGTTTTCCACGGGGATGTCACTTCGCCGTCAGCACGGCGAGCAGCGACACGCCGCACGGCAATGTACCCCGCGAAACCCAATGACGCTCTGCACTGAAAATCCGATAGAGGAGCATGTTTAGAGCCGCGGCTGGCGTGGCATCGCCGCTCGACCGGTCGTGCTTGAGCAGACGATCGATCAAGCGCACGGCAATCGCCAGCGGAAGCAACAGCGCGTTGAAGTAAGTCATGCGTTCGATTCGATAGCCTGCTTCGTCGGCGCACGCCGCAAGGGCCGCTCGACTGTAGCGTCTATGGTGGTGAAGATAGACGTCGTGCGCGCCCCACAACCATTGGTATGCCGGCACTGTCACGACGATTTTTCCGCTCGGGGCCAGGGTTTCCCGCATACGCGCAAGCGCGCCGACGTCGTCAGCGATGTGCTCGAGGCAATCGAAGAAACAGATCAGGTCGAAAACTTCGCAGTCGAACGGCACATCGTCCGGGCAACGCCCCGCGCGAACATCGAAACGTGCTCCGGTGCTTTTTGCCGTCAGCATCCGCGCCGTCTCGTCCATCTCCAATCCGCTCACGCTGCCGAACTCGGCCAGCATTTCGAGGTTACCGCCTGTGCCCGAACCGATTTCGAGCACACGGGCGCTCGACGGCAACGCAAGTCGGTTCAACACCGAACGCACCACATCGCGCCGACCGCGGAACCACCAATGTTCGGCCTCGGTCTCGGCCATCTGAAGATAAGCATCAGGGGACATGATTCATACCTCCACAAATCAACGTCCAGCGAAGCGCACGCGCTTACGCGAGGATTCGAGCCGCAATGTGTTCGTCACGCGTGAACTGTTGCGCCCGACAGGCAGCGTGCTGACCTTGCTATTTTCCTGATAGCGGCGGCGCACGAGATAGACTGGCCGCCCTTTCGTCTCGTAGTAGATTCGGCCGATGTATTCGCCGACCACGCCGATTCCCACCAACTCGATACCGCCCAGGAACAGCATCACGGAAAGCAGTGACGCGTAGCCCGGCACTGGGTTGCCGAGCCAAAGCGTGCGCCCGATGATGAAGCCGCCATACACAAAAGCCACCGTGGCGATCGCAAGCCCAATATAGCTCCAACTCCGCAGCGGCACGGTGCTGAAACTCGTAATGCCCTCGAGCGCAAAATTCCACAAGCGCCATCCGGAGAACTTCGAATGACCAGCGCTGCGTGGTTCGCGCTGGTACTCGACGATCACGGTCCGATAGCCGACCCAAGCAAAGAGTCCCTTCATGAAGCGCCGCCGCTCCGGCAGGTTTCGCAATGCGTTGACGACCTGGCGGTCCATCAAGCGAAAATCACCGACGTTTTCCGGAAGCTTCACTTCCGATAGGGCATTGTGAACACGATAGTAGATCGCGGCGGCGGTACGTTTCGCGAAAGTGTCGCACGCCCGATTGGTCCGTTTGGCAGCGACAACTTCCGCCCCCTCCCTCCAATGTTCGATCATGACGGGAATCAAGCTCGGCGGATCCTGCAGATCCGCGTCGATCGGGATCACCGCATCGCCCCACGCCTCGTCGATCCCCGCCGTCAGCGCCGCCTCCTTACCGAAGTTTCGCGTCAAATCGATCACACGGATGCGCGTATCGCGCGCGCTGGCAGCGATCAACTTGTCGAGCGTGCCGTCGCTGCTGCCGTCGTTGACGCAGACTATTTCGAACCGCGTCGACGCGATCCCCTCGAGCACCGGAACGATTTCGCTAAAGAATTGGCCGACCGCCTCGCCTTCGTTGTAGAACGGCACTACTACTGAAATCAGCTGCATATTATTTTGTTCAAACATGATTGCCTCCCCGTAAATCCGATTTGATGTCATGAGCCGGTCCGGGCCTTCAACGCATATCGCGCACGTTGACTACCGCCGTTTCCTTCTCTGTTTTAACGGCCGTCACTCGACCCCATAACGCTGGAAGACCGGGGCCGCGCGTCCTTCCAGCACGATGCGCCGCACCAACAGTCCGAGCGTTGTCAGCGAGATCCACGGCAAGAACTGGAAGAGCCCGCAGGCAACGATCAACATGCCCCCAAGCGGGGCGACCCAGAGCACGGCCAGCCATTCCCGCTCACCTCGCTCCCAACCCGCGACCAGCGCATGCCGGCAATACCACGCGATCAAGACACCGAACCATGCGAGGTCGTAGTCGTAGAGATAGGGGCTCATGAGCAGGCTTGCACAGATCAACGTTGCCGCGCGCAGTGAATACGCGCATTCCCGGCTCCAGGCGTAACAGACGGCAGCTGCGGCGAGCAATGCGCACGCGCCTTGCGCTGCGTAGGCGAGCACAGCCGGCGCATGGACCAATGTAGCGAACGCGAATACAGTCGGCACGCGTGCCAGCGTGGCGTGCGCTGACTCGATGCTGTAAGTGGCAATTCCGGTGTTATGCAGGAATGCGGTTAGGGTTTCCGCGCCGAACGCGAGCAAAGCCAACGCAAGTGTGGTCCCGGCCGTCAGCAAGAAAGCGGCGAGCGCGCGCCACGAACGCGAGCACAGTAACGCCAGCGGAAACAGCAGGACCAGTTGTGGCTTCATGCAGAGCAGGCCCAGACAGACCCCTGCAGCAACCGGCCGGGTGCGCAACCACACAAGGCCAGACCCAGCAAGCGCTGCTGTCAGCAAACCGTTCTGCCCGACGCTGATGACGAAAAGCGCACCAGGAAAGAACAGCACCGGCAGCATGGCGTGCCGGTCCGGCACGATGGCCCGGATCACCTTTACGAAGAGCACATATGCGCCACCGAGCCATAACACCGCGGCTGCCTTATACGGAAGCAGCGCGAGCGGAACGATCAGCAGCAGCGTGTTTGGCGGATACAGCCACGGCAGGATGCCATTGACGGTGCCCAGGTACGGCACCGTGCGGATCTCGATGACAGACAGCGCCTGAATGTTGTACGCGTCGACTGCGTGCCCGTGCAATGCAAGAACTGCTGCACTCCAGAACGGCAGGAAATCAACGACGAATGGACTCATGCCGCTCACCTCATTCTGCCGGCTCAGCCGGATCAGATAGATTGCGATGAACAACGCATAGCATCCAAATACGATAATCGGGTATAGCCGCAGACGGTTGGCGTTGAGCCAATGCGGACGCCTCGCCGGCCCCGCTGCGTGCAATGGAGGAAACGGCCGGCATTTGCGCGACGCGCGGCGCAACACGTTCATGTTCATGCCGCCTCCTGCTTATCGAGCCGCACACGCTGAACGATAGTAAGCAAAACGATCAACAGGACTAGCGGCCCGACTTGCGGCAGCTGCATCAGCCGATTGACGTACTCGTATAGCGGCAGCAGCCACGCCAGCACCAGAATGACCTGCTCGCCACGCCGCCAGCCCTTTTCCAGACCACATACCGCAAGGCAGGCAAGCGCCACGCCGAGCCAGGTCAATTCGTAGAACCATAGATAGGGGTTGGCAAGCATTGTCGCCACGGCCAACGCGGCGGCTCGCAGACGCAGATCGTCTGTGAGTTTCCACACATAACATGCGGCCACCGCCGCAATCAGTGCGACGCCGCCTTGCGCGACATAAGCCATGGTGACCGACGCGTCAGCGAGGCGTAACGCGGCGAACGGGGTCGGAGAAGCAAACCAATACTGCATGCGGCTCTCGAGCACCATCTCCCGCGCGAAGCTCGTGCTGGCTGCGAACGCGTGGAGCGATTGAGTGCCACACACCAGCACACTGAGTGCTCCAAACGCCGCTGCGCTGATCGCCGCTACCCACATGGTTCTCCACGCACGCGCAGCGATCAGCACCACTGGAAACAGCACCGCCAATTGCGGTTTGATCGCCAGCAAGCCGATGCAGATACCGGCCAGTACGGGCTTTTTCTCGGCCCAGCGAACAGCGAAGGCCATCAGCGCAGCGGTCAATAGCGCATTCTGTCCAATGACGGCTGCGACATAGACACCCGGGTATGCCAGCACGACGAGCATCGCAATCCACGGGCGGCGAAAGTGCGCGGAAATACCGCTGACAGCTAGCGTGCCTGTAGCGAACAACCAGGCGCTGACGCACACGAACAATAAATAGCAAAAGGTGTAAGGCAGAAGAGCAAGCGGTGTGACGAGCAGCAATAGCGTTGGCGGATAAAGCCACGGCAGAAAGCCATGATTCACATACGCACCAAAAAGCGCTGATTCTTCCCGTGCAAAAGTAGGGTAATCGTAGACCGCCGCCGGTGAGCCGTTCAACATCATGTGCGACGCGGTCCAGAACACCGAGAAGTCGACGCCCGGCCGGGTGACATCGGTTGCCATGAAACCGCTGCTGGACCAACCCCATGCCGCCAGTACGATGATGTTCATCACCAGCATCGCGCAGCTGTACAGCAGCACGCGTTCACGTGTCAGCCAACTATGGATGCGACGTTCGGCGCCGAACGCTCCCCGATCTGAAAAGTACATGATCCCCGCCTCGCACGAAAGCCGGATATTTTTTTCATCCGGTCTATCTGATTTTTTGTTTCTATTCCTAAGCGAACGAATGGTTCATCGCACGCTTGTGGTCGGATTCATTGTTGTAGGAAATACGTTGACTTTCAAGCCATCGTTTTCCTCACAGGCAGCGGCACCCGTCAAAAACGCGCGCCACGGGTCAAATTCGACACGTTTTTTCCTGCCCTGGATGTGACGCGTTTCAACTTTGAAACGATTTGGACTCAGAGGACTATGGAAATGCCGCCGATTTCGTCGACGCAAGCGTTCGCACCGGACTAGGGTAAGTCCCAAGACATTTACCGCTGCGCAAGGAACGGCGGGCCTCTGCGGGATTTTTTACCGGACCGATTTCCTCCGGAAATTGTTGCAGATTAGAGCCAACCTGTGCGCCAAGGACGAGAGCGAACCATGATGAAACTGGCCTCACGCCCGTATTTCCTCGCGTTTTGAGAAGCTGGCCCGGTGCTTGCAAAGGAAAGAGCGCGGAAGTCGACGACGTGACGACCGTTGCGATTCAGGCAGCAGGTGCAAGGGAGATCCTGAAAAACGCAACTGGAGTCAGCCACGGGGAAGTTTCTTCACATACGCAGCTGCAACTATCAAGACGGCGCGGATGGCAGGAGAACAGATGGTGGTCGCCGACTAACTAGCGGGCTCCGGCTTAGGCCGGAAGCCAATAACGAGCAATAGAAGTCGAGGACCAAGACATGAAGATCAATCAAATAAAACGACAGGATTGCCGTTGCTACGGCGACACCGGTCTCACGTTCCCTGCAGCACCCACGTCGTTCATTCGCCGCGCGCATCATCGCGCCGCCAACGATATCCACGGACCCTGTGCCTGGCAATTCGCCAGACACGCGCTCCGCAATCTGTTCACTCGCAGCAACTCTTCCGGCCAGATTGGCTGGCACGCATCAGTGTGCACGCCGGCGCGGCCGACCTAGACTCTGCGCCCTTCTTTTTCGCAGTGCCTGTAGTACCTTCCATCAGCCAATTCAGGCCGATGGCTTTTAATTAGCTATCCAAAGGAGTTGACCATGCAACATATCATCGACCATGCCAAGCGTTTCGTTCGTGACGAAGACGGTGTAACCGCCATCGAATACGGGCTGATCGCAGCCTTGATCGCTGTCGTGATCATCGGCGCCGTAACGACCGTCGGCAACAAGCTGAATTCGGTCTTTACGACGATTGGGAATGACCTATAAGCCGCGCGCCGACGGACGATTTCGATGCGTTGATTCGTCCGTCTCCGCCGGGCTTTCCATTCTGACAGCGCTCTACAACCTACATAGGAGAGGGCAATGAATGCGATGAGAGAAGCGGCACGATTCGTTACGCTGATGCAGTCCTTCCGGATTGACGCAGCCCGCATCAAACGTTTCGTGTCGGACGAACAAGGTGTGACGGCCATCGAGTATGGCCTTATCGCCTCGCTAATTGCGGTGGTCATCATCGGTGCCGTAACGCTAGTCGGGACAGACCTGAACGCGGTGTTCACCACGATCGGAAACGACCTGTAGAGACGGGATTTGACGGGTGAGCGGATTTCCGTCTCTCCCGTCTTCCCAGAAATCATTGGGTGTTCAACCGTCGAGCGAATCCGACGACGAACCAATTCGGGAGATAGCCATGTACGCATGGAGAGCCATTGCAAGGCAATTGCTGCGGGATGACGGCGGCGTCACTTCGATCGAATACGCACTGATCGGGTCGCTCATTGCAGTGACGATCCTCGGCGCGATCGCCACGCTTGGCAGCTCCTTGGGCAATCTCTATCAGCGCATTGCGACCAAAGTCGCGACGGCGCTTGGATAAACGCAGACGAACCGAATCGAGACTCGCCATGTTTCTGCCCCCACAACCCATTCCGGCATGCGTGATCGCCCTGGCTATCGTAACGGCCAGCACGGATCTCACATGCCGTCGGATTCCGAACCGCATCATCGCAATTGGCCTCGCCGCTGCATTTCTCGTGCAGGTCTGGTTGAACGGTCCGCTTGCCGGTAGTGCGCACTGGTTAGCGGGTGCCCTGACCGGTTTCGCGGTGTTGCTCCCCTTCTATCTGCTACGGGGCATGGCGGCCGGCGACGTGAAACTGCTCCTGACGATCGGCGCCTGGGTCGGGCCGGCGATGACCGTCCGTATCGCCTTGGCAACATTCGTTGTTGGTGGGATCTGGTCGCTATGCGTCACCCTGCGTCGCGGTCGTACAAGGCAACTGTTCGTGAATCTCTGGTGCATTGTAAGCAGCGCGTGGCGCCCCGGACGACAGATGGCCGGGAATCCTCAGTACCAGCAGATCGAATCGGTTGGATCACTGCCCTACGGTGTCGCCATTGCCGCTGGCACATTAGGTGTGTTGTTCGCATCGGCTGCATAGCCGAGGAAATCCGGGGTTGCCGCCAGCATGGACAGCCAGAACTTTACAGCCTGTGATGCCGGTCGCAAACCGGTCCAGGAGAACAGAGCGATGAACCAGCAGAACATTGAAGGCGGGAGTGTCGCACAGGTTACGCACCTCCCCGATCCTGCGCCGTCGTACAGCCGTCATGCGGAGGAATCCACCGTGTCGCTGCGTGCTCCGCGCACGCTCACAGAGACCGGACTGCCACAGGAGTTCGTGGCGCGGCTCGTACTCAAGTCCGTCCTGCTGCACGGCAAGTCGAGTTTCGCGGATCTCGCCGAGCGGCACAAGCTGTCGGTGGGCGTACTGGACGACGTGCTGGCATTTCTCGTGCGCGAACATCTGGTCGAGATCACCCACCGTGGTGCCAATGACATCGACGTGCAGCTTCGCCTCACGGACAGTGGCCGCAACCTCGCACAAGACGAAATGACACGCTGCAGATATTGCGGCCCTGCTCCCGTCGCGTTCGACGGCTATGCAGCAAGCGTGCGCGAACATTCGATTCGTCGGGTCCGCATCACGCAAGGCGATGTAAGTTCGGCCTTTCGCGACGTGGTCATCGATTACGCGCTGCTCGACGCAGCGGCGACATCGCTCAATGCTGGGCGCCCCCTGATGCTGCACGGCCTCGCGGGCAGCGGCAAGACCTTCCTCGCCGAGCGTCTCGGACTGCTGCTGCGCGGCAATGTGCCGATTCCCTACGCGCTCTACGTCGGCGGCGAAATCGTGCAGCTTTACGACCCACTCGTGCATCGCGATGCGCCCGAGCAAAGTCAGACGCAGGTGGCGGACCGGCGCTGGCGCATGTGCCGCCGCCCGGTAGTGATCTCAGGCGGCGAACTGACGCTCGAAGCGCTCGACCTGCGCCATGACGCCACGGCCGGCTTCTACCAGGCGCCGCCGCACATGAAAGCAAACATGGGGCTGTATATCGTCGATGATCTTGGGCGCCAGCGCATCGCGCCTCACGACCTGCTCAACCGTTGGTTGATGCCGCTCGATCGGGGCGTCGATCAGTACACGCTGCAATCCGGCTCGCGCTTCATTGCCCCTTTCGACGTATGGCCGGTGTTCTCCACCAATTTCGCTCCGACACAATTCGACGAAGCATTCCTGCGTCGTCTCGGCTCGAAGCTGTACGTCGGCCCCTTATCGGTCGATGACTATCGCGCCGTCTTCAACGCGCGTTGCGCTGCCCTCAAGCTCACTGCAGTGCAGACCTCATTCGACTACCTGCTGCACAACCTGCATCTGCCGAGCGGCAAACCGTTCCTGGCCTGCTATCCAGGCGATCTGCTCAGTCTGGTCTCCGCCACGGTGCACTACCGCGGCGCGGCGCGGGAAGTGACGGGGGAAGGACTGCGCGAAGCATGGCACAGCTATTTCGGCACCGCGATGGACCACGACAGTACTTACCCACCTATGACCGACCGGCCGGGCCAGCAGTTGGCAGTCGGTTGACCGGCAAGTATCCAATGACCTACGCAGGAGTATCACCATGAAAAACAGTCGCGCTTTAGTCATGTTGGCCGTCGCCATGGTGGCCGGTCTGGCCGCCGTAGTCTTTGCTTCTCGATGGCTGATACAAACCTCGTCGAACGCGGTTACGCCCATCGCGGTCGCGGCGGGCGACGTCAGTCTCGGCGAGCCGCTCAATGCAAATCTGATTCGCACCGTCAACTGGCCGACGGGAAGTGTGCCGCCTGGCGCGTTCACGGATCCGAAAGCGCTCGAGGGCCGTGTGGTGCGTGCGAGTCTCGGTCGCGGCGAACCCGTGATCGAGTCGAAGCTCGCGCCGATCGGCACCAAGGGCGGCCTCTCCGCCGTCATCGGTGAAGGCAACCGCGCCATCACGGTCCGCGTCAACGATGTGGTCGGCGTAGCGGGCTTCGCCCTGCCGGGCAACTACGTCGACGTCATCGTGAATACCCAGGAGCCGGGCAAGAGCGACGCTCAGCAAAGCATCTCGAAGATCGTGCTGGAAAAGATCCTCGTGCTCGCCGTGGCCCAGCAGGTCAATCGCGACGACACGGCGCCAAAGGTCGTCAACGCGGTCACGCTTGAAGTCTCGCCTGACCAGGCAGAAAAACTCGACCTGGCGCGCAGCGTCGGCACGTTGTCGCTGGTGCTGCGCAACCAGGTTGACAAGGCGACGCTACCGACCGGCGGCGCCACGAAGATCACGCTGCTAGGCACGCCGGTAGCCGCACCAGCCTCGGCACCCGCAGCTTTGCCCGCGCGGCCGGCGCGCGTGCACTACGCCGCACGACCAGCGGCGAAGCGAGATTGCGTCGGCGTGCTCTCGGGTGCGTTGGGCAGTGTGGAATGTTTCTAGGGCGGACGCGGCGGCATCTGCGAAGACGAGCCGCCGCAGTTGACTCAACCAAGGCAAATAACTGAAGTCTCGATCGACCGAAGTCGAGAAACGGGGGCAGGAAAATGAAAACGAAACTGAGGTTCTCAACCGGTGGTGCGATGCGTAGCCGTTCGCTGAGCGGCGTCGTTCTCACCTCGGCGTTGTGCACCGGATTGCTCGTTGCACAAAGTGGCACGGCGCAGGAGGCGGTCGAGGGCCCGGCGCTCGAGAAGGCCCGACCGAATACGCCGCTGCCGGCGGGCCGTGCGCCAATACCGATGATGGTCAGCATGGCGCCCATGCCGGCTGGCGGGGCAGCCGGCGCATCCGTGCCGCTGCGCGGCCCGAACTGCACTGGCGAGGTCCACGAAGAAACCAGCGTGGTCGTGCCGGTCGGGAAGTCGACACTCCTGCCTCTCGCAGAACCGGCACGCAACCGTACGCTCGGCAACCCCACGATCGTGCAAGCCACGCTCGTGTCGCCACGCACACTCTACCTTGTCGGCATGGCTGTCGGCACGACCAACATGATCGTTCAGGGACGCAGCGGCGGATGTCAGATTATCAACGTGATTGTCAACATCGACGCCAACGGCTTGCAGCAATCGCTTGGGCAGTTGTTGCCCGACGAGCGTGGCATCCGTGTATCGACCGCTGCGGGCAACCTGGTTCTCGGGGGGCACGTGTCGAGTTCGCCGTCGGCCCAACAGGCGCTGGAGATCGCGAAGGCGTTTGCGAGCGCACAGCCGACCCAGCAATCGCAGAACGGGTCCGGCACCCTTGGCAACGGGACCAACGTGAACCAGCAGAGTTCGAGCACCAGCAAGCCGGCCGAGGTGATCAACATGATGACGGTGGACGCGCCGCAACAGGTGATGCTCGAAGTCAAGGTCGCCGAAGTGTCGAAAACGCTCATCAACCAATTGGGCTCGGCGCTCAACATCCAGGGCGGCTTCGGCTCATGGAGCGGCGTGCTCGTGAGTAACCTGCTGGCCGGCGTATCGAGCCTCATTTCGGGCAGCAAGGCGAACAACCGCCCATTAAGCTTTGCCATCGATGCGCAGAAGACGGACGACCTCGTCAAGATCCTTGCCGAACCGAACCTCGTCGCCATCAGCGGCCAGGAGGCCACGTTCCTCGCAGGCGGGAAAATCTTCATTCCGGTGCCGCAAAGCAGCAGCACGGGGGCGACGACCATCACTTTGCAGGAAGAAGAGTTCGGTGTCGGCCTGAAGTTCACGCCGACCGTGCTCGCCAACGGCCGAATCAGCCTGAAGGTCGCACCTGAAGTATCCGAGCTGTCGCCGACCGGCATCACGCTCAGCGCGACCAACGTCAGCGGTGTGTCGATTCTGCCGCTCATCACGACGCGCCGTGCTTCCACGATGGTCCAGATGAGCGACGGCGAGTCGTTTGCGATCGGCGGCCTGATGAAGAGCAATGTGACAGGCGCGCTGAAAGCCATTCCCGGCATCGGCGAAGTGCCCGTGCTCGGCGCTCTGGCGCGCAGCACGTCATTCCAGCAGGACCTCACGGAACTCGTGTTCATCATCACGCCGCATCTCGTCAAGCCGCTGCAGACTGCCGACCTGCCACTGCCGACTGACAGCTTCTCGCAGCCGAACGAGGCTGACGTCTACGCAACCGGCAACATGGAAGGGCGTCACCCGAAAATGCGTACCGCGCCTGCCGGCACTCCTCCGGCCGCTTCACCCATGCCAGCCCCGGCTTCGGTGAACCCACCGGCGCCGTTGCCCTCGCCCGCACCGGCGCCGCAACCGCCAACCGGACCCGTCGCAACGGCGTCGCCGCAGTCCAGCGCGCAAGCGGCAGCGCTCGGCGCCGACCGGCCGCGCCTCATGCCGGATGCCACGGCCGGGACTACGGGCCCAGCGGACACACCGCCATCCGCGGAGACCGGAAAAACGGCCCGCGCCACCCGCATCGAAAGCGCCGCGGCAGGGATCGCCTCCCGCAAGGGTCGGCAAGACGTCGCGAACGCGGACGCTTCCAATCACGCGATCGAACATTGATGTGATGCCAAGGGGAATCTCATGAAACACGAACACTTTGCTTTCGCACGCTGGGCCACGCTCATCGTGCCGGTCTGCGCAGCGCTGGGCGGTTGCATGTCCAGCACACCGATCTGGGACGCGCATTTTGGCGAGGCACTCAAATCCGTCACTCAGGCGCAGATCATCGATCCGCACGCGGCTCAACATGCGCAGTCGGCTCAGGGTCTGGACGGCAAATCCGCCGCAGCGGCAATGGGCAACTACGACAAGTCATTTCAACAACCCGCACCCTCGCCGAACGCGTTTGTCATCGGCGTCGGAAGCGGGGGCGGCGGGGCCAGCGGTCAATAAGAACAATATGCACCGGGGGGCAACATGCGTAGCGTCAATCAATCTGGCAGGTGCGGTGCAGCTCGTCGAGGCGAGCGCGGCGCAGTGTCCATCATCGTCGCGTTGTCGCTCGTGGCGCTGATCGGCTTCGTCGGCCTTGCACTCGATCTCGGCAAGCTGTATGTGACCCGAAGCGAGTTGCAGAACAGCGCCGATGCCTGTGCGCTGGCCGCCGCACGCGATCTCACCGGTGCAACAGTCAATCTGTCTGTCTCCGAGGCGGCCGGCATGACTGCCGGCCACCTCAACTACGCGCTGTTCCAGAGCGGCGCCGTGCAGATGACAACAGACAGCAGCGTGCTGTTCAGCGATTCGCTGAACAATCCGTTCCTGCCCAAGAGCTCCGTCGCCACGCCGGCAAACATCAAGTACGCAAAATGCACGACAGCCAAAGCCAATATCGCAAACTGGTTCATACAGGTGCTTGGCGCGTTCAGCGGCACGAGCATAGCGAATGCCACCGTTTCCGCCACGGCCGTCGCAACTGTCGGCGCCGCGCAAACCACCTGCGCGATTCCGGCGTTCATCTGTAAGGCAGGAACCGAAACCACGCCACCGACAGCAGGCGAAACGTATACGGTCGGCCAGTGGATCGCGTCAAAAACCGGTGCGTCGCCGGCGTTCGGCCCTGGCAACTTTGGATGGGCCGCCCTCGACGGCAGCAATAGCGCCAATTCCATCAAGAATGAATTAACCGGGAATTATTGCGCTCTGCCCGCTGCCGGCGCGAACATCGGCTCGGCAGGCAACATGGTCGCCGACTCGGGCGCCTGGAACACACGCTTCGGGATCTACGGCACCTCGTACAAGGGGCCAGCCGACGGCGCACCCGACTTCACCGGATATGCGTACACCGCAACGTCGTGGCCCACGCTGAAGGACGCATACAGCAACTTCGTCAGCAAACGTCAAACGTTTCAGCCTTACCAGGGCGACACGCTCTCCGGCTCCAACACCAAAGGTACATACAGCGCGAGCAACTACCCGCTCGGTGCCGACCGGCGTCTCGCGCTTGCGCCCGAACTGGACTGCGGGGTGCTGGCAAGCAGCCACCAGGCTCCGGTCATTTCCTGGGACTGTGTGCTGATGCTTGACCCGATGGACTCCGGTGGCAACCCGGGCCCGGTCCATCTGGAGTACCGCGGTTCGTCGTCGGCGCCGGGAAGCCCGTGTGCGACGCAGGGTGTTCCTGGTTCCGGCAGCTCGGTCGGGCCGCAAGTACCAGTGTTGCTTCAATAGGGGACTGTCATGAACAAACGCTCCAGCCGTCCAGCACGCATGCGCGGTGTCGCCGCAGTGGAATTCGCCATCGTGCTGATACCGCTCGTGACGCTCGTCGCCGGCGTGGCCGAATTTGGCCACGCAATTTACCAGTACGAAGCGCTCACAAAGGCCACCCGCAATGCTGCTCGCTATCTGTCGACTTACCTGCCGTCCGATAGCGCCTACCCGCTCGCACAGGCGCAGTGCCTCGCCGTCTACGGCAGTACGACCTGCGCGGCGCCGGGCAGCGGCGCGGAGCTCGTAGCAGGCTTGACGACCGCGATGGTGGTCGTGTGCGACAGTGCTCACACGACCAATTGCGCCGATGCCTCGGACCCCGCGCAGTTCACCAACGTCCCGACGTACGACAACGACAACGGAACCGGTCCTTCGAACGCAGCCGGCAGCATCA
This sequence comes from Paraburkholderia sp. RL17-380-BIE-A, assembly GCF_046028085.1. Classification (NCBI taxonomy): domain Bacteria; kingdom Pseudomonadati; phylum Pseudomonadota; class Betaproteobacteria; order Burkholderiales; family Burkholderiaceae; genus Paraburkholderia; species Paraburkholderia sp. RL17-380-BIE-A. Next base: position 120,067 of record NZ_JARESQ010000006.1, read on the forward strand.
ACCTCGTCGAGGTCAAGATCAAGGGGTATCCGTACTCACCGATCCTGACCTACTTCAATCTGTCGCAACTGACGTTCGGCAACATCGTCACCGTGATGAGGCAAGTGTCATGAATCCGAGCCCTCTTTCCCGGTCACCGCGACTGCGCGCACAACGCGGCGCGGCCGTGGTGGAATTCGCGCTGGTGGCAGGCATCTTGTGCACCTTACTGATCGGCATTTGCGAAATGGGCCGCGTGCTCTTTTACTGGAACACGGCGAGTGAAGCGGTCCGCCTCGGCGCACGTACCGCCACGGTTTGCGACGCCAATGCCGCGGTGATCAAAAGCAGGATAACAAGCCTGCTGCCTCTGCTCGCCGCATCCAATGTCGCCGTCACGTATACACCGTCCGGTTGTGATTCCGACGCCACCACGGCACGCAGCACGTGCACGTTGGTCTCCGTCAGCGTCACCAACGTCAGCGTGAAAACCATGATTCCGTTCGTGCCCCTCACGCTAAAGATGCCACCGCTCACGACCACCCTGCCGCGCGAAAGTCTCGCAACGTCGACGGGCGGCGCCGTCTGTCAATAACACAACACACCCAGGCAGCCACGACCATGATCAATATTCTCATTGCTTCGGAAGACGCCACGCGATTGGCCAAAATCGTGAATCTGATCGGTGAATGCGGCAACTATCGCACGACCCGCGTGGCCGGGAGACCATCCTCGCTCGTTGAACGCGGCGACAGTCTGGACGCCTTCGACGTGCTGATCGTCGATGCAGTGTCACTCGAAACCGCCGAGCTTCCGGTCGTCGGCAAGCTGTGCAATCGACGCTCCCAGGTCACATCCATCCTGCTGATTCCAGATGCGTCGCCGCAGACGCTGATCGAAGCCATGCGGGCCGGTTTTCGCGACGTGCTCGGTTGGCCGCTCAACAAGGCTTCGCTCTGTGAGGCACTGTCGCGCATCGAGAGTCAACTGGCATTGACTGGCACACATGAAACGCAAATCGTCTCATTCCTGTCCTGCAAGGGCGGAGCGGGCACCAGCTTCATCGCCAGCAATGTGGCTCATGCGATCGCCGATAGCCAGCAAAAACGCGTGCTGCTGATCGACCTCAACCAGCTTTACGGAGATGCCGCCTTTCTGGTCACCGACGAAAGACCACCGTCGACGTTGCCGCAGGTGTGCGCGCAGGTGGAGCGGATGGACGCGGCCTTCTTCGATGCCTGCCTCGTGCACGTGAGCGAAACCTTTCATATCCTCGCCGGCGCGGGCGATCCGATCAAGGCATCGGAGATCAAGGAAGAAAGGCTCGAATGGATTCTGGGCGTCGCCGTTCCGCGCTACGACATGGTGATCTTCGATCTCGGACAATCGATCAATCCGCTCTCCATCGTGGCGCTTGACCGCAGCAATCAGATCCATCTCGTCTTGCAGGCGAGCATGCCGCATGTACGTGCAGGCCGCCGTCTCCAGGAGATTCTGGCGTCGCTCGCGTATCCGCCTGACCGTACGCGGCTGCTTCTTAACCGGTACACGCGCCATCAGGAACGCGCACGGACCGCGCTCGAGGAGGTTCTCGGCATGCGTCCCTATCAGATCATCCCGGAAGACGCCGACACCGTGTCGGAATCAGTCAATCACGGCGTGCCGGTAGCGAAGCTGAGCCACAACAGCGCGGTGTCACGCAGTCTGCTTGCGCTCGCGAACAACATCGTCAGCCTTTCAGCGGGATCCGAAGAGGCGCGCGTCAAGGCTGAGCCGCTGCTCAGCCGCTTCTTCGGACGCAGCCCGGCACCGAAGCTCAAGGCTATGTAACAGACACCATAGGAGACCATCATGTCGCTGCGTGAACAGATTTCCGCTCAACGCGTGCAGCCGTTCGGCGAACGCGAAAACGGGCAGCACTCGCCAAACCACATGGCGCGGACCGCTTATCAGACGCTGAAACGCGAAATACATCAGTGCGTGCTCGAGCGAGTCGAACTGGAACGCCTGGCGCGAATGCCGCCTGAGCAGGTCCGTCACGAAATCGGTGCGCTCATTACGCGCATTCTCGAAGAAGAAAAGGCGCCGGCCAACGATCTCGAACGGCGGCAGCTGGTGATCGACGTCTACGACGAGATGTTCGGGTTCGGTCCTCTGGAAAGCCTGCTGCGCGACCCGACGATATCCGACATTCTCGTCAACACTTACAAGCACACCTACGTCGAGCGAAAAGGGCGGCTCGAATTGACCGACGTGAAGTTCTACGACGACGCTCACCTGATGAAGGTGATCGAGAAGATCGTGTCGCGCGTGGGACGCCGGATCGATGAATCGAGCCCGATGGTCGACGCACGGCTTCCAGATGGCTCACGGGTAAATGCAATCATTCCGCCCTCCGCGGTGGACGGACCGCTGCTCTCAATCCGGCGGTTTGCGGTCAATCCGCTGCAAATCTCCGACCTCATCGACTTGCAGAGCCTCACACCGCCGATGGCGGAGGTGCTCGATGCACTGGCGCGCGCGAAGGTGAACATTCTGGTCTCGGGGGGAACCGGCAGCGGCAAGACGACGCTGCTCAACGTCCTGTCGGGCTTCATTCCGGACAATGAGCGCATTGTGACGATCGAAGACGCGGCGGAACTGCAAATGCGGCAACAGCACGTGCTGCGGCTCGAAACGCGGCCACCGAACATCGAAGGGCGTGGCGAGATCACGCAGCGCACGCTGGTGCGCAATGCCCTGCGGATGCGACCAGATCGCATCATCCTCGGGGAGGTGCGCGGAGCCGAGGCGCTCGACATGCTCAACGCGATGAACACCGGTCACGAAGGATCGCTTGCCACCATTCACGCGAACACCCCGCGCGATGCGCTGACACGCCTCGAAAACATGATCAACCTCGGGGGCCTGTCGCTGCCGACCAAAACCATGCGTCAGCAGGTTTCATCGGCCATCTCCGTTGTGGTTCAGGCAGCGCGGTTGACCGACGGCCGACGCAAGATCGTGAGCATCCAGGAGATCACCGGCATGGAGGGAGACATCGTCAACATGCAGGAAATCTTCACGTTCAAGCGAACTGGTGTCGATGAGAACGGTATTGTGCGTGGGCGGTTTTGCGCAACCGGCGTTCGGCCAAAGTTCGCCGAACGCTTGCAGGCATTCGGCGTCGCGTTGCCCGACCAGACCTACGACCCGGGGCGGCACTTTGAAACCACGTGATCCGGCTGAACCGATCCGCTCTTTTTGAATCGCCGGTCTAAGGAGACCTGCATGAACCCGATCTTCTACGCATTCGCCGTCTTCCTGTTCCTCGCAGTCGTTCTCGCACTCGAGGGCGGGTATCAGTGGTGGAACAATCGTCACGGCCCAGCAGCCCGCCGGATCGAATCACGTATTCGCGCATTGTCCGCTGGAGGTCAGGTCCACAAGGAACGTTTGACGATCCTGAAGCAGCGCATGTTGAGCGAGTCGGAACTGCTCGACAAGCTGCTGATGCAAATGCCTCGCATCCAGACGCTCGACCTGTGGATTCAGCAAAGCGGACTGAAGTGGTCGATAGCGCGGTTGATCGGCACGACCTTCGCTCTGCCTGCAACCGTACTCGCTCTGGCCACATTCACGCCCGTACCGACAATGTTCGCGGTACTCGCGGCCCTGTGCACGTCGGTACTGCCGTTTCTCCATGTGAGCCGTCAGCGCAGCAAGCGGCTGCGTCAACTTGAACGCCAGTTGCCCGATGTCGCTGACATGATTAGCCGCGCGCTACGCGCCGGACATGCGTTCTCCAGCGCCATCGGCATGGTCGGCTCTGAGTTCGCCGAGCCGATGGGTGCCGAATTCCGCATCACGTTCGACGAAATCAACTATGGCGTCTCACTGAACGAGGCCTTGATGAACCTCGCTACACGCGTACCGATCCGCGATCTGCGTTACTTCGTGATCGCGGTCCTCATTCAGCGGGAGACGGGTGGCAATCTGGCGGAAATACTGGACGGCATTGCAATGCTGATCCGCGAACGGCTGAAGCTGTTCGACAAGATCCGCGTGCTGTCGGCCGAAGGCAAGTTGTCGGCGTGGATACTTGGCCTGCTTCCGTTCGCCACCGCGGGCTTCATGATGGTCCTGAACCCGACTTTCCTCGACGTACTGTGGCAGGACCCGGCCGGCATCAAAATCATAGAGGCTGTGGTCTTCTCCATGTTTTTCGGCGTGCTGTGGATGCGGCGCATCGTGAAAATTCGCGTCTGATAGAGCTTCTCACACGCTCGCCGCGGAACAGAATATTTAGGAGTTTTTCATGCAAACGCTCGACTCGATGCATATGTTGTTGCTGGCCGGCCTTTTCGCGCTGGTGTTCGGCGCGGTATTCGCGGCAATGCTGCTGTTCTCTCCGCGCGATATGCGTCGGCGGATCGAACAGGCAGGAGGAGCCAACCTGCCCATATCAGAACAAGGCAACATGCCAACTGGGTCAGCATGGCTCGAAAAGCTCGCTGAGATCTCACAGCCGATTTCGAAACTATCGGTCCCCGTTGAGGGCTGGGAAAACTCGGCGCTGCGCGTGCAAATGATGAACGCAGGTTGGCGCACTCAGGGGGCTGCCGCGCTCTACTTCGCCGCGAAAACCGTGCTTGCGCTCGCGCTGCCGCTGATTGCGCTTGCGTGGCTCGCCAGTACGCCACTCGCGGCGCAGAAGTACATGTCGATGGCCCTGCTCGCCCTGCTCGGCGCGATCGGCTATTACCTGCCGAATTTCGTGCTGACGCGTCGCATCGCATGGCGAAAGCGTGCAATTTTTGAAGATTTTCCCGACGCGCTCGACCTCCTCACAGTCTGTGTCGAAGCGGGTCTCGGCCTCGACGCGGCGCTAGTGAAAGTGGCGGGAGAAATCGAACTGCGAAGCCCAGTGGTCGCAAGCGAACTCCAACTGATGCTACTGGAAATGCGCTCCGGGTTTACCAAGGAGAAAGCGCTACGCAACCTTTCTCTGCGCACCGGCGTGGAGGATGTCGACGCCTTTTGCGCAATGCTGGTTCAAGCCGAACGTTTCGGCACCAGCATCGGCTCTTCGTTGCGCGTACTTTCTGACACCCTGCGCACACGCCGCCGGATGCGTGCCGAAGAGCAGGCCTCGAAGATCGCGTTGAAGCTCCTCTTCCCACTCATTTTCTGCATCTTTCCTGCCCTTCTTACTGTCCTGCTGGGTCCGGCGTTTATTCACATCTACAGGATTCTGCTCCCCACGTTGAGCGGGGGCTAGCACGTGATCAAACGGGTTAGACAGCAAGGGACACACGAGACGGCATGACGCGCGTCGGACATCGGCGATGTGCATCGAATCTGACTTCCCAGGTATAAGTACGCATTTACCCATCAGCAAGTCGGGACGTTATTCCTGTACATGATCTTTGACCACGACGCTGGAGCAACAGTATCAAGACTATTTTCTTTGGCGTTCACAGCGAGTAGCATCGACATACCAAACGTCGTTGCGCTGTCGATTGTCAGGCGGGCAATGAAAAAAGAAAGTAGGACAGGGGGAGTGTCATGGCAAATTCACCCGACCATTTTCGAACGAGTTCCTGCGTGAGTGCCGACTCGGCGCAGTGCGCCCCCCCACTCCAGTCGGACACCCAGCGCCGGGTGATCTGCGTCGCTCGCGCACCCGACGAAGCGCTGATCGAAGAGATACGTTCAGCCGGCTGGGAAGTCGTCCTGGCGAAAACCGCCGCCGGAGCCGAGGCCGCGACGAAGAAATGTGGCGTAGCCGCGGGCCTGATAGATTTCGACGGTTTTACGCCGCGCGACTTTCCTACCCTGAAGGCATGTCTGAGCCAGACTACGATCGGCTGGGTGGCAATCACTGCTGAGGGCAAATCGGCAAGCAAGGCGGTTCGCGAACTGATTCGCAACTTCTGTTTCGACTACGTCACGCTGCCGCTGCCGGCCGAGTGGATTTCGCATGCGCTTGGCCACGCGCGAGGGATGGCGGCACTGGACTACGTCGATACGGCCACCGGCACCCTGGTCACGGACGACAATACGATGGTGGGCACCTGCGAAGCGATGCAACAGCTGTTCAGCACCATCCGCAAGGTCGCAAACACGAACGCCAGCGTGTTTATCTCCGGCCAATCAGGTACCGGAAAGGAACTCACCGCCCTCGCGATTCACAGGTGCTCACCGCGCCGAAAAGCGCCTTTCGTTGCGATAAATTGCGGCGCGATTCCACATCATCTTTTGCAGTCTGAACTTTTCGGCTATGAACGTGGCGCATTCACTGGCGCGCACGAACGCAGGATCGGCCGCATCGAATCGGCGAACGGGGGCACCCTGTTTCTCGATGAAATTGGCGACACGCCGCTTGAGACCCAAGCCGGCCTGCTGCGCTTTCTACAGGAAGGAAAAATCCAACGGCTCGGTGGCAACGAGTCGATTCCCGTCGACATACGCATCATTTCAGCGACCCACGTCGACCTCGAGGCCGCCATACTCGCAGGGCGTTTCCGCGCCGACCTGTTCCATCGCCTGTGCGTGCTGCGCGTTGACGAACCACCGCTGAGCGCGCGCGGTAAGGATATCGAAGTCCTGGCGTACTACGTCCTGCAGAAGTACAAAGCCGACAGCACCCACAAGATTCACGGCTTCACGCCGTCGGCCATAGACGCAATGCACAAGTACCACTGGCCGGGGAACGTGCGCGAGCTGATTAATCGCGTGCGCCGTGGGCTAGTCATGGCTGAAGGCAGGCTGCTGACAGCCCGAGATCTCGATCTCGACCTCGAATCGCAGACGGCCGGAAGAACAGCGACGCTCGATTGTATACGTGAACAAGCCGAGCGCAGTGTCATTGAAACCGCTTTGCTGCGACACGATTACCGGCTGGGAGAAACAGCGACGGCCCTCGGCATTTCGCGTGGCACGCTGTATCGGCGAATGGTCGCTTACGGAATGCACGTCGCGGAAGATACGGATTCAGACAATACGGGTGCGGAAATGGATGGGGATGTGCCCATTTGAATTGCAACCTTCCGATTTCACGCGGCCAGCATACCCGTGATGATCAGCGACGCGAGAAGTACGCGAGATTTCTTCATGTCTTATCTCCTGTCAGATCCGCGGCTTACCGGCTTGGGGAAGCACTGAAACGGGCAATCGGGAATCGCCGCATCTCCTATTCAGCTAATCAGAGCCATTAGCGAGTACTGACTGCTGCCCGAGGGTGAATTTATTCGAGATCCGGGCCTCGCGTTCTCCCTGATGCGGCAGCAGGCTGTCGAGCGAGCGCAATTGCGCATTGGCCTGGCACTGCGGATGCACGCTGCATCACATGCAAATTGGCGCCCAAGATTTCTCCCGGCACGCCAGCAGTTTGCCAAACATTCTGGTTACTGATCGTTGCAATTTATTCGATTCACTTACAGGGCGTTTCCGTATTCTTCAGCTCACAACAATGAAGGAGGATTCCCCATGAAAACGATACTCAGAACGCTGACGTGCATGCTGGCGTTTCCACTCGCGCTTGCCGCATGTGGAGGCGGAGGTGGCGATGGCGGCAGCACGGCCACTGGCACGCTCCATGTCCAGATGACAGACTCCCCGTCATGCGGCTTCGATCATGTCTATGTGACGGTCAGCAAGGTTCGCGTCAACACGAACGCGCAGGCCGGTGACGCTGACGGCGGCTGGACTGACGTGGCGTTGGCGAGTCCGCAGAAGATCGATCTGCTGTCGTTGACCAACGGCGTGCTGGCCGACCTCGGACAAACCGCGTTGCCCTCTGGCCAGTATCAACAGGTTCGTCTGGTGCTCGCGCAGAATCAGGGCAACGCATTGGCGAATTCGATTGTTCCAACGGGTGGCAGCGAGCAGCCGCTTGACACGCCAAGCGCCACGCAAAGCGGCTACAAGATCATCCGGCCGTTCACGGTCCAGCCCAACACACTGGTCGATCTCGTACTCGACTTCAACGCGTGCAAATCGATCGTCCAGAAAGGTAACGGCTCGTACAGTCTGAAGCCGGTCGTGACAGCGACGCCGACGGTCGTGAGCGGCACGATCTCTGGCTATGTCGCGCCAAGCGAAGCCGGAGCCGCTGTCTATGCGGAGCAGAACGGCCACGTCATCAAGGGCACCGTTGCCGACAGCAACGGACAGTTCGTCCTGACGCCGCTCGAGCAGAGTTCCACCAACGGCAACTATGATGTCGTCATCGTGCAGAATAACGTTGCGACGGGTATCGTGCGCTCGGTGCCGGTCGTTGTGAATACATCGACAGTCGTGGCCACGTCGTCGGCACCGATCGTGCTGCCGCCCTCCGCGATGCACGTCGCAAGCGGGACCGTTCTGCCGGTCAGTGCGCAGGCCATCGTACGAGCGCTGCAATCGATCAGCGGTCTTAATTATGAGATCACGACCGCGAACGCCAACCTGGATACCGGCAACTACGCGCTGAACCTGCCCGCCGCCGCGCCAGTTACTGGCACCTATACAGGAAACCTGCCGGTTGCGCTTTCCGCTGGGAGTGCCGCCGGACAGTACACCGCGGAAGCCGATAGCGTGAGCGGGGCGACCCAATCGTCCGCAGTCAATGTATCGACAGCCGATCAGGCCAACGTCAACTTCAGTTTCTGACGATCATTACGTGATGAAGGAAGGGCGAATGCCCTTCCTCGAGGAACCCCATGAAAAAAATCTTCTGTCTCCTGATAACGAGTGCCGCCCTGTTGGGCGGCTGTGCGCTCTATGTGCCTGATTCGCCGGGCGTGGTCGTCGCGCCGCAGGGTGGGCCCCAAGGCGGTCCGGGCAACGGCTTCTGCCCACCGGGACAAGCCAAAAAGGGGAATTGCTGAGACGACTGATGGTCCAACGGGGCGCTCGCAGGACGCTGGACCCTTGTAACCAACTGTAAGTGGCGCAATCTCGTGCCGACGGATCAGGGCTCGATTTCTCGGCCGATTCCTTGCATTGGCCTCTTCATCGGCTACCATAAATGTAGCCTGCATTAATACATTTCGAATGAAGACAATACTCCATTTAAAGCAAATTAATCAGAATAAATGTCATGGCGTTCCGAATCCTACAGCTCACCAATAGCCGGCCTTGGCGGTGCTTATGCTCGACTCATCTGCGCTATCGCCCCGCCGTTGGCCGGGCGCTGGCCTTCTTCTAACCTTCGTTGCCGTCGGCGCGCTCGCGAAGCCTGCTTGTCCAGACTGGGTCGTCACCCCGGCAGGGAGCGCGTTTAATTTAGCGGCGCTCATTTCGGACAACGGATCTCCCGGTGCGGCACTCGAGAAGGTGCGCAACGCCATTGCGCGTGTCAATAATGGCGGCGGATGCCAATCAATCGCCGACCCGGCTGCTTGCGAAGAAACGATTGCGCTTGCCAACAAAGCCGTAGCAGCTTTGGAGGCATGCGGGGCACCCAACGCTCCTTCCAAGCCCGCTCCGAGAGCGCGACACTTCATGGAGACAGAAAATTAACCTGGCTCGTAGAAAAGACCTTCAACGACCAGATTAAGACGCGCGACTCAAATGCTGGTTGCGAGGTCTCGGATGATCCTTGGACTGCACGATCCGCCGCTAAGATCGCGCTTGAGCGAACGGCGCACGTGCCGCGTCGATGAAACAGGCTTCGATAAAATCCCCCGTTGGGGCGGCGCCACCACCGATGCTCCCAGCGCCGCACCGCAACGCGTGGTTCATAGATGTTTGAGCACACCGCTCGCCAGCCTGCGCAGTTCGTCGAACTGCGTAACGAGTTCGAGGCACAGAAGAAAGGCCAGCATCGCTGAGGGCCCCGGGTAGCGTTCGATCCATCGCAGCGCAGGAGTCGCGTAGCGCACGCGGATCGCATCTCGCGTCACGACATAGGTAATTCCGATTCCCAAGGCGGCGCCCACCAGCAAATCGGTTGGGTAGTGAAAGCCCAGGTAGGCGCGCGGAACGCAAATGAACAGCACGGTATAGGAAAGCGCCAGCACACCGATACCCCGCCACACGAGGAAGATACCGGTGGCGACCGCCATCCATAGCATCGCGTGATCGCTCGGGAAGGAACTCCAACTTGTCAGCCGTGCGTCATTGAGAGCGCTACCTGCAAAGTGCAGATGCAGTTCGTCGCTATAGATAGGGCGCACCCTGAACGGCAACCAGTGAGTCAGCAGTCTTCCGACGAAGAGCGCCACGACGCTACTGAGAAGCGTGGCGAGAACCATTTCCCGCCGCCATTCGCGGCGCTTGTCCTGCTGAAACCACATCCACCACAGCACGGGAATGAGCACGAGGCCTTTGAAGGTGTAAAGGTCGGCGATGACTTCTATGGATTGGGTCGCGAAATGACCGAAGTGTAAGTTGGACAGATATGTTTCAACAGATGAATCGAAGCTGTTCATTATTTCGTAAGAAAGTTTAGCCAGTCGCATCGGGGTTAGCATAGGCCATAAGATGCGCTGCATTATTTGGCGCTTACTTCCACTGACAACTTTTACGGTGCAATCTCGACCCCGTGAACGCTTGATTGCCAAGACGGTATCTGCACCAAGGTCCGGCCGGTTGAGGTAACTGTTTCCGGGAAGCCCACCCAGGGGGAACCCCCAGAACAACGAGGCGTCCCTCAACAGCCCGTCCAGTCACGGTTTCAGCATTCGCCCTACAAGATCGTTACCCTCGGGATAACAGACGCGTCCCCAAGGTGATTGAACCGCCATGTCCCGCTCCCTAGACTCGCTTCATGTCTAGAGCGAGATCACACATGTCCAGTCAAAGTGCGCATCAATCCCGCTGGGCCACGCGCCGCGAGGAAAAGCATCGCCGCCTCGCGAGCGTCGCCTCGATTGCGGATGGCGTCATCCTCCCCACCGATCGTATCGTCGACGTCCTGCAGAGGCTTATCGCGCCCGGTGATCGCGTCGTCGTCGAGGGTAATAACCAGAAGCAGGCCGACTTTCTGTCACGCTCGCTTGCCAAGGTCGATCCGGGCATCGTCAACGGTCTGCACCTGATCATCCCGAGCGTGAGCCGCGCCGAACATCTCGATCTCTTCGAGCGCGGCATTGCGAAAAAGCTCGACTTCGCATTTGCCGGCGCGCAAAGCCTGCGTATCTCGCAGTTCCTGCAGGATGGCATCCTCGAAATCGGCGCGATCCACACCTACATCGAACTCTATGGGCGGCTCTATGTCGATCTGACACCGAACGTCGTACTGGTGGCCGGCTATAAGGCGGATCGGCAAGGCAATCTATACACGGGCTCCAGCACCGAAGACACGCCCGCGCTCGTCGAAGCCGCCGCGTTTCGCGACGGCATCGTGATCGCGCAGGTCAATGAAATCGTCGACGACCCGAAAGACCTGCCGCGCGTGGATATCCCCGGTTCGTGGATCGACTTCGTGGTCGAGGCGGATAAGCCGTTCTTCATCGAACCGCTCTTCACTCGCGATCCGCGTCTCATCACGCCGATTCACGTGCTGATGGCGATGATGGCGATTCGCGGCATTTACGAGCGGCACCAGGTGCAGTCACTCAACCACGGTATCGGCTTCAACACGGCGGCGATCGAACTCATTCTGCCGACGTACGGTGAAAAGCTCGGCCTCAAGGGCAAGATCTGCCGCCACTGGACGCTGAATCCGCATCCCACCCTGATCCCCGCGATCGAAACCGGCTGGGTCGAAAGCGTGCATTGCTTTGGCGGCGAGTTGGGTATGGACGCCTACGTCGCGCAACGGCCGGACATCTTTTTCACGGGCCGCGACGGTTCGATGCGCTCCAACCGTGCGATGTGCCAACTCGCGGGACAGTACGCGGTCGACATGTTCATCGGTTCGACGTTGCAGATGGACGGCGCGGGCAACTCGTCGACGGTGACGCATGGCCGCCTCGCCGGCTTCGGCGGCGCACCGAACATGGGGCACGATCCGCACGGCCGGCGCCATGCGACTCCGGCATGGCTCGATCTGCTGCAGACCGACAGCCCGCTCGAACGCGGGCGCAAGCTCGTCGTGCAGACAGTCGAAACCTTTCAGGCAGGCGGCCAGCCAAGCATCGTCGAATCGCTCGACGCAGTCGACGTGGGCCGCGAGTCGGGCATGCCGCTCGCGCCCATCATGATCTATGGCGACGACGTCACCCACGTGCTGACGGAAGAAGGCATCGCCTATCTCTACAAGGCCCGCTCGCTCGAACACCGCAAGGAGATGATCGCCGCGGTTTCCGGCGTCACGCCCGTCGGCCTGACGAGCAGCCCCGACAAGCTCGCGGCGCTGCGGCGTGACGGCTTTGTCGCGCTGCCCGAAGATCTCGGCATTCACCGCAGCGAAGCGAACCGGTCGCTGCTGGCGGCGAAGAGCATGGCCGATCTCGTCGACTGGTCGGACGGTCTGTACGAGCCGCCTGCACGCTTTCGGAGCTGGTGATGCGCGAGAACCTTGCAACGGCTCTCGCGACGGTTCGCGAACCGCAAGCCAAAGCGTCGGACTGGTTCGCCAAACGTCTAGGCGCGCACGTCACAGCAGCGCTGATCGACGAAGTCACGCTCGCGCCGAAGCCTGGACTCGTCGATCCGCGCAGCCGCGGCGCGCATCACGATCTCGACTGGCACCTGATGTGCGTCTCGGCCCGGACGTTGGAGCCGATCTTCACCGACATGGCGCGCGCGGGCACCGAAACCCGGCCCATGCTGGCGCTTCGCGAGCGGATCGGCGCACTCGGCCGCGAAGGTGAAGCGTGCATGCTGACGGCGACGAATGGCGTGAACACGCATCGCGGCGCGATTTGGGCGCTCGGATTGCTGGTGACGGCCGCCGCGCGCGAACCGGCCGACCTGTCGTGCGATCGTGTGGCCGCGCGTGCCGGGTCGATCGCGCGCCTGCCCGACCGCCACACGCCCGCGCTGACCGGTCATAAAGGCGAGCAGGCCTGCATCGATTACAACGTCGGCGGCGCGCGGGGGCAGGCGCATGCGGACTTTCCGCACGTGGTCGAGGTGGCGCTGCCCGAACTTGCGCGCTCACGCCTGCGCGGCGAGAGCGAAACAGCCGCCCGGCTGAACGCCCTGCTCGCGGTCATGTCACGTCTCGACGACACCTGCGTGCTCGCGCGCGGCGGCCGCGGCGCGCTCGCCGAGACGCAAAGCGGCGCGCGGCGAGTGCTGGAACACGGCGGCGCCGCGACGCTCGCGGGCCGCCGTCATCTGAAGGTGCTCGACGCACGGCTCGTCGAACGCCATGTCTCGCCCGGCGGCGCAGCCGATCTGCTTGCCGCCGCCCTATTTCTAGACAGGCTTCAGAGCGAAGCGCGTCACACGACGAAAGCATAGGAAACCAAATGGAAAACATCGTCCTTGAATTCCCGGCGGGCCGGGCCGCCCGGGGCCGAGCGCTCGCCGGCGTAGTCGCGTCGGGCGATCTCGAAGTGCTGCTCGAAGCGCACGACGCCCCTCGCACCGTGGTGAACATCACTACTTCGGTGGACGGCATGGGCCGCGTCTGGGAAGCCGTGCTCGCGCGCATCTTTCGCGACGGCTCGCTGCCAGCGGCGAGGCTCGAGATCAATGATTTTGGTGCGACGCCAGGCGTCGTGCGCATGCGGATCGGACAGGTATTCGAAGAGCTGACCCGGACAGGCGGAGCGTAAAGACCATGAATACAGAAGAAATGCTCGAGCGCGAAAGCTTCATTGAACTGAGTGCGCGCGAGCGCGCGAAGAAGTTGCTCGACGAAGGCACGTTCACTGAATTGCTCGACCCGTTCCAGCGCATCAGGTCGCCATGGCTCGCGCGTCAGGGCATCGTGACTCAGGCTGACGACGGCACCGTCGTCGCAAAAGGAACGATCGACGGCCAGCCCGCCGTCGTGCTGGGCATCGACGCAGGATTTCAGGGCGGCAGCATGGGCGAGGTGTCCGCGGCGAAAATCGCCGGCAGCCTCGAACTCGCTGCGGAAGACAACCGCAACGGCATTCCGACGCGTGCCGTGATTCTTTTCGAAACGGGCGGCGTGCGCTTGCAGGAGGCCAACCTCGGGCTCGCGGCCATCGCCGAGATCCATGCGGGGATCGTCGATTTGCGGCGCTATCAGCCGGTGATCGGGATTACGGCGGGGCCGATCGGATGCTACGGAGGCATGTCGATCGCCGCGGGTCTTTGCAGTTGCCTGATCGCGACGCGTGAAGCGCGCCTCGGCCTGAACGGACCTGCCGTGATCGAGCAGGAAGCGGGCATCGCGGAGTTTGATTCGCGCGACCGGCCGATGATCTGGAGCTTCACGGGGGGTGAACAGCGATATCGCACAGGGCTCGTGGATGTATACGTCGGCGACGATACCGATGCGATCCGCGCCGCTGTGATTGCACGCTTTCGCGCAGGACGTCCGCACGCATGTCGCAGCGAACAGGTCACGGGCTTTCTGCAACGGCTCTCCGAAATCAATCCGGACGAGCAGGCCAGCCCGGAAGCGGCGGCCGCCCTCTATGGCAAGGGGTTCCAGTCATGAGCACAAAAGAGCTTTCGAAGCGCGGCGCCGTCTGGCTGGATGCGCTCACCTACAGTGCACCATTGCGGCCAGGCTACCCGCCTTCGGTGCGGGTCGTCGACGCACGGCTCGGCGAACACCCGGCGCGTTTCGTTGCTGTCGTGCCGGACCCGGACAATCCGTTCGCGCGCGCACGCAGCGGCGAGGTCGGTCTCGTCGAAGGATGGGAAATCGCGCGAGCGGTGCGCGAAGTTGTCGATGCCGATGCCGATGCCGAACGCCGCGAGAAGCGCGCGCTCGTCGCGGTGATCGACGTCGCAAGTCAGGCCTATGGACGGCGCGAGGAAGCCTACGGCATCCATCAGGCCCTGGCCGGTGCCGCCGACGCATACGCAAGCGCGCGCCTTGCCGGCCATCCGGTGATCGGGCTGATCGTCGGCCGGGCAATGTCGGGCGCTTTTCTGGCGCACGGCTATCAGGCCAATCGCCTCATCGCGCTCGCCGATCCGCAGGTCATGGTCCATGCGATGGGCAAGGAATCCGCCGCACGCGTCACGTTGCGCTCGGTCGCCGATCTCGAAGCGTTCACGGCCCGCGTCCCGCCGATGGCCTACGACATCGACAGTTATGCGTCGCTCGGCTTGCTGTGGAAGCTGTTGAACGTGACCAACCCCGATGCGCCGACCGGGGCCGATCAATCCATCGTCGAAAAGGCGCTGCATGCCGCGTTCGACGATATTCGCGCCGACCCGTCGCGCGGTCTGGGCAGCCGGCTCGGCAGCGAGCACCGCGCGGCGTCGGTGCAAGTGAGGCAGAAGCTGCGCGAACAATGGCACTGAACTCGCCGCGACGCGAGCCCTGATGCGCCGTGGCTCACGGCACATACCAACCCTGCGGACCCCAAGCCGATAAAGCAAATACTGGAGACACGACATGATTATCTACGGCACTGCACTGCTGGCGTTCTGCCATCTGGCGGGACTTTTTCTCGGCGACCTGCTCGGGGTCGCGATCGGCGTGAAAACGAATGTCGGCGGCGTTGGCATCGCCATGTTGCTGCTGATCTTCCTGCGCCTCTATCTGCACAAGAAGGGCCTGCTGCCGAAGGAAACGGAAGCGGGCGTGGGCTTCTGGGGCGCCATGTACATCCCCGTCGTCGTGGCAATGGCCGCCAATCAGAACGTCGTGGCCGCGCTCAAGGGCGGCCCAGTCGCGCTGCTTTCGGCGTTGGGCGCCGCCGCCGTCTGTGCCTGCTGCATTGCCGTTCTTTCCCGCACCGGTCGCGACAGCACGTCGTTCGTGAACGCGCCGCATCTCGAAGAAATCTGAAGCAGGGGTCCACCATGTTGCATATGCTCGATAAAGTATTGATCCAGAACGGCCTCGTCGCTTCGTTCGCGCTGGTGGGGCTCATCATGTGGGTGTCGTCGCTGATTTCGCGCAAGCTGACATTTGGACGCGTGCACGGCTCGGCCATTGCTATCGTGATCGGCCTCGTACTGGCTTATTTCGGCGGCATCCTCACGGGCGGACAAAAAGGACTCGCCGACCTTCCTCTCTTCACCGGCGTCGGCCTGATGGGCGGCGCGATGCTGCGTGATTTCGCCATTGTCGCGACCGCGTTCGAGGTGCAGGCAACGGAAGCCCGCAAGGCAGGACTCATCGGCGTGGTGTCGCTGCTGCTCGGCACCGTGCTGCCGTTCATCGTCGGCGCGAGCATCGCTCATGCATTCGGCTACACCGACGCCGTAAGCATGACGACCATCGGCGCGGGCGCCGTCACGTATATCGTAGGGCCGGTGACCGGCGCGGCCATCGGAGCAAGCTCCGACGTGATTGCACTCAGCATCGCAACGGGGCTGATCAAGGCGATCATCGTGATGATCGGCACGCCGCTCGCCGCCGGCTTCATGGGACTGAAGACACCGCGCTCGGCAATGATCTTCGGCGGGCTCGCCGGCACGGTCAGCGGCGTGAGCGCGGGACTGGCCGCTACGGATCGCCGCCTCGTTCCCTACGGCGCGCTGATCGCCACGTTTCACACAGGCGTCGGCTGCCTGCTCGGACCGTCCCTGCTCTACTTCGCGACCAAAGCGCTGGTCGGCGCTTGAGTGCGGCGATCTCCGCCTGCGCCGCGTGAAGGAGCAGACCATGTCACCCGCATCATGAGCGTACTGTTCACGTTTCCGGGCCAGGGTGCCCAGCGCACCGGCATGCTGCACACGCTGCCGGATCACCCCGAGGCCGCTCATGCGCTCGAAGAGGCCAGCGATTCGCTGGGCTACGACGCCCTGTCGCTGGACGATTCGAACGCGTTGCGCTCCACTATCGCGGTTCAACTGTGCCTGCTGATTGCAGGCGTCGCACAGGCACGGGTAGTCTGCGCTCACGGTCAGGCGCCCGATATCGTCACCGGTCTGTCGATCGGCGCGTATCCAGCCGCCGTCATCGCCGGCGCGCTCGACTACGCCGACGCTGTCAGGCTCGTCTCGTTGCGCGGACAGTTGATGGAACGAGCCTTCCCGCACGGATATGGGATGACTGCCATCGTGGGCATGACGCAGCGCGCGCTCGAACGCTTGATCACGGAAGTGAACAGTGCCGCCATGCCGGTCTTTCTGGCAAACATCAACGCACAGACGCAGATGGTGGTGGCGGGCAGCGATGCGGCCATGCAACGTCTCGCCACGCTGGCGCTCAAATGCGGAGCGCAACGTTGCGAGCGTCTGGACGTAGCGGTGCCTTCGCATTGCGCATTGCTCGACGCACCCGCGGCAGCGCTCGCCGACGCCTTCGGCCAGGTCGCCATGCGTGCGCCTGGGATCGTCTATCTGAGCAGCAGCATGGCGCGCCCGCTCTTCGACGGGCCACGCATCGCGTCGGATCTGGCAACCAACATGGCGCGGCAGGTGCGCTGGCATGACACGGTGAGGCTTGCGTGGGAACGAGGCGCGCGTCTGGCCGTCGAGATGCCGCCTGCTAACGTGCTGACCCGCTTGAGCAGCGCGATCTTTACGGAGGGCATCGCCGTGAGTTGCAGCGAGACCGCGCTACCGGACCTGAGCGCGTTGATCGAACGGGAAAGGCTGAGCGAATGAGGCGACAACCTCAGCCGACGCTTCTCGTACGAAGACGGCAGACGGCCATGAGCGCCAGCAGGTTCGGATCGCGCTCACGGGCGCGCAGAAAGCTGACACCGATCGTCTGGCGCATCAGGTATTGCGGCTTGAGAGGAATGAATTGCACCTTGTCACCGAACACGCCGCGCACGCGGCCCGGCAATAGCGTATAGCCGACCCCGCCGCTCACGAGGTTCATCAGCGAAAAAATATCGCCGACTCGCATCGTCACGTTCGGAGTGAAGTCCGCGACGCGGAAGGCCTCCAGAAATCCGTGATACGTCACGAACCCCTCGCCGAGCGAAACGAATGTTTCATCGCGGCAGTCCCGCAAATCGACGGCTTCCTGATGCGCGTACGGCGACCCAGCGGGCGCCGCGAAAAAAATGTCGTCTTCGAACAGCGGGATGGATTCGACTTCGGGCTCGGCATCCGGCAAGGCCATCAACGCCGCATCGACCGCGCCTTGCTTCAGCTTGTCGAGCAACTCGGCATTCGACCCGAGCGCGAGTTCGACCTGAAGCGTAGGCCGCCGCACCTTGATGTCGATGACGATGCCGGGCACAGTCCTGATGGTCAGCGAGTAAAGCGAGCCGATCTTTAGCCGATCCGATGAATAGCCGGCGGCTTCACGCGTCGCGCGAATACCATCGGACATCAGCGTGAGCACCTCTTGCGCCACATCGGCGAGCATTTGCGCCGCCTCCGTCGACTTGAGATTGCGGCCTTCATGCCTGAACAGCGCGCATCGCACGCCCTGTTCGAGCGAATGCAGCGCGCGATGCACGCTCACCGTGCTCACGTTCAGCGCCTCTGCCGCCTTCGAGAGGTTTCCCGTCTCCATAAATGCGAGCAGGACTTCCAGCTTGCGAAAGGTGATCTCGTCGTCAATTCGGTCGCGCATCTCGATTCACGGCATGGTCATAATTGTCGATTATCGACGCGTGAGCCCGCTCGACAAATAGCGATAACCCCGCATGCTTCGCGACGAACGGGCACAGAACAGGCGGCGATCGTCGGATCATGCCGCCTGTCGCGGAGATGCGAACGTCATTCTGCCCACTCGAGGGCTGCGCAATCGCCTGGTGGGGTGCAGAGCCTCCTCATTCAGAGGCCTGGCGCTAGAATGCCTCGCGCCGTTGTACGGGCCAAGCAACACTACATAGCGAACCGGCGGGCTGAATGAAGGCCCCGAATCGGCGCAGTTGCGAGGCCCGCCTAGAACGCGCCGCTGCGCACGTCTCCACCCATACGATAGTCCCGGTTACTCTGCTCCGGATTCCGGTTCACGAGCGGTCGCGCATAGAGCGGATGCCGCAAACTGCGAACCTCATGTTCGAGCCTGAAGCAATGCGCACCGCTCGCGAGATCGATGAGATCGGCGAAGCGATATTGATGCGGCTCTTCGCCATAGGCCAGCCCGCGCGCTGCGAGCCGTGCATACGGTTCGGAGAATTGGGCCGCATAGATCTGGAGGTGGTGCCCGTCATAGTCCGGGCTTGCATCAGGTGTTTCCGCGTAGATAAGTTGCTGATGCGTGCCGACCGCGATCACCGCCTGCTGCGAACCATTGTGATCGCGCACGTCGACGGACGCATCGAGCAACTCACGATAGAACCCCGCAATCGGCGCCGCACAACCGATGGGCACATCGAGTCGCACATAAGCGATGCCGAGATCGATGCCCGACCACGGCGCGCCCGCTGCGCACGCGTGCGGATCAAGGCAGTCGTACCGGTTTCCCCATGGGCAGGTGACCTCTATGCAGTCGGCCCGCTCGCTCCATCCAAAGCTAGTCCCTTCAAGCACTGACTGAACTGCGCGCAGTCGTTCGATCAACGACTGCCGCGTGCCCACGATCAAACCGACCCGCCCACGCAGGCGTTGTGCGGCGCCGTGCGGCAAGTGAATCTGAGAACGACCGATGTTGATCCACATATTGCTTACGCCGGTCATCAAGAAGGGATCGCGGGTGAGTCCAAGTCCGCTGACATAGAAAGCAGTCGCGAGGCGCTGGTCCGGTATCGTGAGGTTGACGTGTTCGAGCAGGACCAGATTGCCCGTGTCTTCGCGTGCGTAATCGAAACGTTCCATCTGATTGCCTTCGAAGCTCCATGGTTTAGGATGCATCAATCCTTGACTAGGGGGCTCATGCGACGTTCTTTGTCGCACGACCGTCTTCGCGCAATTCAATGCGCCTGCGATCCCCAAGAATCAAAATATACGATGCCCCGCTCCGCAAAGCCACCGCGCTGATTAACACGAGCCCCAAATGAACCAACCGATCAGCGCAAGAACAAGCGGAGCCCAATCTATCGCCGCGAGCGGTAGAACGCGAACGTCTGTCGCAATCCCTCTTCCAGCGACGTAGCGGGCAAACCCGGAAGCAGACGGCCGAGCGCCGGATCGCTCGGGAATTCGGTGGCGATGGGCAATGGCGGCCCGGCACTATCGAGGCGGGCGCCGGGCGCCAACGCGGACAGCAGCTCGATCACGGTATCGACCGCGGCGATCTCCCCTGCGAGCGTGAACACGTGTGCTCCTTGCGCCGGCGCGAAGAGTGCGGCCTCGTACGCCGCGGCGACATCGTCGGCAAATACGAGGCCGGTCGATCCCGTGAATGGAATCGTGTACGCCTCGCCGCGAGCCGCCGCGCGGCACGCGAGACTCGGGCCCGCACTCGAGCCGGTTTCCCGTCCCGCGCCATACACAACGAGTGGCCGGAAGCCAATGCTGGCGAGGCCGCAGTCGTTCCAATACGCTCGCGCCGAGCCTTCGCAGGCCAGCTTGAACGCGCCGTAGTGCGTTTCGGGACGGGGCAACGCGCCGTCGTCGGGGCCGAAAACGCCTGCGCTGCTGGCATAAAGCACGCTGCGCACACCCACCGCGCGCGCGGCGTTGAAAACGTTCAGCGTACCGATCAGATTGATTTGCGCGCCGCGTACGGGGTCGCTCGCGCAACTGGGCGTAAGCACACCTGCCAGGTGAATGACACCATCGCAACCCTGCATCGCGTGGGTCACGTCGCCCGCGACAGCAATGTCGCCCGTCATCCATTCGACTTCACCTGCCTGATCGGGCGCGAGCTCGCCCAGCAAACGCGCGTCGCGGCGCAGGTCGAACGCTCGCACGCCAACACCGCGCGCCAGTAGACGGCGCATGATCCATGCAGCAAGAAACCCGCTCCCGCCCGTCACCAATATCCGCATCGCTCGCTCCTCCTCTACAGGGAAATATTTGATTTTCATCTTTTTTGGAATACTATTCCATTAACAAAACTTGTTCTACACATTTCTGTACAAAGCAGACGGAGACACACGAGGCATGAACGAAGCAAGGCAAACACAATGGGACGAGGAAGTTGACCTGCTGGTCTTCGGTGCCGGCGCAGGCGGCATGACCGCCGCGCTGGTCGCGCATCACGAAGGCATCAAGGTTCTCGTGTGTGAAAAGACAGACGCCGTCGGCGGAATCACGTCCACCTCGGGCGGCACGACTTGGGTGCCAGGCACGCAATTGAGCGCGAGCGCGGGCGTGCCCGACAGCGTCGACGACGCGCGGCGTTTTCTCGCGTCGGTGGTCGGCGATCGCGGCGGCGACGAAGCGCGTGAGGCGTTTCTGGAAAGCGGGCCGATAGCGATCGACGAACTCCAGCGCATCAGCGAGGTGAAATTCGTCGCCGCGACCGCGCACCCGGATTACGTGACGGGGCCCGGCGCGGCCTTCGGTGGGCGCGCGCTCGCGCCGGTCGCGTTCGACGGACGCCTGCTCGGCGACGAATTCGTCCGTGTGAGACCGCCACGCAAAGAGTTCATGGGTCTCGGCGGCATGATGGTGGCGCGCACCGATCTCGACGCGCTGCTCGCGCCGTTCGCCTCCAGGAAGAACTTCTCGCGCACGCTGGCGGTGGTGGGCCGCTACGTGATGGACAGGCTGCGCTATCCACGCGGCACTCAGCTTGTCATGGGCAATGCGCTGGCCGCACGGCTCTTCTACAGCTTGCGCAAACAGAAAGTGGAGGTCCGCTTCGAAACACCGTTGATCGAGCTGGTGATCGAGCAAGGCGAAGTCACCGGCGCTGTGGTCGAACAGAAAGGCGCTGGTCGCAAGCGTATTCGCGCGCGTCGCGGCGTGGTGCTTGCTACCGGCGGCATTACCCGCCATCCGGTTCTGCGCAAGCAACTGTTCCCCGCCGGCGCCCAACCCTTATCGCTTTCGCCCGACACGCATACTGGCGACGGCGTAGGCAGTGCGCTCAAGATCAACGCGCAGCTCGATGATGGGCACGATAGTCCCGGCCTCTGGATGCCCTGCTCGATTTTGCGTTCGCGCGACGGACAGGACAGGATCTGGCCGCACATCATTCTCGATCGGGCGAAACCAGGACTGATCGCGGTGAACAAGCTCGGCGAACGATTCGTCAACGAGTCGGACTCGTATCACGACTTCGTCATGGGCATGCTGCGCAGCGCGGGCAACGCTCAAAGCGTGCCTGCCCACCTGGTCGTGGATGCCGCCTTCGTTCGCGACTATGGTCTCGGCCTGCTCATGCGCGAGCGAAGCCACAATCGTATCGCCAGTTTTGAAAAGGCGGGCTATCTGATCAAGGGCGGCACGCTGGCCGAACTCGCTGGAAAGCTAGGGGTCGACGCGGCGGGACTCGAGCGCACCGTCAGCATCTACAACCGCGACGCGGCGCAGGGTCTGGATCCCGCGTTTCACCGCGGCTCGAGCCCGATGAACCGTTTCAATGGCGATGCCGCCCAACAGCCGAATCCGTGCATTCGCCCGATCGGCCCGGGGCCGTACTACGCGGTGACGGTCTGGCCTGCCGATCTGGCCTGCAGCGCGGGTCTGGCCGGCAACGCCAACGGCCAGGTACTCGACAACGACGGCCATGTCATTCCTGGCCTCTACGCATGCGGCAACGACCTCGCCTCGATATTTCGCGGCACCTACCCCGGCCCTGGGACCACGCTCGGACCCGCGATCGTATTTGGCTGGCGAGTCGCAAAGCATGCGGCACGCGCCGCGTCGGGTTCGGTTGCGCTGAAGCAGTCCGACGCAATCGCGCCGCCGCCGCGCGCGACTGTGTGAAACCGTTGGTGAATCTGTAAACAGGAAGACTTTTGGTGAGCGCCCTCGTGGCTCACCGACATGAACATACCGCGAGCCGGGCGCCCCGCCCGGCTCCGCGCACGGTCACGCCGCCCGAGGCCGTCCTTTGCGCTTGGCCACGACGGGCCGCACATCGCTCGCCGCAGCAACGGGCACCACTTTCAGGCTGCGCTTGAAATACGGCGAACTGAGCGTGGCCGCTCCCATATCCGATGCCGCTTCGAGCAACGCAGGCGCAAGTTCCTTCAGCCGCGCATCCGGCAACCGGCTCGTCGGTCCGGCCAGACTCACCACGCCGACAACGAGGCCCGTCACTGGATGACGGATCACCGCTGCCATCGAGGTCATGCCGACTTCATACGTGTCGCTTGCGACGCCATAGCCGCGTTTGCGCGCGCCGGCCAGATCCTGAAGAAACTGCTGGATCGACTTCGGCGCTCTCGGCCCGGTCTGCCCCGCCTTGCCAATGCCTCCCTGGCGCGAAACCAGCTCGAGCGCCTCTTCGTCGCTCATGCTCGACAGCCACGCCTGCCCGCTCGCAGTGCAGTGAAGGGGCGGCTGACTGCCCATGTCCGGGTCATAGCGAAGACCGGAGCGGGCGCCCTGCGCCTTGCCGACAAACGTAATGTGATCGTCCTCGACCACACCGAGCCGCGCGAGTTCGCCCGAGGCCGACGCCAGCCGGTCGAGCACGGGCTGCGAAATATCGAGCACACCCCCGGTGGACAGCCACATCAATGCAAGCGAGACCAGCTTGAGCGCCAGCACATACTCGCCGTGCTCGTCCTGCCGCACATACCCTTCTTCGGTGAGCTCGGCCAGCAAGCGATGCGTGCCGCTGCGCGGGATATTCAGCGTGTCGGCGATCGCGGCCAGTTGCAAACTGCCGCCCTGTTTCGCGAGCAGTTCGATGATGGCCAATGCCCGCTCAAGATTCCCAGCCATAGATTGCACTCTCAATTCGACTTAGATACCGAATGAGAACACGATTCCACACCGGAACTCAAGCGGAGGCAAATCGCGCTGCGGTTCGTGTCGACTGCCTAGTGGCTTGCGCTGCCTTCAACCCGCAGTACTGAGCCGCGATGGCGGGCGCCTTTGAGAAGCACCGCCGCGGCACCTACCGTTGCGGGAACCGCAAGCGCCGTGAGCACTTCACCGAAGCCCCAATTCGCGTGCAGCATGCTGGCGCCGAGCATCGCCCCTGCAATGCCGCCAAAGCGCCCAATGCCGAGCATCCAGCTAGTGCCAGTGGCGCGCATGCGGGTCGGATAGGAACCGGCGGCCAACGCGCAAAAGCCGGTGTTGGAGCCGTTCATGCAGTAGCCCATGCCGAACGCAAGCATGCCGATACCCGTGATTCCATGCCCCGGCAAACCCATGTACCACGCAAAGACACCCCCCACGAACACTGTTGCGCCCAACACGCGGTGGGGATTGAGGCGGTCCATCAGCCAGCCGATTGCGAGCGAGCCGATCGTGCCGCCCGCCTGAAACAGCGCGCCGACGATCGCCGCCTGCCCGAGCGTGAACCCGGCGCCCCGAATCAATGTCGGCAGCCAGCTGCCCAACAGATAAACAGTCAGCAAGCCCGCGAAATAGCAGATCCACAACATCACCGTGCCGAATACGTAGTCGCGCGACAGGATCAGGCGCACCGGGCTGCGCTCGCGCTGCTGCGTGTCCTGTGCGACGAAACGCGTTGCTTCGTCCGCCATGTCCGGCTGGATGCGGTTCAGCACGCCCACGAGCCGCGCACGGCGCGTCTCCTTGAGCGACAGATAGCGCGCCGATTCGGGCAACCACTTGATCATCAGCGGAACATAGAGAATCGGCAGTACGCCTCCGAGTATCAACACCGAGTGCCAGCCGTAGGCCGCAATCAGCCAGGCGCTTACGAAGCCGCCGCCCGCGGCACCGAGCGTGAAGCCGCAAAACACAGTCGTCACCATCAGTGCGCGGCAGCGCTGCGGCGCGTACTCGGCCATCAATGTCGCCGCATTAGGCATGGAGGCACCGAGCCCGAGGCCGGTCAGAAAGCGCAGCACGGTCAACTCGGTCACGTTGCTCGCGAACGCCGAACCGAGGCTCCACACGCCGAAGAACAGCACGGCGATCGTCATGACCGTCTTGCGGCCGAAGCGGTCGGCAAGAGGTCCCGCGCACAGCGCGCCGAAAGCGAGCCCGAGCAGGCCGCCGCTCATGACGGGACCCAGCGCATCGCGTGGAATGGCCCACGCGCCCGATAGCGCCGGCGCGATGAAACCGATCATCACGGTATCGAGGCCATCGAGAGTGACGATGACCATGCACATCATCAGGACGAGAATCTGGAACCGTCCGACTGGCTGTTCGTCGAGAAGCTTTTGTACGTCGATGACAGCCGACGCCCGTGTGTTCGGCCGGTTGGCCTTGAGTGAAGCATTCATAGGTTGTCTCCGGAAGGTTATTTGTTGTTGTCGATAATGGATGCCAGTCCGAGCAGCATCTTGCGCGCGCTTCGACGGACTGCGTTTTACCCTGTCACGCGCATCAGTCCACCGCGTAAGCCCGGGCGAGCACGTTCAGCGTCGCCTCGCGCAGCTTGCGCGCACGTTCGAGCGCAGGCGCGGTTTTCGCCCATTGCTCCGTCGGCACTTCGATGCTGAGCGGCAAATGATCGGGAAGCGCGCGCAGGATGCCTACGAGATCGATCCCGCCTTCGCCCGGAATCATCCGCTCGCAGCGGGCCTGGAACAGCAGTGTCTCGAGGTCGGTCGGACGCTCCGCGGGCCCATCGCAAAACTGCACGTAACCAAAATACTCGCGCGGCAGTGCAGCGAGTTCTGCAGTCGACGAACCGGCACGATCGAAGTGAAGCGGGTCGATGATGAGACCAGTATTGCAGCGGCCCGCTGCCTTGACGATGCGAGCGCCCTGCGTGATGTCCTTCGCATTCGTCCACGGCATCGGTTCGAGCGAGGGGGACAGTCCGAGCGGCTTCGCGAGATCGCAGAGTTGCGCGAGGCGCTCCGACGTGCGTGCTTCGTCGGGGTCGTTACCCGCCACAAGCACGTAGCGTGCGCCCAGTTCCGCCGCGGTCTCGAGCATGGGCTCGTAGTCCGTCACATCGGTCTCCGGCTTCAGGCGGAGAATCTCCACGTCGAGCACCTTGATGCCCGTGTCTCGCAAGCGCGCCAGCGTTTCACGTTTCAACGGCGTATCGCCGACGATCTCGTGACGCACTTCCTGATCGGTGGCGGGCAACAGACGCAGCCCGACGTAGTCATAGCCCGCCTGCGCCGCGCATTCCACCATTTGCGGCGGCGTCAGCTCAAGCACGGTCAGCGCCGAGAGAGAAAGCGCGCGAGCGTTGTGCTGTGTCATGTCGTTTCCTTCGGTTCGGTTAGTCATTTCATTTGCAGAGCGTGTTCAGCGCAGCGGTGAAAACGGTGCCGGCACATAGATCGTCGATTCCATCGTGGTCAGATGCGCAGGACCGCCCATGGGCGGCCAGACGCCGTCTTTCACCGCTTCGGCGCGAATCCGCGAACGTTCGTCGACGCCCGCATATGCCCAGATGTTCAGGAAGCGCGGCACCGTGCCATCGAGCGAATACATCGCACCGATCAGCGGCGAGCGCTGCGTGCGTTCAGGCAATGCTTTTTCCCACGCGTCGATGGTGTGCTGCAGGCTCGCGAGCTTCGTGCCGTAGACGCGCATCTCGTAGATGCCGCCGTGCACGGCAGGTTCGATCGGCGGCAGGAAGGGGAACAGCGAGTAGCTGTCGATCTTCACGTCGGTGACAAACTCGCCGCAACCGAACGGGTTGCCTTCGAGCAGCATGCGCTTGCGCTCGGTGATCAATGCGGCTTCCGATTCGAAGCCGCGCAACACCATCACTTGCCCCAGCGCGCCGATGTCCGAATACCAGCAGCCGAACAGTGTCGAGCCGGGCTGCTTGCCGCTTGACCTGATGCTTTCGAAAACCTGCGGATTCGAGCCTATTTTCACGGTGAGCGTCACTACGTCGTAGAGAGTCATTGCATTTGTCCTTGCGCATGATGTGAGGATTCTTCAACCGACTCCGTCTGATTCAGACCGGAGAGAGAAAGGCCCGCGAGATAACCGAAGGTCATCGCGGGGCCGAGCGTAATGCCGCCAGCCGGGTAACAGCCGCCCATCACACTCGCGCTGTCATTGCCGACGGCGTAGAGTCCGGCCACCGGCCGGTTCTCCTTGTCCAGAACGCGAGCGGCAGCATCGGTCGCGAGGCCGGCGAATGTGCCGAGGCTGCCGGGAAGCAGTTTGATCGCGTAGAACGGGCCGTTTTCGAGCGGCGCGACGCACGGATTCGGCTTGTGCCGTGCATCGCCCTGCACGCGGTTGTAGGGTGTGGTGCCGCGATGAAACTGCGGATCGGCGCCGTCCTTTGCATGCGTGTTGTAGGCCGCCACGGTGCTCGCGAGACCCTGTGGATCGATGCCACACTGTATTGCCAGCTCGGCGAGACTGCTCGCCCGCTTGAGATACCCCGTACGACGGTACGGGCGAGTCGGAAACGGAAACGGCTTCGACACGCCCAGACCGTAACGGCGCTGGAAACGATGGTCACACACCAGCCACGCGCACACTTCTTCGCCTGCCGGAGTGGCATCGAAGAGCGCGCTCATCAGGTCGTAATAGGACGACGCTTCATTGGCGAACCGCTTACCTGCGCGCGTCACCGCAATCACACCCGGTTTGGCGCGTTCGATCAGATGCGGGAACGCAACGGCAGGCCGGCCATTTCGCTGCGGCACGAGCGACACAGGCGCCCACGCCGCGGGCGCTTCAAGCGCGCCATCGAAATGGCCGCCAATCGCCTCGCCCATGCGAATGCCGTCGCCCGTATTCGAGCGTGGCGCGGCCGACCAATGCTCACGTCCCGACGGCGTGTAAGCGAAGGTTTGCGCGCGCCGCGCAGCGTCATGCGGATAGCCGCCGCAGGCCAGGACGACGCCGCGCAAAGCTCGCACCTCGTTGGCGACACCATCAATCTCGACGCGGGCCCCCACCACGCGACCCGCCTCGCGAAGCAACCCTACGGCTTTCGCGTTCACGCGCAGATCGACGCCATGGTCCGCGGCCGACTTCAGCAGCCGCGCAACCAGCGCGTGCCCGTTGACCAGATGCATCGAGCGACCATAGCGAAGCTTATGCACGGCAAATGTCGCTAATCGCCGGGTGACATGCAGTGCGGAACGCAGAGAGCGTGTCGCGTTGAAGAAATGAGCGAGGTCACTACCCGAGGCGATCGCCATCCCCTTGAGCGTCGTGACGCCGAGCGGCGGTCGTAGCTTGTGGATCAACGGTCCCAGCTCGCGGCCGTCGAACGGCATCGCGCAGACCGAGCGGCCTCCGGTCCCAAAGCCCGGCGTGGTGTGGAAGTCTGGAATCCGGTTGCCGTCGACAAAACGCATCGACGTATGCTGCTCGAAGAACTCGACCATTCGCGGACCGTGCTCCAGCAGCGCGCCAATTCTGGCCGCATCGAAATGAGAGCCGAGTTCGTTGCGCAGATAGGTGCGCGGCGCATCCGCCGCCTCGGTGATCCCTGCGCGCACGGCGAGGGGGTTGCGTGGTATCCACATCCATCCGCCGGACCACGCCGTCGTGCCCCCGAAAACCGCCTCCTTCTCCGCAACGATCACACGCAGTCCGCGCACAGCGGCGGTGACCGCAACGGCCAGACCACCCGCGCCTGAGCCCAACACCAGCACATCACATTCGAGCATCGGTTCACGCTTCATTACCAACCCGTTTCGTCTCAGAAGGGATACCTCATTTATGTTGAATACTATTCCACTTTACTATTTTATTCAAACAGGACTTATCCCTACCCTGTCGCGACTCGTCCGGCTCCCGCTCGTCTGCTCCACGTTGACCTGTACGCTGCGGCGCATCCAGCCCGACAGGCATCGGCCACACATCGAATCAACTTTAATTGTTGAATACTATTCCACTAAAGATTAAAGTTCATCGAAACTGAGCAGCGACGACGATCGCGGCGCCTTGATGGAAGCGGGCCGTGGTACTCGTTGCGCATGGGACACATAGACACAACAGGAGGTCGAACACAGCATGAGCCAGCAGAACCCATCTTCGTTTTCCCCGTCGCTCGATGAAGGCCTTAGCGGCGCGACGCGTATCTATTTCATTGTCGGCGACCCGATCGCCCAGGTCCGCTCGCCAGCCGGCGTCACGGGCGCATTGCGGGCAGCGGGGCGCGACGCGCTGGTGGTACCCGCCCACGTGGCGCCGGCCGATCTGCCCGCGTTCTTCGCGGGCGTCACGCCGATGCGCAACGTCGACGGCGTGATCATTACCGTGCCCCACAAGTTCAACGCGGCCGGGTACTGCGCGACGCTTTCCGACGAAGCGAGTTTCCTCGGCGCGGTCAATACGCTGCGTCGCACGCCCAACGGCGACTGGCACGGCGCCATGTTCGACGGCACAGGATTCGTGGCAGCGCTGACGAATGCGGGTTGTGATCTGACCGGCAAGCGCGCGTTGCTCGTGGGCGCAGGCGGGGCGGGATCGGCGATCGGTCACGCGCTAGTGAGTGCGGGACTGACATCGCTCGACATACGTGATAACGACGCGGGCCGTACGACATCTCTGGTCGACCGGCTCAATGCGCTGCAACGCGGCAGGGTGCGTAGCGTCGCCTCCGATGTGCAAGCGCACACGTTCGATATCGTGGTCAACGCGTCGCCGCTCGGCATGCGTGCGGACGACCCATTGCCGATCGATGTGTCACGCCTTCGAGCCGGGACCTTCGTGGGCGATGTCGTGACCAAACCGCCGCTGACACCCTTGATCGAAGCAGCGCGCGCACGGGGATGCCAGACAGTGACAGGCACGCAGATGTTCGGCCGCGTCTGCGACCGCATGGTGGAGTTTTTGCTGGACGTGCCGCGATAAGTAAAACGCGCTGTGCACACGCGAAACAGCGTGTGCACAGCGCGCTAGAAGAAGTCCTGCCGTCAGTGGGTGGGAAGCGGCATCCGGTTCGACACCTTTGATGCGCCGGTGGTGGCGAGCGCCTCAACGTCATGAGGTTCGTAGTCCGTCGCATTGGCCGCATGGCGGCCGGCGACGTAACCGAACGTCATTGCAGGACCGAGGTTGATGCCGCCCGACGGATAGAAACCGCCCATCACACTGGCCATGTCCGTTCCCACCGCATACAGGCCGGCAACAGGTTGGCCATTCTCGTCGAGCACCTGAGCGGAGCCGTTGGTCTTCAGGCCTGCGAACGTGCCGAAGCTGCCCGGGAATACCTTGACCGCGTAGAAGGGTCCGTGCTCGATCGGCGCGACGCAAGGATTCGGGCCTTTGTGCAAGGGGTCGCCCCCCTTTCGGTTATACGGCGTGGAGCCGCGTCCAAACAGAGGGTCCTCACCACGGCGCGCATGCTCGTTGTAGAACCTGACCGTAGCTGCCAGCGCATCAGGATCGATACCGCAACGCCTCGCCAGCTCTTCGATCGTTGAACCTCGTTGCAGATAACCGCTGCGGATTAAAGATCCGACCGGCACAGGGAAAGGCCGTGCGTAACCCAGACCATACCGGCGCAGAAACCGGTGATCGCAGACAAGCCACGACGCTACTTCCTGCCCCTCCGGCGCCGCCGCGACCATGGCGGAGGTGTAGTCGTAATAACCGTCCGCCTCGTTCACGAAGCGCTTGCCGTTGGAGAGCACGCCGACGACACCGGGCTTGGCGCGGTCGATAATGTGCGGGAAGTGGCCAATGCTGCCGTCAGCGTGCTTAACTTTCGACACGGGCGCCCAGGCGGTAGCCGAGGCGACATCCGTGACAAGGCAGCCACCCGCCGATTCGCCCAGACTCACGCCGTCGCCAGAGCAACTCTCGGGCGGCAAGGCGAGGTGTTCGCGGCCGGTGGGTGTGCGTGGAAAAAGCGCCTTGCGCCGTGTCACATCATTGGGGAACCCGCCGGCGGCCAACACGACGCCCTTCGCCGCGCGAATCGTTATCTCGCCCCGGGCCGTCGAGACGACTGCCCCTCGAACCGCCTTACCCTCGAACACCAACCTCGTTGCAGGTGCGGACTCCATCAAGGTCACACCCAGGTCCTGCGCCGACCTGGCAAGGCGCGCGACCAGTGCGACACCGTTCACCAGTTGCATGGCGCGGCCGTACAGCGCCAGATCGAGCAGATGCCGCGTGAAACGCCTTGTGACGTGCGTGAAGGACTTGAGAGAGCGCGTCACGCTCAGAAAAGCCATCAGGTCCGCGCCCGCCATGATCGGCATGCCCATGAACGAGGTTTCGCGCATTGTCTTGCGCAGACGTTTGATCAGCGGGCCGACCTGCCGCCCATCGTACGGTGCGGCAATGACCTGATGACCCTGTGTTGCTGCACCTTCGACGTTGCCATGTACATCGGGAATGCCGTTGCCGTCTACAAACTGCAGCGACGTGTGCTCTTCGAAGAAGGACACCATGTGCGCGCAGTTGTCGAGAAATGCATCGATACGTTCCGGATCGTAGCGGTGGCCGAGTTCGTTCCTGAGGTAGGTGCGGGGCTGTTGGGGGTCTTCATTGATGCCCGCGCGCCTCGCCAGCGGATTGCCTGGAACCCACATCCAGCCGCCCGACCACGCCGTTGCACCACCGAATACGGCGTCTTTTTCCACTACGACGACCTTGAGACCATGCCATGCCGCAGTGACCGCCGCGGCCAGCCCCGAGGCGCCGGAGCCGATCACGAGCAGGTCGCAGTCCATCTGGGTTGAAGTGTTCATTTCCACAGTTACTACGAGATGAGCCCTGGTGGGGCGCTGAATCTGCCATGGCCGGGCTCATCGACGACCGAGCCCCCAGTCAACGTCTGAAGATATGAATGACGTTATTTGTTGAATACTATTCCAGATTAGAAGAATTGTGTCAATGTCGTCCGCTTGCATTCATGGAGCACGCGGGGCGTCGGAACGACGAGTCTCAAACGAAGATTCTATTTTTGCGCGAGGTCGACATTGCGTCACGCTCATGACTTCGCGCACGCTGGCGTCGTCGGCAGCCATGTTGGGGTCGCGCAGAATCGCGACGGCGCTCGTCATCTGTCCGGTTGGACAGTAGCCGCATTGATATGCGTCGTACTCCCAGAACGTTTGCTGAACAGGATGGAGTTCACCGTTTCTCTCCAGCCCTTCGATCGTGGTGATGTGATCGCCTTCGTGCCGGATCGCCACTGAGAGACGAGTGCGGCATCAGGCCCGCGTTGTTGAGCATGACGTCGACCCGCCCGTATTGCTCGACCGCCGTGTCGACGAGATGTTTGACCTGTGCCGCATCGGTGACATCGGTCGCGACGGCCAGCGCCACTCCGCCATCCGCGACGATTGTCTCGGCCAGCGCATTGATCCGGTCGAGCCGCCGCGCGCCCAGCACGACAATCGCGCCCTGCGACGTGCGCGCAATTCACAAATCGTCTTTAAGCACGCAACACTAGCAGGGAGTCTCAACCCAACGCGCGGGAAAGACTCTCCAAATTGAAATCGACAAGCTCTACGAAACACCCGACCAAGCGCGCGGCGTGCTGCCCGAAGCCGGCAATCAACGCACACCGGCGGTGTTGGCCCAATCCCGCACCGCCTGTGCGAATAGCCGTAGCGCAGTGGGAGGATGGCGGTTAGCGGGGTAATAAAGGCTCAAGCCCGGAAACGAAGGGCTCCATTCCGCCAGCACCTGAATGAGCCGCCCCGCTGCGAGGTGTTCGGCAACCAGATAGTCAGGCACCCAGGCAATGCCGATGCCCACCAGCGCCGCCTCGACCATCAGGTTCGTGTTGCCCAGCGTCATGGGGCCGTCGACATCAATACTCGCGCTTTTGCCGTGATATTCGAGATCCCATCGATAGAGCGTGCCGCTCTCGAAGCGGAACCGGATGCAGCGGTGTTTCGCCAGATCGTGCGGTGCCTTCGGCGCCTCATGGCGCGCAAAGTAATCAGGCGACGCCACCGCGGCAAAGCGCAGGTCGGGGCCGAACCTCACGGCGATCATGTCGCGTGGCACATCCTCGTGAACGCGGATGCCCGCATCGAAACCGTCGGCCACGATGTCGACGAGCCGCGTGTCCACGACGAATTCCACGTGGATATCCGGGTAAGTCGCCAGAAAATCGGGCAGCACGTGCTGGACGATCGACTTCGCGGCTGATTCGGAGGCGCTGATACGGATCGAACCCGACGGGCGGTCGCGTGCGAAAGCGACCTCGTTCACGGCGTCTTCGAGATCGGCAATGGCGGGCCCGACTCGTCGCAACAATTGCTCGCCCGCCTCGGTCAGCGCGACCGAGCGGGTGGTCCGGTTGAAGAGGCGCACGTCGAGTCTTGCTTCGAGTCCCCGCATGGCGTGACTCAACGCGGACGGCGACACCCCCAAGGTCCGCGCCGCCGCACTGAAGCTGCGCTGATGAGCGATCGCGACGAATGCGGTCAGTTCAGATAAGCCGGCTCGCAACATAAGTGAATTTTCCTCATAACCTTTTGCAATTCTAGCCATATTGTTGAGCTACGCACAACAGCCTAAGCTTGAGGCTGTTGAACGTCGCGTGGCGCCCGTGCGAACAGGCCGCCTTCCACGCTCGTCACTTTTCGAAAGGAGAATGCAGATGCAAAAGCGCAAACTTGGAAACAGCGGTCTCGAAGTCTCGGCACTAGGCCTCGGCTGCATGGGTTTGAGCTACGGCTATGGACCGGCCACCGAGAAGACGGCAGGCATCAAGCTGATTCAGTCGGCTTTCGAAAAAGGCGTCACGTTTTTCGATACCGCCGAAGCCTATGGTCCGTTCTTCAACGAAGAACTGGTCGGAGAAGCCGTTGCGCCGTTTCGCGATCAGGTGGTGATCGCAACCAAGTTCGGCTTCACGGAAGGCGACGTGACCAAAGGCGTCGACAGCCGGCCCGAACGCATCCGTGCGGTCGCCGAGGCATCGCTCAAGCGGCTGAAAACCGATCGTATCGACCTCTTCTACCAACATCGCGTCGATCCGAATGTGCCTCTCGAAGACGTGGCCGGCGCCGTCAAGGATCTGATCGCACAAGGCAAGGTCAAGCACTTCGGCATGTCCGAAGCCGGCGCGCAGTCGATCCGCCGCGCCCACGCTGTACAGCCGGTGGCAGCATTGCAGAGCGAGTATTCGTTGTGGTGGCGCGAGCCGGAAGAGACGGTGCTACCCACGCTGAAAGAACTGGGCATCGGTTTCGTGCCGTTCAGCCCGCTCGGCAAGGGCTTCCTGACCGGCGCGATCGATGCGACCACGTCGTTCGACAAGACCGATTTTCGCAATGTCGTGCCGCGTTTCTCCGAAGAGAACCGTAAGGCCAACGCCGGCCTCGTCGAGGTACTCGGCAAAATTGCCGATGGCAAGGGTGCGACGCGCGCGCAGATCGCGCTTGCGTGGCTGCTGGCGCAACAGCCGTGGATCGTGCCGATTCCGGGCACGACCAAGATCCATCGGCTGGAAGAAAACATTGGCGCGGCCGCGGTCGAATTGTCGGCGGCCGATCTCGCTGCTATCGAAGCGGCGTTGAAGCAGATCAAGGTCGTGGGTGATCGTTATCCGGCCCATTTGCAGCAGCGCGTCGACCGCTAGTCCAACGTTTCGCCCCACCCGTTTGCTCCTGCGTCGTCGCAAGGTTGCGGCAACGCAGGTGCGCTATTGGCTTAAAAGAAATGCCAGATCATGTCGTTGAATAATCGCTCGCCCGCTCCAGCGGCATCATTGCCCGGCACTGCAACGGAACGCGTGACACCCGCAGCCGACCAGCACGGTCTGCGGATCCTCGCCATATTGAGCCTCCTGATGGCGTTCGCGTCGATCTCGACGGACCTGTATCTGCCTGCCCTGCCCGCGATGGCGCTCTCGCTGCACGCCGACACCGGTGCGATCGAGCTGACGATCTCCAGCTATCTGATCGGGTTCAGTGTGGGCCAACTGCTGTGGGGTCCTATCGGCGACCGTTACGGCCGCCGTATGCCGATCGCCATCGGACTCGTGCTGTTCATCATTGGATCGGCCGGCTGTGCGCTGTCGGCCAGCAGCGGCGCGCTGGTCGGCTGGCGAGTCGTGCAGGCCGGGGGCGCGTGCGCGAGTGTCGTGCTCGCCCGCGCGATGGTGCGCGATCTCTACACCGGCCATCGCGCGGCCCAGATGATGTCGACATTGATGACGATCATGGCGATCGCACCGCTGATCGGACCGAGCGTGGGTGGCCTCATTCTTCACGTGGCGTCATGGCGCGCGATTTTCTGGGTGCTGGTCGGTGTCGGGCTGGCGACGCTCGCCGCATTGGGCGCATTGCCCGAAACGCTACCCGAGGCGCGCCGCAATCACGAACCGCTCGGCCGCGCGCTCGCCGCCTATGCCACGCTATTGCAGCATCGCCGGGTGCTCGGCTACGCGGGCGCAGGCGGATTCCTTTACGGCGGCGTGTACGCGTATGTTGCCGGCACGCCGTTCGCATACATCACCTATCACCACGTTTCGCCGCAGCGCTATGGCGTGCTGTTTGCAGCGGGCATCGCTGGCATCATGATCACGAACCAGATCAACGCGAGGCTGGTGAGACGCTACGGGAGTGATCGCCTGATGCGTGCCGGCACATGGGGCGCGGCAATCGCGGGCATGCTGCTAGCCATCGACGCATGGACGGACTGGGGCGGGCTGGCCGGCCTCGTGATTCCCCTGTTCCTTTTCGTTTCAGCGACCGGCTTTATCGTCGCCAATGCGATTGCGGGTGCGCTCGGCACATTCCCCGCGCGCGCCGGCACCATGTCGGCGCTCATCGGCGCAAGCCAGTACGGCACCGGCGTTCTGGGCTCGGCACTCATGGGCTTCTTCGCCGATGGCACGCCCTGGCCAATGGGCGCCGTGATCGCGGCGATGGGGATCGGCAGCCTGCTTTGCGCCACGCTGCTCGTGCCGCGGCGTGTCGCGATCTCCGGCGTAGCGACCACAGCTAAATGAGACCTTGCGGGTAATACCCGGCTCACCTTGCTTTGCTGACCGAATCGACCTCGGCATCAACTACGTGGACTCTGCTCCGGCGCACAAACGACAGTCGTGACAACGGAGATGCAGATGCCAGGCGCACCTGCATCTCTCCACCTCAAGCGTTGGACGCCTCACGCTGCCAGACGCTCGACGCATACGCCGTTTCGTCGAAATCCGCCGGGACATCCGCCGCAAGTCGCGCGGCATGCGAATCGAGATCCGCAAGAAAGAGGTCGCGGCTGATACGGCGGACCACCGCGGGAATATCGCGCTTCATACTCGGCACGTCGCCTACCGGCACACCGGCGCTGACGAAACCCGCCGGGTTGTAGACGTGGATGTCTTTCAGATACGGCGCCTGTCCCGGCGATTTCTCCAGATACTCCAGCGCCGCGCCGAGATACGGATGCGCGCCGAGCCCTTCGTCGGCATCGCT
Organism: Paraburkholderia sp. RL17-380-BIE-A; assembly: GCF_046028085.1. Taxonomy (NCBI): domain Bacteria; kingdom Pseudomonadati; phylum Pseudomonadota; class Betaproteobacteria; order Burkholderiales; family Burkholderiaceae; genus Paraburkholderia; species Paraburkholderia sp. RL17-380-BIE-A. The sequence goes on from NZ_JARESQ010000006.1 coordinate 156,237, forward strand.
GGCGGGTGGTGCGTACTGATCGCTCCACAGCCGGATGTGCGACGCGAAATCCACAAGCTCTGCCCGCGCCGACGGATCGATGAAATAGCCCGTGCCCGCAATCGCAAAGTCGAACTCGAACGTTTCGCCCGACACCTGCGCCGCGATGCGCCCTTCCACTTCACGCGCGGATTCCCATTGCGCGCCGGTATGCAGGTGAAAGTTCGGAAAACGTGTGACGCGCTGAAGCGAGTCCAGCGGTGCGGTCGATCCCGAGCGCTTGAAGCGAAGCGCCTGCGCCCAACGCAGCGCGTCGGGCAAATCGAAATAGTTGTCGTAGGCGCCGGGGTAGGCGCGCGCACGTGAGACCGGCACGGCCGCCAGCGCCGCACGTCGCACGAACAGATGCACGTTGGCCGCGCCCGCTTCGAGTGCGCTCGCCGCGGCATCGAATGCGGAGGCCGCGCCGCCGAGCACCGCGACTGACTTGCCGCGCAACGCGGCAAAGTCGATGTCGTGCGACGTATGCGCCACTAACAACGCCGGCAATTGTGCCAATACGCGCGGCACGAACGCGCCGCCATTGCCCGCTACACCGTTGCACAGCAGCACCTTGCGCGCCGTCTCGACGCGCGCGTTGCCACTCTCTTCGAGATGCAGGCGGAAATGTGTGCCCAGCGGTTCGATTCTCACGAGCCGTGTGCCGTAACGAATCGGGATGCCGAGAAATTCGCGGTACCACGCCAGATACTGCGCCCACTGCTCACGCGGAATGCGATCGATCTCACGATACGACGCCGCGCCGAAACGCGCTTCGTGCCACGCCTGAAAGCTGAGCCCCGGTAAACCGACTTCAGGCCCGACCAGCGACTTCGGCGTACGCAGCTTGTTCATGCGCGCGCGAGTCAGCCACACGCCGGCCTTCGACGCGTCATTGGCTGCATCGATCACGCTCACTCGGCCGATGCCGGCCCGCCGCAGCGCAAACGCGAACGCACAGCCGGTCTGCCCACCACCGACGATGAACACGTTGTGATCGATACCCGGCTGGTCCGGGACCCAGTTCTCGGGCGCCGGACCGAGCAGTTCGAGGGTGCGGCGCGCTTCGTCGTCGGGGTGAGTCGTGTGTGTCATCGATCTGTTTTCCTTGTTGGCGGCATATTGCCGATTCAGTTCGCGCAACCGTTGCGAAGGCGGCCTGTGTGACTTGTTGCCTTCGTCGGTCAGGAAGCCCGTGCCGTGCCGGTCCTGGGCGATCCTGTCGTCGGCGCGATCGATGCGTGCAGAACGCGCGTCAGCAATCCATCGCCGCGCGCCGACATCAGCCGACCGCCTGGGTCGCGCGTTGCATGTGCGTCGCGTTGTAACGCACCACGAGACCTGTGTCAGTTTCGAAGCCAAGTCTCCCTGTCAACGTTTCGAGCGGCCGGCCGTACAGGTGAAAGTGCAGCGTAGGTTCCGCGCCGCCCACATGAATGCTGTGGATCTCGTCCGGCAGAAATGCGATCGGCACGCCTGGGCGCACCACCACTTCCTGCGCCAGTTCGAGTTGCGCGCGATCCGGGTCGCGGCCATCGTCGATACGCCGGTAGAGGCGGTTGAGTTCCGCGCCGTCGATTGCAGCGATCACGGCCCATGTGTCGTGGTTATGCGGGATTGTCGTCTTGCCCGGCAATAGCGAGTTCAGATAAAGCGCGAAACCGTCTTCGCCCGGGTTGAGCCGGTAGCGAGTCGACGTGTCGCCGCTGCCGGGTTGCGGCGGTGGAAAGTCAGTGGCATCGAACAGCGTGCGCTGGGCCGCGAGTTCGACCAGCCGTTCACTCAGCGCTTTGAGCGCCTCGCGCCTCACGCCGTTTTCGCCGATGATGCGGCGGGCGTCGGCGAGTAGTGCCTGCACGGCTTCGTGTCGTTGAGCGGAGAGGTCGTTGCGGGTTTCGTCAGTCGTGGTGGTGGTGGTCGTGGTCATGATCGTGAGGAATGGGACGAATTGCGCTCGCGGCGAGGACCGGATCGAGCGCCGACATCACTTCGTCGAACAGGATCCGGTCGGGCTGCATTGCCAGCGAGCGTGCTATTGCTACGCGTTGCTGCTGACCGCCCGACAATGCGCCCGGATACATCGGGCTTTGTCCGCGAGACACACTTTGGCGAGCAGCACATGGGTGTCGGTTCTCTTCGCGCGCACGTCGATGCCGTCGACGTGAATCTCGCTGGTTCGCGGCACGTTGCGCAGTGACAGCAATGCCCCGTTACCGCGCTGTCGAGCGACTTGCAGGGTATCGCTATCGGCGAGCGCGGCCGGCGTCTGCGCGCGCGCCGTGGCCGCTGCGTTGGGCGCGATACCGATGCGCGCCACGCGCTCGGAGAGAGCCAGTTTCGTCATTCGTTGGGTGTCCTGTCGTGAGTGCGGGGCGGTCGTGCCGGTATTCGAGTGGACGGCCGATCAACCGGCCGCCGAATCAGCCGCAAATTATTTTAGGAACGCAGAAGACATTCGCTAACCAATGAATGCGCGAAACCTTATCTATCGATCTGCTATGTGAGAGAAAAACTCGCAGCCGCGCGGCATCAACGTGGACCTTGCGAACGACATCGCCAAGCGCCCCTGTGCCAAGGTCCAATTGGTTTCGGTACAGCCCACTACTCGTGTACAGTTCCTGCAGCAATGCAAGGTCGACATCCTGATCGCCAATATGGAATACAACCGGCAGCGTGGGGAGATTCGCGATCACGTGCCGACACCGTACTATCGTGTGGGCGGTACGGCGATCATCCCGAAATCGAGCGGCATCACGAAATGGGAAAATCTGCGCGGCAAGCCCGTGTGCATCTCGCAGGGCAGCAGCCATATCCGGCCGGTCGTGGAGAGGTACGGCGCGCTTCCACGCGCGTTTCCCGGCGCGTCGCAATCGCTGCCCGCATTGCGCGGCGGGAGTTGTGTCGCGGCTGTACATGACGCTGCACCGCTGCTTTATCCGTTACAACAGCGCGACCCTGAATGGCGCGATTACCGGACCATTCAACCGGCGCTCGAACCGGCTTCGTCGGATTTCGCAATTCACGCGCTGGCTGGAGAAGCGGCTTGACGCGGGATGACGCATTGACCTGCTTGCGAATCTACCGCACCGAATCGTTGATCCGCGTGTGCAGATTCCTGACCTGATCGTCAGATGGCTACACAGCGACGACGGCTGCGTCCAGTTCGACCAGAGGCACAACGGTCCTCCTCTTTCAGCCGCGACAAGCTGACATCGGAACACACTGTTCCGTCTAAGATGGCGCACATTCGATCGCAAGCTCATTTGCGTAAGTTTGCAACTGCTCGCCGACCTGAGCTTTTAGCGCATCAACAAAGCGCTTGATTTTCGCGTCTACGAACTGCCGTGACGGATAGACCGCGTACACATTCCGCTCGTAGGTGTGAAATTGCGGCAGCACACGAACGAGCGTTCCCTTACGCAGGTCGTCGATCGCGGAGAATGCCGCAAGCAACCCTATTCCAGCGCCGTCGCGCAACGCCACGGCCATGGCCTCCATGTCGTTCACACTGAAGTGCGGGCCGGAGGGCCGGAAAACGGCAGTGTCGGAGGAACTCTGAAGATGCCATTCGTCGGGTGTGTAATCCACGGTGCTCAGCAGGACGTGCGCATGATCGGCCAGATCTTCCGGCTTCTCGGGCGCGGGATGCCGCGCCAGGTACGCAGGGGAAGCAGCCAGCACACAATGGCTGCTCCCGATCTTCTGGCTGACATAGGCAGAATCGGGCAACGCGCGGGCGATCACGACAGCCAGATCGAGTTGTTCCTCGAGGAGGTTGGGCATGCGTTGCGAGAGCAGCAAGTCGACCGAAACCTCCGGATACGCTTCGCGGTAAGAAAGCACCGCACGCGTTACAAGCTCACGCCCTAGTCCCGGCACAGCGTGGACGCGCAACGTCCCACGCGGCTCGAGCAACGCGCTGCTCGCCTCGGCTTCGGCATGCTCGATGTCGGCCAGGATCGACACGCAGCGCTCGTAAAAGCGGCGGCCCGCGTCGGTGACGACGAGGCGTCGCGTTGACCTTTGCAACAGTCGCGTGTTGAGCCCTTCCTCGAGCACTGAAACGGCTCGCGAAACATTACCGACCGTGGTATCGAGATGGTTGGCGACGGCAGTGAAACTGCTCATCTCCACGACCTTCACGAATACCGACATGTTGTAGACCTTGTCCATTCCGATTCTTCCCGTTGAGCTTTCATTCTTCTTTCCTCAATCGCGTGCGACAGGTTCAACGCCACGCCACAAGCACACCCAGCATGATACGCGTGGGTTTCGCCGAGAGCAGCGACGGGGTCAGGCAGCTCTATTCCCCCAGGCAGCACGTTCAAAAACAGCACGGGCGTTCCATAACAACGGCGCGATTTTTCCTCCAGCAACAAGACTGATTCTTTCCTGCTCCCCTAAAAGCCAATCGTCTTCAGGCCTAGACTTGGTTCCGTAGTCAGGCACTCACTGCACTTCACATCGAATCGAACACCGCTTTCCTTCCAGGAGTCGAAAGATGAAACGCACGCTTTCCATGCTCATGCTCGCCGCCACGCTCGCGGTGCCTATCCGAGCAACCTGATCAGACGCGCTTCGATTGCGCGAACATACCGCTCTCTTGATACGGATGCCTAATTTTTAATTACTGACGGAGGTAACATCATGAACGCAAGCTACGAACCGCTATACCTGTTTATCGACGGCAAATGGATTGCTGCACAAGAACGCGAAACCGCACCGGTCGTCAACCCTGCCACGAAACGCGAACTGGGTCGCGTGCCGCTCGCTACTAGCGCCGATCTCGACCACGCGCTCGCTGTCACACGCCGCGCATTCGAGGTCTGGCGCAAGACGGTACCCGCCGAACGCGCGCGCATTCTCAGGCGCGCCGCCGAGCTGATGCGCGAACGCGCGCCGCGAATCGCAGAACTGATGACACTCGAAGAAGGTAAGCCGCTTGCCGAGAGCCGCGATGAAGTACTGCGTGCCGCGGAGTACTTCGAATGGTTCGCGGAAGAGGCGCGCCGCATCGACGGCCGCGTCGTGCCGTCGAACCGCCCTGGCGTGCAGCAACTTGTGAAAAAGCAGGCAATCGGTCCGGTGGCCGCTTTCACACCTTGGAATTTCCCGGCCATCACGCCCGCTCGCAAGCTCTCGGCGGCGCTGGCAGCAGGCTGCAGCGTGATCATCAAGCCCGGCGAGGAAAGCCCCGCCACAGCCCTCGCGCTGGCCCGCGCGCTCGACGATGCAGGCCTGCCCAAAGGCGTTCTGCAGGTTGTGTTCGGCGTGCCCGATGAGGTCTCGAAGCGGTTGATCGCATCACCGGTGATCCGCAAAGTCACCTTCACGGGTTCGGTGCCCATCGGCCGTCTGCTCTCGGCGCGCGCGGCGGAAGGCGTCAAGCCCATCACACTCGAGCTCGGCGGCCACGGTCCGGTGCTGGTATTCGACGACGCCGACGTGGAGAAGGCGGCCGTCGACGGTGCGGCTAACCGCTTTCGCGGCACCGGCCAGGTCTGCATCTCGTCGACGAGATTCCTGATCCAGCGCGGCGTCTACGAGGAGTTCGTCGAACATTTTGTGCGGGCAACAAAGGCACTCAAGGTGGGTGACGGCATGGACCCCGACACCCAGGTCGGGCCGCTTGCCAATCCGCGCCAGCTTGCCAAGATGGAAGAACTGGTGGCGGACGCGGTGGCGCGCGGCGCAAAAGTGCTCGCGGGCGGCAAACGGATTGAAGGCGACGGCTACTTTTTCGAGCCGACCGTGCTCGCCGACGTGCCGATGGACGCACGCGTCATGCACGAAGAGCCGTTCGGCCCGATCGCCGTGCTGATGCGCTTCGAATCACTCGCCGACGGTCTTGCCGAAGCGAACCGTCTGCCGTACGGCCTTTCCGCCTATGCATTCACGCAGAACGCACGCACCGCGATCGACGTAGGCGATGGCCTTGAGGCCGGCATGATCGGCATTAACCAATACCGCATTGTCGCGACCGAACTGCCGTTTGGCGGCATGAAGGAAAGCGGTCACGGTTCGGAAGGCGGTGTCGAGGGTATCGAGTACTACCTCACGCACAAGTTCATCAGCCAGGCTTGAAAGGAGAATCGTCATGTCACACGCAGATTTCAGCAGCCCACGCGAAGCAGCGCGCGCCTTCACGCCGAAACTCGCAGAGTTCGTCGACGCCACGCTCTATCCGCAAATCTGGAACGATCCCGCGCTTTCGCCGCGCGACCGTAGTCTCGTGACGGTCGCCGCGCTGATCGCGGGCGGCCACCTCGACGAACTCCCCGCGCATTTGCGCCGCGCCGTGAATAACGGCGTGACATCCAAAGAACTGTCCGCCGCGATCACCCACCTCGCGTTTTACGCAGGTTTTCCGGCCGCGATCTCGGCCTCTGCCGTTGCGCAGGCCACGCTTGCCACGCCACACGAGCGTGCTTTGAACCCGAGCCAAACAACCAAGGAAGCGCAATCATGAAAGCCATCACACTCGAGGAATTCGGCGATGCCGACGTGCTGAAACTTGCCGACGTCCCGGTACCGGAGGTGCGTCCCGACGATCTGCTGGTGCGCGTGCATGCCGCCGGCGTGAACCGCGCCGATCTGACACATCGCCGGGGCGGCTATGGCCGTCCCAACTTCGGCGACTCGACCATCATGGGCCTTGAAATAGCGGGTGAAGTGATCGAGGTCGGCAACGAGGTGCAGGGTTACAAAGTGGGCGATCGCGTGATGGGCGTAGTAGGCGGGGGCGCGTACGCAGAGGTTGCACGCATCGACTGGCGCATGGCAATGCCGATTCCCGCCGTGCTCGACTACGTGCACGCCGCGGCGATTCCTGAAGTGTTCGTCACCGCTCACGAAGCGATGCTGCATCTTGGGGGCTTAAAGCGCGGCGACTCCGTTCTGATTCACGCGGCGGCAGGGGGCGTGGGCTCGGCCGCGGTCCAACTGGCGTATGCGACCGGTGCACGGGTCTTCGCTACAGCCGAAGGTAGCAAGCTTGAGCGCGTGGTGCAACTTGGGGCCGACGTGGTCATCGACTATCGCACTGAAGATTTCGCTGAAGTCATCAAGAAGACGACGAACGGCCGAGGTGTTGACGTCGTGATCGACTTCGTGGGCGCCCCGTATTTCGCGCGCAACGTGGCAACGCTAGCCAACGGCGGACGGCTGATCCAGGTCGGCATTCTTGGCGGTGGCGCTCAGGTGGCCGTCGAACTGGAGCAGATCCTTTACCGTCACCTGCAGATCAAGGGAACGGTGATGAAGTCCCGCCCGCAAGAGGAGAAACACGCGATGGTGCGGCGTTTTCGCGAGCATTGGCTCGAGCGCTTCGACGGCGGTGCCCGCCTGGAGCCGGTCGTGGACAGCACATTTGCGCTCGCTCGGGCCGCTGATGCACATCGGCGCATGGAATCAGCCACCAATGTTGGAAAGATCATCCTGACCATGGCGGCAGACGACCTGGTGTGATGTGCATCGACCGTTGTCGATTCGATACGCACAACCGCCACCTCAGGTTTATGGCGTTTTGCCGGCGCGGCCGTTGTCTTGCCCCCGCGCCGGCGCGTCCACGACTTCCGTTCTGATTGGTTCGTCGAGGCCGAGTAACGCCGGTGAAAGGAAGCAGCCCATGACCGCGGACAGAATAATAAATATGGCGGCCGCATCGACCAACAGTCCGAAGCGCATGAAAATAAAGAAGCAGCACAGAAGATTCAGCAGATGCAGGCATATACCCAGAGCGGTGACACCCTTGGGGAGGGTTCTGATGAATAACGCGAACCGAGAATGGGGGCGAGGCACATACCAGATGATCAGCATACCGAACGTCATGATCAACGCGCATTCAGCCCATTTCAACCACGTGGGGCGGCGCAGAAAACGTCCCTCGAAAATCGTCTCGATGACCTGCGCCTGAATCTCGATACCCGGCACCAACTCGCCCAACGCGGTCGTGCGCATGTCAGTCACGCCGGCACCGGTCAGTCCGACCAGCACCAATTTGTCCCGGATCCGTTCCGGATCGACTGTTCCCTGCAGGAGGTCGCGTGCCGATACGTAGCGGCTCAGCGTCGATCGAATGGACGCGAAATGCAACCAGATGTCCCCGCCGGGCTGTGTGGGCACCAGCGCATCAGCAACACCCACCGCTTGCACGCCCGATGTGTCGGCAAAAACGTCGATCGCAGCTGAACCCGTGGCGAGGCGGAGCATTTCAATTGGCAGACCGGGGACCAGCTTCTCCCTCAATCCCATGATGAGAGGAATATGCCGGACGACGCCTTGTTCGACCGCCACGCTCAGCATCGCCTGCCCGTGCGCCGCCGCCTGCAGCTCCGGCAGGCTGGCGAGCACATAGTCAAACCGTCTCACGTAGTCCAGTGGGTCGGTGCCGTGCACGAGGATCGGAGCGCTTCGCATATCAGTGCTGGTGGCGAAGGCGGAATGATCGAGCGCCGCGGCACCCAGGATAGTCGGCGCCGCGCGCAACGATCTGGCGAGAATGGCTTCGTGACTGGGTAAAGCCCGTAAGCCGGCGGCGAGCGTTTCAGCCGTTTTCGGCAGATTGCCGGCGACCTTGTCGGGTGAGGTTTGGTCCGGCTCCGGCATGTAAATGTCGAGACCGATAGCCAGCGGTTTCAGTGCCGCAATGGCATCGATCAGGCTCGCAAGTCGATTTCGCGGCCAGGGCCATTGACCGACGGTTGCGAGCGTCTCCTCGTCGATCTCGACAATAGTCACAGGCTGAGCAGTCGGAATGCGTGGGAAGTGGCGTTGATACTGATCGAATAGAATTTGCCGGGCCGTTTTAAAAGAGTCGGGAAGCGCCTCGTCGAGCGTATCCACGAAAGCGGGACGCGCTATGTCGCTCGGCCATTCGCTGCACAGGTTGAGCAGGCTCAGGCCAAACAGCACCGCCAGTGCCACCGGACGACCCTGAGCCGCCTTCAGCAGATTCCTGATACGGGCATGCCATAGGTCGAAAAAACGTTTCATCGACGGGAAGGCCATTCAGCGCCGATGAATGGCGCGGATCATTGGAGTGTGATGACTGCGCGCCGGTTCATGCGATTGGGAACGCCATCTGCGGTGGGCACCAGTGGCTCTCGCTTGCCGCGGGCAGCGGTCTCTATTTTTTGGGTGGGAACGCCTTGCTTGATCAGGAATGCTGCAACCGTCTTCGCCCGCTGCATGGAGAGTTGGTCATTGAATTCCTGAGAGCCCGCCAGGTCGGTATGACCGACCACCACCAGCTGCGGCGCGGGCCAGGTCGCCAGAACGGCTTTTAGCTGTTTGACCGTGGCCGCCGACTCAGGGGCCAATTCAGTGGAGGAATCAAACAGAAAGAAGATCGTAAATGTCATGGGGCGAGGCGGCCGGGCCGCAAGCAGCTCGCCATATCGTGTCTCCACGGTGGATTGGCTATCCATCGTTTTTTCTATGGCTCCGCCCTTGGTGACATCGACGCCGGCGTAGGCCTTGTCTATCTTCCGCTCTCCCGAGGCGCTGTGAACGATGACCGCTCCGACTTTGCCATCAGGATCCGGCAATAGAATAATTTTGTCCGGCGTGCTGCACGCAGCGAGGAAAAGCAGCATGACGCATGCCGCGGCAAAGGCCAGCCCGTGCGGTCGAATTGCAGCCTTCAACGTGCCCCTCCCTTTTATTTATCGCCCACTTCGATGATGAATTCGGTCCCGCGCACGCCCAGCGTGGTAGTCGGCGTGCTGAAGCGGACCGCATCCGGATTCGCCTTCGCCAACTTCCCGGAAATCACGGCCAGGGAGCCACGTTTGATGGAGGCGTCGAGCGTGCCTTCATGGGTCTTGGTATTGAACGCGAATTTGTTGAGTTCGAGGATGGTATTGGCGCCGGCCGAAAGTTGGGTGGTGTCCCGCAGCGTGATACCGACCGAGGACTCCGGGCCCGTCACGATGCGATCGTTGCCGTAAACCTCGCTGCCGATGGCCGCACCCGAACTTCCTTCAGCCCGCTCGATCTTCACCGTGCCCTTAACCGTCTTGACGACGCCGGCAGCATCGGCGGCCAGCGCATCGGCGACCGCCACGCACCCGCAGGCAAGAATCAAGGCATATTTGATGGCTCGAAGACACATCGGCGGCACCTGATTGCGTAAAGCTGCTTTCGGCGGGGCAGCACGGCCCCCAATGTCGACCCGGCGTTGTGCGCGTCCATTCCCCAACTTTTCGTAGAGCGGGGCTTGCGAAGGACCTACAGAAATACGGCTCCAGCAGCTCAGGTGGAGGCGTGTCTGCTGCATCGAACAGAATATGGCCCTGATCCAAATGGCTCTGTGCGGTTCCGCGCATATCGCAACAGCCCCCCTTTGGCAGCCGGCTCCAACCCAAGCGACCAATTCTCTATCGATTTTTTTCCTTGATGCCGCTTCTCCGGCTCTGCTTCCAGGTATCGCGCGAAATGTGCATCGGCCGCTGCTTACCTGGCCAAGCCGATGAGTAACAAAGGCGCCCTCACCGAGCGGTCCATGGCAAAAGCAGATATCTATATCCGCCGCGACAAGGTCGACGTCCCTGTCGCTCAGAACCAGCTCCAGATCCACCTGCGGATTTGCACCGCGGACAAGTGTCATTGCCTCCGGCACGATCGTCTCACCAAGACAGCCGGGCGCCGCGATACGGACCGCGCTCCTGAAACATTGCCTGTCTCTCGATAGATCCCGCGCGGCCTGCTCTGCAGCAAGCAGGATTCGCTTGCCTCATGCGGAAACCCCTAGGGAACCAGGCCGCACCTTTCCGGGCCTCATAATCGTTGTCGAACTAAGTCGGCAAAGAGGGCCTTTGAAATGCCGCCACCTTGTCGCCCAGACATCTTTCAACGCAGCTTGTCATTACGTCACAGTCGACGTGTACCCTCTCCAGCATTTCGGAGGTGCACTTTCTCAACATCGTCACAATCATCCGTACCCTTTGCGGCAAAGGGCGTTGCGCCTGGATCAGGACATTGAGATCGAAGGGCAACACTTCGAATTGCGGCAGTATGCGCACTAAACGGCCGTCTGATAGAGACTCGACACAAGCCGGCTCTTCCAGCACCCCGATGCCGACACCCGAGAGGATCATTTCATACATGGGCCGCCAGTGGCTCGTTTTAATCGCAGTACGGATCGGCGCGCTCTCCACGACGGTCTCAGCATGTCTGAGCGGCAACTGGTCGGTGCCAAACATACTCTGAACCCGAATAAAAGGGTGTTTTATCAGGTCCGGCAGCTCAGTGATCGGTCCGTGCCGGGTCAGATAGTCTGGCGCCGCGACGAGAACCCGACCGACCTGTCCCAACTGATGGGCGATGAATGCCCCTTCTCCGAGCTGCCCAAGACGAAAAGAAATGTCGACGCCCTCGGTGACGAGGTCGACGATCCTGTCATTGAGAACCAGCTCCAGATCCAGTTGTGGATAGGTAGCGCGCACAAGCGCCAACGCCTCCGGCACGATGGTCTCGCCAAAGCAATGGGGAGCCGCTATGCGAATCGTTCCCTTGATATCCTGCCCGTCGTTCGACACTTCAGCGACCGCCTGTTCCACGGCACGCAGAATCCGCTTGCTGCGCTCGTAGAAGGTGGCGCCTTCGGGCGTACAGTTGAAAGCGCGTGCGCTACGCAGCAGAAGCCGGCAGCCGAGATGCTTCTCGAGCCGCTCGATGCGCTCGCTCGCGGCCGGCTGCCCAATGTTGAGATCTCTCGCCGCGCCGGAGATGCTCTCTCGTTCAACCACCCTGACGTAAATCCGCATGGCTTCCAGCAGATTCATAGTACCCATCCTCCGTATGTGCCGGTTTCGCACGAATCGAACCAACCCTGACGCATCGAAAGGTCCCGATCCGGGGGTCCGGCAATGTTGAACTGATGGGTACAGATTAAGGTGGGGCCAGCTGCCGTAGAGTGCACACATCCGGCTGACTTGGATCAGTACAGTTCTGCCACGGTCTTCGCGCGAGGCGGCGGCAGGGCCACGCAAGCGCCGTTCAAACCGGGCAAGAGGCCCGGTAAACGCCGCTGCGCGCCGCATGGGAATTGTCGGAGGAATCTCCATGAGCAGCTTGAGAAGGACAGCAAGTGACTGATCCGCCAAGGCGGATACGGTCATGGAGAACGCCGCAACAGGCCAACCTCGTGAACGCGACAGTCTCGCGTTTCTCCAGACTGGGACACCGCACAGCATCAGGCGTGACCTGGCGGCGCCTCCCAGTTCGCACCATGCTCACCCCTTAGCGTGCGCACTTTCGGTTGACTCAGGGCTCGTGACCTCCCCTTTGGACGCCTTCTTCTTCGCGCGTCCGCCCCCGCCTTTCGCGCCTGTCGCCTTAGGCGGCGGAGATACCTCGCTCCTGCCGAACTTTACTTCGTCACTTTCCTTGTCGTAGCTGACCTCGACACTGTCGCCCGGCTTCAGGTTACCGTTGAGAATCTCCTTGGCGAGCCGCGTTTCCAGTTCCTGTCGGATCTGCCGCTTCAGCTCACGCGCGCCGAATTCCGGCCGGTAACCGGCCTCGGCGAGATGATCGATGACCGATTCGTCCATCTTGAGCGAGATGTCCTGGGCGGCCGCGGTACGCATGACCCGTTCAAGCTGAATCTGTACGATTGAGCGGATGTTGTCGCGAGACAGCCCATGAAAAACGATGACCTCGTCGATCCGGTTCAGGAATTCGGGGCGGAAATGGCCCTTGAGCACGCCCATCAACTCCTCGCGAAGCTTCTTCTCGGGCAAACGATCCCCCTCGGGCTTCTCGAGGTTGTCCATGATGAGGTGTGCACCGAGATTACTCGTGGCAATGATGATCGTATTGCTGAAATCCACGACGCGGCCCTTGCCGTCGGTCAGGCGCCCGTCGTCGAAGACTTGCAGCAAGACATTGCTTACGTCCGCATGCGCCTTCTCGATCTCGTCGAGCAGGATCACGCTGTAGGGTCGCCGCCGCACACGCTCGGTCAGCTGACCACCTTCGTCGTAGCCCACATAGCCAGGAGGCGCGCCAATTAGCCGCGCCACCGCGTGACGCTCCATGTATTCAGACATGTCGATACGAATGACCGCCTGCTCGTCGCCGAACACGGTTTCAGCGAGCGCCTTTGCAAGTTCCGTCTTGCCGACGCCGGTGGGTCCAAGGAACAGGAAGGTCGCGATAGGCCTGTTCGCCTGGCCGAGGCCCGCGCGCGACAGGCGCACGGCGTCGCTGACGGCAACAACGGCATCGTCCTGCCCTACCACGCGCTCGCGCAGCCTGTTCTCCATATCGAGCAGTTTCTGGCGTTCTTCCTGAGTAAGTTCAGTGACCGGAATGCCGGTTAAACGGGACACTACTTCCGCGATCGATGCAACCGTCACCTCGAGCGTTTCCGATCCTGTTTTCCGTTGCCATGCTTCAACCTGCTCATCGAGCCTCGACTGCTTTTCGTTGATGCGCTCTTCAAACTTCTTCGCCTCATCGTAACGCTTGCGTGACGACGCATAGTCCTGCTCGCGCTTGAGTTGCGCGATTTCCGCTTCCAGTTCCTGAATATCGGCCGGACGCGAAGTCGCACCGATCCGCACACGGGCGGCCGCCTGGTCGATCAGGTCGATCGCCTTGTCGGGCAGAAAGCGCGATGTGATGTAACGGTCGGACATCTCCGCGGCGGCGACGAACGCATCGTCGGCGAATGTGACCTGATGGTGCGCCTCGAGCTTGTCGCGAAGACCGCGCAGGATCACGATAGTCTGCTCGACCGTCGGCTCGGGCACCAGCACGGGCTGGAAGCGTCTTTCAAGCGCAGCGTCTTTCTCAATGTACTTCTGATATTCGTTGAGCGTGGTCGCACCAATCAGACTGAGTTCGCCGCGCGCGAGCGCCGGCTTCAGCACGTTGGCAATGTCGAGGCCGCCTTCTCCTCCGCCCTGGCCAGCGCCCACGATCGTATGCAATTCGTCAATGAACAGTACGAGTTCGTCACGTTTGGCGCTCACCTCATCGATCAGTTGCTTGGCGCGCTCTTCGAACTCGCCGCGATATTTCGCACCTGCCACCATTGAATTGATGTTGACCTCGACGAGCCGTTTGTTGCGTAGATCTTCCGGAACGTCATCGTTGACGATGCGCTGGGCCAAGCCCTCGACGATGGCTGTCTTGCCCACACCCGGCTCACCAATCAGGACCGGATTGTTCTTCTTGCGGCGCGCGAGCACCTCGATCGTGCTTTCGATTTCCTGCGCGCGGCCCAACACGGGATCGAGCTTACCTTGACGCGCCAGCGCGGTGAGGTCCCGCCCAAACTTGTCGAGTGTCGGTGTGCCGGTCGGCGTATCGACGCGGCCGTCCTCGGCCCCTTTACCGACGACCTTCACGACTTTTTGCCGCAAGGATTCCGGCGTCACGCCGTACTTCTTCAGCAGTGTTCCCGCGATACTGTCTGGCACCGACGCGAGTCCAATGAGCAGATGCTCCGGCCCGATGTAGGAGTGCCCCAGATCGCGCGATGCCTGAAAAGCGTGCTGGATCACTTTCTTCATGCGCGGCGAGATGGTCATCTTGTCCACCGGCGCATCGGGGCTCGCGGTTCCCTTTTGCGCGTGCTGGTCGATATACCCTTTGATATCCTGCGGCGAGAGTTTGAGTTCCTTCAGCAATGCCGTGCCGACATCGGTATCCGCCAGCACATACAGCAGATGTTCTGTGTCGAGTTCGGTCCGCTGGAGTTCATGCGCTTTCTCAGCGGCACGCTGCAACAGTTCAAGCGTCTGCTCGCTGAACGCGTCGGTGGCATCGACCGATTCCCGCGGCACTTCCGCTGAATATCCCGTATCGTCGTCTTCATGCTGCGAACCTTCGCCGCCAAGGCCTCCGAAGAAGCGGGACAGACCACCACCTCCGAGCAAGGAGTCGAACGGGTTGACCATGCTCTGATGCCGCATTAATTGCCGGTAGTCGTAGTCACAGATCGATAATGTCTTCCGCTCGCCGTTTTGAACTACGGTCACACGGGCAACAGCGGGACGAGCGTTACAGATTTCACAAAGGGCGGGCATCGGGAGTCACCTATCTGGTCAGTTAGTGCATCCGACTTCACAAAAAGAGATGGACGCGTTCACACGAATTGCGAAGGAGGAAGCTGCCGCGCGTCACAGGTAATCGCCGTGGACTGCGAAAGGATGCTTCGCGGCTCAACACAAGGAATTCGCGCCTCTAACGCTAGAGACGTGTACCGCGTCGGCCTGGTTCGCAAAGCCACACGGTAAGTTGTTGTTTCGAATTTTCTTGCGTCCGCTCTATGTGCAAACGAAGTTCCGGCAGAGGGAATCAACGCGACGTTCATCTCCGCGCGCCGAACCCCCGGAGAACTCTTCCGATTTGCCGAAGCGCCAATATGATTCGCGTGGCGGACCCAAATACCCTTTGAATTCTATGAATGAATCGTCAACAAGGGAACATTGGTTTTTCCGATGGTACGCATTGGAAGGCTTGCCGAATGCTATCGCGGCGCGGGAATTCGTCCGGATGAATCGCGATCGAGCAAGCCGTTACTTGCGCTCTTCGCGGCGGCCCTGCTCCTCGACGGTATAGATGGCCTCCGGGATGACCTCGAGTCTGGCCTTGGGTATCGGGTCCTCGAACTGCCAATCACTCGTATCAGCGAGATCCGGCAGGCCCGCGCCCTTTCGCACGTATAGCCCGAGCGGCGGCTTCTTCAGATTAATGTAGAAGTCGAATTCCTGCATTTCGAACACCTCACGCGAGTTAAGGTTGCAATGTCTTTGCGGTACAGGGCGTCTCTGTAGATAACGCTGCGAGAATGCTGGGCAAGGAATCTCATGCAAACTCAGCTATCGTCCACATTGTCCGGTCACTATCGGCGCAGGCGTGCCTCGATCTCACTGGTGCTGAGCGGCAACAGATCCCCGCTAATTTGCTCGAATATCAATCGACGAGTGTCCTCGCTCAGATTCGCTCGCACCATCCCGAGGAATTTCGGTTCGATAGCGAGCCTCAGTCGTTTGTAGAGTTGGTGAAGGCGCCCCTTCTCGATGTATTCGCCGACGCGCTTGGCAAACTTTTCGCGATCTTTCTCCGTGAGCATCGTGCCGGTGTATTCGTCGTTGACGAGTACTTCGACCTCCTGCAGGTCGAGTGTGAGTCCAGGCATCTGAAAAACACGCGCGCGGCCGCCGTCGGCCACAACAAGCCACGTAACTTCGACCATCGTTCACCTCCTGCCAGCGATTTTTAGCGGCACTTCGTGGTGCCACGATGCGGTGTGATGCCGAACCTGCTAAAAAGAGACAGCGCTCAAAATAGCAGTTCGAGCGCACGACACCGAGGGCCAATATCCGATTCAAGTATGAGCAGACCCTTGACCCGCGACGCAGCGGCCACCGCAGATAACCCGGCATCACTCGATGCCAATACAAACACAATGCATCAATCAGCCAGGTTGCTCAGAAACTTGCGGGACGGTGCGAAGAACGTGACGCCCGTGACAGCCTTGGAAAAGTCCAGAATTCGGTCATGAAGCGGGGGCGGATCGCCCATGAACATGCGTTCCAGCATCTTGCCGATCACCCACAAGTGGCGGGAATAGCCAATGAAGTAGGTCCCGTACTCGCCTCGACCCGGGACGGCGAAAGGCATATTGTCCCGCAGGATGTCGTGCTCGCCCTCGGCGTCCTCGATTGTGCAGAGCGTCTTGTGCGATTTCTGGCCCTGCGTCGCGTCCGGCAACTCGCTGTTGCTGAACTTGGTACGGCCAATGATCGCCTCCTGGGTCTCCACACTCTGCGCGCGCCAGGCCGACATGTCGTGCAGATACTTCTGAATCACGACATAGCTGCCGCCCGCATACTCCGGATCCTCGTCTCCGACAATGGTGGCGGCAGGCAGGTCCAGGCCATCGGGATTCGCGGTGCCGTCGACGAACTCGAGCAGGTCGCGTCCATCGAAGTAACGGAACCCGGCAACGTCATCGACTGCGGTGACGGCACTCCCAAAGGCCTCAAGCAGAATCCGCTCGAACTCGATAATCACGCCCATCGAAGCTGCGCGGATGTGAAACAGCAAATCGCCTTCGGTGGACACCGCGGTATGAGTGGCACCTCGCACCTCCTTGAACGGCGCAAGTTCACTGGGTGCCGGGTTCCCGGTAAGCGGCCCCCACGCACGGTGCGAAATCCCCACGTTGCAGGTGAATACACCGCCGTCAGCACGGGTCCTGACGTCCTTGACGAGGTCATCGGTGCTTCCCACCACGGAGCGGGCGGTTGCGATCGAAGCGTCATCGTCGTTCACGACGAGAACCAGGAACGCGGCCGCAGCGGACAACGGCGCATCGATGGATTGCGGCTCGGTGCCGAGTGCATGCTGCGCAGCGGAGATCGGCGAAGATATCGGACTCAAGTTCCCTCCTGTTGCGGACGTGAGGATGAGCCGGCGCCAAATGTGCGTCCCAAGTCTTTTGCAGGCCGCAACTCGCCACCCATCCCTGTCGACACATGTGTCCACGTTTCAATCGGGCTTCACCGATTCGTGCTCGATAATTTCCCGTACCGCGTCGTCCACAGTCTCCAACAAGACGAATCGCATCTGCTCGCGTGCGTCGACAGGAATGTCCTCGAGGTCGGGTGCATTGCGCGCGGGCAGCAAGACTGTCCGGATACCGCCACGCAATGCCGCAAGCACTTTTTCCTTGATGCCGCCCACCGGCAAAACAATGCCTCGCAGGCTGATTTCGCCAGTCACGGCACAGTCGCTGCGCACCGCTCTCCGCATCAGTAGCGAAGCAATCGCAATGAACATGGCGACGCCGGCGCTCGGGCCGTCCTTAGGGACTGCGCCGGCAGGCACATGTACGTGAATGTCGCGCTTGTCGAAGTTCGAACAGTCGATATGCAGGGACTCGCAGCGCGACTTCACCAGCGTCAACGCAGCCTGGACACTTTCCTTCATCACGTCGCCCAACTGGCCCGTCAGCACGAGCCTGCCGCCACCCGGCGTGCTGCTCGCCTCGATGAAAAGCAGATCGCCGCCAACCGGCGTCCACGCGAGTCCGGTCACCACGCCCGGCAAGCTCGTACGCATCGCCACTTCACTTTCGAAACGGCGGTGCCCCAGTATCGACGGCAGACGATCGGGCTCGATGCGCTCAAGTGTGGAGGGGTCTTCGGCCACACGCAACGCGACATAGCGGAAGACGGCGCCGATCTGCCGCTCCAGGCTTCGCACGCCGGCTTCGCGCGTATAGTCACGGATGATGGACCTCAGCGCCTCATCGGGCAGTTCGCATTGCGCCGCCGTCAAGCCGCACGCCTCCAATTGACGCGGGACCAGAAACCGCTGGGCGATCTGGAATTTCTCGGCCTCGGTGTAACCGGGTAGATCCAGTATTTCCATACGATCCCGCAAGGGACCAGAAATGCCTTCCGCCTGGTTGGCAGTGGCCACGAACACCACTGCAGACAGATCGAACGGCACGCCCAGATAATTGTCGCGGAAAGCCGCGTTCTGCTCCGGGTCCAGAACCTCGAGCATCGCCGCGGCCGGGTCACCGTGTATGCCTTGCCCGAGCTTGTCGAGTTCGTCGAGCAGCATGACGCAGTTGCGCGCCCCCGCTTTGCGGATGGCCTGGATGATATTGCCCGGCATCGCGCCGATATAAGTACGCCGATGGCCGCGTATTTCGGCTTCGTCATGCACGCCGCCCAGGCTGACGCGCACAAACGGCCGATCCAGCGCACGAGCGATGCTCTGTCCAAGCGATGTCTTGCCAACACCGGGCGGCCCGAGAAAACAGAGAATGGGTGCTTTGCCGCGTGGATTGAGCTTTCTGACACCGAGATATTCGAGGATGCGGCGCTTCACCTTATCCAGGCCGAAGTGCGCTTCGTCGAGTATCCGGCGGGCGCGAGCGATGTCGATAGGCGCTTCTTCCGGAAGCTGCCAAGGGAGTTCGGTCAGCCACTCAAGGTAGCTCACGCTGATGGAATACTCCGACGAAGCCTCCGGCGTCCGCTCCAGTCGGCCCAGCTCTTTGCGCGCATGAGACTCGACATCCACCGGCATGTGAGCCGCGTCAATTGCCTCAGTCAGCTTGCGCGCGTCTTCGTGGTTTTCGGCATTCTCGCCGAGTTCGTTCTGGATAGTCCTGAGTTGCTCGCGCAGCATCATTTCGCGCTGACGCTGGTCGAGCCGGCCGCGCGTCTGCTCGCCGATTTCCTGCGACAGGCGAAGCACTTCGATGCGCCCTGCAACGGCGTCCAACACTTTGTCGAGCCGCTTGCAGAGGTCGAGCGTTTCCAGAATCTCCTGCTTGCGTACCGGAGGAATGTCGAGCAAACCGGCAATCGTGTCGGCGAGTTGGCCGGGCAACTCGATGGCATCGAGCGCCCTCACGAGTTCACCGCCTGCATTGGGCAGCAGTCCGATCATTTCCCCTGCGCGCTGCCTCAGAACGAGTGCCCGTGCGTCGATGGCGGAGTTCCTGGCCGCGCTTTCGGGCAGCAGTTCAACTCGCGCGGCCCGGAACCCGAGGCCTTCCACCGGCGCAATCAGGCGAAAGCGCTCCACGCCCTGACAGATGAGATGATGCGCGCCATCTTCCGGACTCGTGACGTAGCGCACCACGTTCGCGAGGGTGCCGATCGTGTGGAGGCCATCGAACGGCGGATCCTGTGCCTGCGGATCGCGTTGCAACACGATGCCCAACGGTTGCTGCCGTTTGACGGCGGCCTGCACATCCTCCTTGGCCTGCCCACGCCCGGCGGTAAACGGCAACACCATGCCTGGAAACAGCACGGCATTACGCACCGGAAGCAGGATCAGCGGTTCATTGGACAATGCGGACGTCGAAGCCGTTGCCTCGCTCACCGGGCTGGACTCGGAGGTCTCGTTTTCGCTGTCCGTATTCATCCTCGTTCCTCGATTCGCCGGCGCTTGCCAGACTCAATCCAGCCTTTCGAAGCCGAGCACCAGACATCCGTGTTCCGCGTCGCGCCGCGCCAGTCGATAGTGACCGGCGGGAAGCTGGATGTGCCGCTCAAAACGCCCATAGGGAATTTCCATGCAATGGACCGTGCCAGCGGCGAAGGCTTGAGGCAATTTTCTTTCGGCCGCGACGATCAGCGTCGGACCTTCGAGGTTCAGATCGACCAGATCGGGAGAAACGCCCGGCAACGCAACCACGATCACGAGTTGCCCATCCTGCTCGTACACCTCGATCGGTGGCTCCCAAATGGGTACCCGGGCATGCTGACCCGCCAGCCGGAAGAATTGCCGGTGCAACCGCTCTGCACGTTCAATCGCGTCGACGGCTGCTTCCCACATGATGTTATGGCGGGTGAAAGTCACGGGCCGACTCCATGCCTGTTCGATCGGTGCGACATTGGCTGTCCATTCATCAAAGGCCATCGCTGCACGCCTGTCAAGCTCGTGTGTAGTTGACCCTGGTTTAGGGCAAATACGATACGGCTCACATGCCGATTCATAACATCGGCGCGAACGTGTGTCGCGCCCGGCCCAGGTTGCGTCAGGACGCGAAAACCTCGGCGTTCAACTGCAGTGGCTCGCCCGTCAAGCCGCCGCGAATCGCGGCTGCGGCCTTCTCGTATATCAACTCGCGGTGCTGCTCGAACTCCTGCACCAGATCGGATTTATGACCACCCGGCAGAGACAGCTCGTGCAGCACTTTCTTGCTCACGACGCAAAAGTGGTGAACGCTGTCAACTTTGATGCCGAATTTAACCACTTCGTGTCCGTCCACATGTACGACCCGAATGCCTTCTATGGTGTCGGCCATCGTCGCCTCCGTTGCTAGCCGTTCAAAAAGACTAGCACGAAAAAACCGCTCCGATGTTGAATTTGCGGGCAGTCGCACGGCGCCTTTGCGCAGCCGCCAGGCGAATCGCCAACCCTACGGGGCAGACGATCCAACCCGCTCATCCATTGGTCGGATCAGGGATAAATTTTGTGATTCGCGATAGTCTGAGGCTTACTATTTCCGCCTATGCTATACGCAATGAAATCCGCATGAGTGGCATCCGCGATTTCATCGCTCACCGGAATTCGCGTTACAGCGGATGAAGCTGCAAGGTAAGACATGCGAACAGCAACCCAACTTGCGAGGGACCTTCAAACCCGAGCCGGAGAAACGTATGCGAACCAGCGCGCGTAATCATTTCGCAGGTCATATCGCAGACGGCGAAAAAATCGTTTCAATCATCACCAACGAAAGCGTGGATCGCCTTGGTCTCGCCGTCGGCAAGCCCGCGACTGCCATCTTCAAAGCCTCGGGCGTCATTGTCGGGGTCGAATGAGGTTGGACGTTCGCGGTCCAGCGTGAACGAGAGTAAACAAGCGAAGAGCAGCCATGAAGCGAGAATCATCCAGTCGACGTATGGGTTTCCTAAGCGACCTGAAGTGGATGTTGATCCTCTGGTGCGTAGGAGTCGGAGCCACCGCACTGCTCGTATTACCAATTCGCCTGCTAATAGCAGCGATGATGCGGAAATAGCAGACGCCGGCTCCCGCGCTCGCTGACTCCAATAGATGCTATCGGGCAGACAGACGTTAACAGTGGTTCGACTTATCCATAGAATCAAATCAACCTTACACCTCTGTGCTCTTGATGACATGGCTCCGAACGGCGCTGGAAAAGATCGGCCTCGTAGCAGATGCCCTCATCCATCCGCAATGACGACTCAGACCTGTCATTTTCAGCGCGCGTGGACTACTTTGATAGGGATGTCGCGGTCGACAAGGCCCGGGACTCGTATCTGGGATGGATAAGCGAGGAGAGACTTCGGCTTATCTCGATCCGCTACCGTACCAGGTCACGGAGTATGTTTTTGTAGGACGAATTAGCCCAAGAGCTGATCCGCACGAGACCGCCCATTAAGCGCCGGATATTTGCGAGAGAATCATATCCACTTCCATCCGCATAAATACATTATTCTTGTCACACTGAATACAGAAGCTTTATCCAACCTCCGCTATATACGGCCAAACCTATCGCAATTTTAGTTAGCCCACATGCACGATTATTTTTGCCTTGCGCACCCGATTTGATTAACTAGACTGATTCGCAGAAGTAGCCATATCGCAAGCCGCCAGGCGGCGCAATCCCAGAGCCATACAGGCTATCCCGTCCCTAGCAGGACTACGCTCGTTCATTGGAGGTTCATGTGGCCAAGCTACGCGACGTGCCAGGCATCAGGCCGTACGAAGGTCCCGCCGGCGGTTGGGGCGCACTTAGGGCAACTGCTCAGGCAATTCATGATCAGATGGAGAGCATAGAGGCTCCGATCACGCTGCTGCGAACGAATCAGCCTACCGGTTTCGATTGCCCGGGCTGCGCCTGGCCCGACAAGGAGCACCGCTCCACATTTCAGTTCTGCGAGAACGGGGCGAAAGCTGTCACGTGGGAAGCGACTACTAAACGCGTGCCACCGGAATTTTTCGCAAGCAATACCGTCAGCTCGCTTCTCAAGATGTCCGACTATGAACTCGAGGACAAGGGACGGCTCACGCATCCACTCGCATACGACCGCGCGACTGATACGTATCGCGCTGTCGAATGGGAAGATGCGTTCGCGCGCATCGGCGAGATCCTGCGCTCGCTGACACCGGATCAGGTCGAGTTTTATACGTCGGGCCGCGCTTCGAACGAAGCTGCATACCTTTACCAGTTGTTCGCGCGCGAATACGGCACGAACAATTTCCCTGATTGCTCGAACATGTGCCACGAGCCAACCAGCGTGGGATTACCGCAGTCGATTGGAGTTGGCAAGGGTACGGTATCGCTCGATGATTTCGATTCGGCGGAGCTCATCATTGCGATCGGCCACAATCCCGGCACCAATCACCCACGCATGATGGGCACGCTCCACGAAGCCGCCCGGCGAAACGTGCCGATCATCGTGTTCAATCCGTTGCGGGAGCGCGCGCTGGAGCGTTTTGCCGACCCGCAGAGCATGCTGGAAATGGCAACCTTTGGATCGACGCGGATTGCGTCGACCTATTTCCAGGTCGACGCAGGCGGCGACGCGGCGGCGCTAAAAGGTGTCATGAAAGCGTTGCTCCAGATGGAAGCCGAGCAGGGAAACATCCTTGACCGGGAATTCATTGCAACACATACCGAAGGGTACGATGCCTTCGCCGCGGATCTCGAGGCAACGTCGTGGGACGACATCGAAAAGGCAAGCGGCCTCACTCGCGCCGATCTTGAGCACGTGGCCATCGCTTATGCCAAATCCAATGCGACGATCGTGACCTATGGCATGGGCGTCACGCAGCATAACAAGGGAACCGCCACGGTCCGGCTGATTGCCGACCTGTTGCTTCTACGCGGTAACTTCGGAAAGCCCGGCGCGGGCATCTGCCCGCTGCGCGGACACTCCAATGTCCAGGGGAACCGTACCGTCGGCATTACTGAGAAGCCTTCTCCGGAGTTCCTCAAATTGATCGAAACAGCGTGTGGCTTTACACCGCCCTCCGAGCATGGACACGACGCGGTTCAGGCCATGCAGGCCATGATCGATGGCAAGGCGAAGGCGCTCCTTTGCCTCGGCGGAAATTTTGCCGTTGCGTTGCCGGACCCCGAACAGTCCTTTCCCGCCATGGCCAAACTCGATCTGGCCGTGCATATCGGCACCAAGCTCAACCGTACGCATCTGCTGGTCTCGAAGGAAACGTATCTATTCCCCTGTCTCGGGCGAACCGAGCTCGACATGCAGACTGGCGGACGACAATCGATCACCGTCGAGGACTCGATGTCGATGGTCCACGCGTCGTCGGGCAAGCTCACGCCCGCGTCGGAACACTTGCGCTCGGAGCCCGCAATCGTCGCGGGTATCGCGCGTGCCACGCTACCCAATACGAAATTGCCGTGGATGGAACTTATCGCCGACTACGACAATATCCGGGACCTGATTGAACAGACCGTTGCCGGCTTCGAGGATTTCAACGCCCGCATCAGAGTTCCCGGCGGTTTCCGGCTGCCGCTTCCGCCAACCGAGCGGCAGTGGCATACCCCAACCGGAAAGGCGATGTTCTCCGTGTACAGCGGTGTGAAGGAAGATGCCGACGTGCTCGGTGCTGAAAACGTGCTTCGCCTCATCACGATCCGTAGCCACGATCAGTACAACACCACCATCTACGCGATGGACGACCGCTATCGGGGCGTATTCGGCAGACGAGACGTCCTCTTTATGAACCAGGAGGACATGGCCGCACACGGCATCGAACATGGGGACCTGGTGGACATCGAAACGCTCACTTCTGGCAGGCCGCTCAAACTGAAGAACATTACCGCGATCATCTACAACATCGCGAAAGGTTCGGTCGCGGCTTATTACCCGGAAGCCAATGTTCTGGTTCCACTCGACTATATCGACAAGGAAAGCGGCACGCCCTCATACAAATCGGTGCCGGTTCGGGTAGAACGCGTAGCGACGAGCTGACTTTGTGCGGGCCTGCAGATCCGGTATGCCGGTGCGTTGTCGCCGGCTTATCGGCAATCAGGCGGCCCGATCGCGACTTCGTGCAGCGATAGACAAGAACCGCGCGATAGAGCGTTGCCCCGGCGGGCCGCCTTGCTGGTTTTACCGTCACAAGGAAATACCTTCTAGCAGAGATTAAAATCAGCCACATTGTCGTAGCACCGCCCATTCCGTTCGTCTGCATACGCTTGCTGTTATCACCTGGAGCTATTGACCGATCATGGAAATCTTCGACGCCTTTCATCTCGCCAGGTTGCAGTTCGCGTTCACGGTGTCATTTCATATCGTCTTCCCGGCGATCAGCATAGGCATGGCCAGCTTCCTCGCCGTTCTGGAATGGCGTTTTTTGCTGACGGGCGACAAAGCCTACAAGGACATGTACCTGTTCTGGTCGCGGATCTTTGCGGTCGGCTTCGGCATGGGTGTCGTCTCCGGGGTCGTCATGGCCTATGAGTTCGGCACCAACTGGAGCGGGTTTTCGTTGATTGCCGGCAATATCACGGGCCCGCTATTGACCTATGAAGTTCTCACCGCTTTCTTCCTTGAGGCCGGCTTTCTCGGGATCATGTTGTTCGGCTGGCATCGCGTGAGTCCTCGCGCTCACTTCTTCGCCACCTTCATGGTTGCCGTGGGGACGCTGATTTCGACCTTCTGGATTCTGGCTTCGAACAGCTTCATGCAAACGCCGCAGGGATTCGCCATGGAAAATGGCCGTATTGTCCCTGTCGACTGGTTCAAAGTCATTTTCAATCCGTCATTTCCCTTCAGGCTCGCCCACATGACCGTTGCTGCGTTCATCGTCGCAGCCTTCATCGTGGCCGCCTGCGGCGCCTGGCACCTGCTTCATTGGCGGCGTGACGTGCCGGTCAAGCGCAGCTTTTCAATGGCGCTGTGGATGCTGCTAGTGCTCACACCGATACAGATTCTTGTCGGCGACGCACATGGCCTGAATACACGCGAGTATCAGCCGGTGAAGATCGCGGCTATCGAAGGCCTGTGGGAAACCGAGCATGGTGGCACCGCCCTGAACTTGGTCGGCCTGCCCGATATGAATGCGGAGGTCACACGATACGCGATCCAGGTACCGCATCTCGGCAGCCTGATCCTGACGCATAGTTGGGATGGAGAGATTCGCGGAATGAAAGAGTTTCCGCCAGAGGACCGCCCATATTCTCCAATCCTGTTCTGGACGTTCCGCATCATGGCCGGTCTAGGCATGTTGATGCTATTGACCGCCGTGGTCGGCCTGCTGCTAAGGCGCAATGGCCGGCTCTATGAAACCCGCTGGTATCAATGGTTTGTGTTGTGCATGGGGCCATCCGGCATCGTGGCTCTGCTGGCCGGGTGGATTACGACGGAAGTTGGCCGACAGCCTTGGACAGTTTATGGCGTTGTGCGCACCGTGGACTCCGTGTCGCCAATCGGCAGCCAGCAAGCAGGCGTCACCTTGTTGATATTGGTCATCGTCTATTTCCTTGTGTTCGGCACCGGCGTCTACTACATGCTGAAGATGATGAAGGCAGGTCCTTCTGCAGGCCTCGAAACACGCGAGTCGTTGAAGTATCCCGAACTGCACAATCGTGCCATGGACGCGCTGGAAGGAGAATAACGTCATGCAAATCGATCTTCCTGTTGTCTGGGCGTTCATTATTGGACTCGGCGTTTTTATCTATGTGATGCTCGACGGCTTCGATCTGGGCATCGGCTTGCTGTTTCCATTCTTTGAAGACAAAGGCGAGCGTCACGTCATGCTCAATACGGTCGCCCCGGTTTGGGACGGCAATGAAACGTTTCTGGTGTTGGGCGGAGCCGGGCTCTACGGTGCTTTTCCCGTTGTCTACTCCACGCTCCTACCTGCCAACTATATGCCGCTGATCCTGATGGTGGTGGGTCTGATTTTTCGTGGCGCGGCGTTCGAACTTCGCTCGAAGGCCAAGCGCACGCAGCACGCATGGGATCTCGCATTTATCGGTGGCTCGGCGCTCGCGGCGCTCTGCCAGGGCATCACGCTAGGCTCGCTGCTACAGGGCATCAAGATTGTCGACTCCCGCTTCGTCGGCGATCCGTTCGACTGGCTCTCACCTTTCAGCCTGTTCTGTGGCATAGGCGTATTGATGACCTACGCGACGCTAGGGTGTGGCTGGCTCATCCTCAAGACGGACGGCGAATTGCAGCGCAAGATGCGGGAATTGATGCGGCCTCTCGTCCTCGTGCTGCTGGCAACCATTGGAATCGTTAGCCTGTGGACCGTGATCGGATTGCCCGCGGTAGAAAAACGCTGGTTTGGAAGCGGCCAGCTTGGATGGTTTCTGCCCGTGCCGATACTGGTCGTTCTCTGCGTCTGGGGCATCCTCCGCTCGGTGCGGCTACAACACGAGGCAATGCCATTCCTTCTCACGCTAGCCATCTGTTTTCTCGGCTACACCGGCCTCGTGATCAGTATCTGGCCGTACATCATTCCGCCATCGCTGACGATCTGGGAAGCTTCGTCGAGTCACTCCAGCCAGCTCTTTGCGCTCGTCGGCACCGTCATCGTGCTGCCGATCATCCTCGTCTATAACGCCATGCAATATCGCGTGTTCCGTGGGAAGGTACGTGAAGGAGACCCGGGCTACCACTGATTCGCAGCACGCAAGCAGGCGGTCGCCTTCCGCGGGGCTGAGCGGTATTCATACCATTGGGATGGCGCCTCGCGCGGTCGCCTGATATCTGGATGCGCCATTCGGCACATAACAAGAGCACATCATGATCGTAAGGCCAAGTGAAAACTGGCTCCGCCTGCTGTTTGTGTGGAACGGTTCTGTTCTTCAATCGATTATCCCTCAGCTGGTCTTCATGGCGGCCGTCAGCACGCTGGCGGTCTTTACACAGGGGCGGATCTTTGGGGAAAAGATTCCGCTCAACACCGCCCCTTTCACGTTGTTCGGCCTCGCCCTCGCTATCTTCCTCGCGTTCCGCAACAACGCGAGCTACGGGCGGTTCAATGAAGCACGTCATTTATGGGGTAGTTTGCTCATCTCCACGCGAGCGCTGACCTCACAAATACTCTGCTACGTTCCGGAGCAAGCGAACAAGTTTCAGATCGCCCAGACGATGATCGCCTTCATCTACGCGCTCAAGCATGAGTTACGGAACACCGATCCGATGCCGGATCTCGTGCGCTTGCTCGGTCGAGACCAGGCCGAGCTGTTACGCGTGAAGCAGTACAAACCCACGGCGCTTCTAAATGAAATTCGCCGCGAACTCGCGCAAGCAAAACAGCACGCACGAATAGGTGAGACAACGCTCTGGATGCTGGATGCACAGATCAACGAATTAGGCGCAGCCGTCGGAGGCTGCGAGCGCATCGCCTCCACGCCAATCCCGTTTTCATATAGTGTTCTGCTACACCGAACGGTCTACGCTTACTGCATCATGTTGCCGTTTGGGTTGGTCGATTCGACTGAATTTTTCACGCCTCTGCTGTGCGTTTTCATCTCCTACACACTGATCGCGCTCGAAGCGATCGCCAGTGAAGTGGCCGAGCCGTTTACCGTCGCGCCCAACGCGCTCGCCCTCGATGCGATGTCCCGCAATATCGAACGCTCTATTCTCGAGTTGTGTGGACGACCATTACCGGAAGCAGTCACTCCGATTCGCCTTTACCACCTGACCTGAGCGTGGCAAATGCGAGCCTTATGCGCCGGTTCGTGCGATAAGGCCCGCAATACGCGACCATCAACCTCGCACCGTGTGGCGTAAAAATCGCCCCCAATCGACAGCGTGTGCAGTTACTCAATCCGCTCAAACTGTACTCTGAGTCGCGACGACGAAGTGTGTGTATGTCAGGGCCGCAAGTACGCGTAACCTTTGGTCGCGCCTTGAGTGGAAGCCGATGTGAGATACAACGCATATCGCGTCTCCGCAAATTTACCCTTGAAAACTCAAATGCGCTTTCCTATAGCCATTTGACAGCGACTCTCCATGATCATTCGCCCCGCGCCCAACTGGTTCCGCATGCTCTTCGTCTGGCATGGGTCCGTACTGAAGGCAATCATTCCCCAACTAGCCTTCATGACGCTGATAAGCCTGCTCGCCATGTTCACGCACGGCCGCATTCTCGGCGAAAAAATCCCCTTAAATACCACGCCGTTCACACTGTGCGGTGTTGCCTTGACGATCTTTCTCGCGTTTCGGAACAACGCAAGCTATGAGCGCTATTGGGAGGCGCGCCGACTCTGGGGCAATATGTTGATTGGAGCGCGCGCAATCATTTCGCAGTTCCGCAGTTACATGCCCTCTCCTACCGCTGCGCCGTTCGAGAGCAGCCATCTGCCGCGTTTGCTCATCGCGTATGCGTACGCCGTGAAACACCAGCTACGCCGCTCGGACGGCTCTGCCGATCTCGTCCGGCTGCTCGGCCCCGGCCGTGCGGCCGCGTTAGCCCCACGCGTCTTCAAGCCGATCGCGCTGCTCGACGAATTGCGCCATCATCTGGCCGCACTGAATCGCAACCGCGTGCTATCCGACACCCAGCTCTGGATGATGGATCATCAACTGAACGAACTCGGCGCAGCTGTCGGCGGTTGCGAGCGCATCCTCGCGACGCCGATTCCTTTCGCTTATGGTGTGCTTCTGCATCGGACCGTATACGCATATTGTGCGCTTCTCCCATTCGGTCTGATCGACTCGATCGGATTTGCCACCCCGCTTGTTTGTGTGTTCGTCTCCTATACGTTACTGGCACTGGAGGCGATTGCCAGCGAGATTTCTGACCCGTTCGGGCTCGCGCCGAACAATCTCGCGCTCGACGCGATGACCCGCAATATCGAGCGATCCGTACTCGAGTTGTGCAACGAAGAGTTGCCGCCCGCGACGCAGCCTGGCCAGTTCTTTCAACTTACCTGACCACAGGTTGAGGATCTTATGATGTCTTGTTCAGACGCCAAGGAGAGCAACGGCAGCGTGGTTCGCAACATTGTGCGTCACAAGCGCGGCGAATCGGGCACGACAGTCGATCAAGTGGTGGAAGAGCTGCCTGTCGCGCTTGTCTTCAACGGCATTTCCCATGCGGTGATGATGGTTACGCCTATCGATCTGGAGTGTTTTGCATTGGGATTTGCACTGAGCGAGGGAATCGTTGAACGGTCTGGCGACGTTTTCGACGTCGAAACCTTCATTCGCGCGGATGACGCCGAGGTCCATATGACTGTGTCGCAGCAGGCTTTTATGATGCTCAAAGGCAAGCGTCGTGCGCTTGCGGGACGCTCCGGCTGCGGCGTGTGCGGACTAGAGAGCATCGAACTGCTCGATCTGCGACCTGACCGCATTAGCGTGCCCGAAACAGCCGTGCGCATAAGCAACGACGCTATCGAACGCGCGGCCCGCGAGTTGCCCGTGCATCAGCGGCTCATGCGTGAGACCGGCGGCATCCACGCGGCGGCGTGGTGCGGCACGAGCGGCGAGGTGCTCCATGTTTTCGAGGACGTCGGTCGTCACAATGCGCTAGACAAACTCATCGGCCTGCTCGCGCGTGAACACATCGACTCGTGGTCGGGATTCGTGTTTCTTTCGAGCCGCGCGAGCTACGAACTGGTGCGCAAGGCCGCCCGCATGCAGATTCATACGCTTGCGACGATCTCCGCACCAACATCGCTTGCAATTTCGATCGCACAGCAGGCGGGAATCCGCCTACTGTGCTTTTGCCGAGGCGACGGCTTCGTCGAGTACCTTGCTGACGATAGCGTGGCCAAAAACGAACACGCAGCATGAACTGCGCGCGAACCATCTGATTTTTCAGTCCCTATGATCCGGCATTACGGACAAATCCGCGCAGAGATGCAAACTGCCATGGTCCGCGTCAGGATCAGCGGGCACACGTTGCCGCCAGCTTGCCGACAGTGATGATCGCCTGCTCGAGTTCGCTCGACCACGGGCTGCTGTAGTTGAGCCGGATATAGTTCTGGTAGTTGTCTGGTGAGATTGAGAACATGCATCCGGGGCCGATCGTAATGCCTCGATCCAGCGCCATCTGATAGAGCTTCATCGAATCGACCTTGGCCGGCAGTTCAATCCATAGCACATAGCCACCCGCCGGACTCGACATACGTGTGCCAGCCGGGAAGAACCGCGTGACCATCGCCTTCATCAGATTGGCCTGCTGCGCGTAGCTCTTGCGAAGACGCCTTAAATGGTGCTCGTAACCGTCGCGTTCGAGAAACTCCGCAATGGCCAGTTGGGGAATGAGGGATGTTGTCAGCGTGTTGAGAAACTTCAACTTCTCAACTTGATCGCGATAGCGTCCGGGCAGCGCCCAGCCGATCCGGTAGGCGGCCGTAAGGCTCTTGGAAAAAGAACCGCAGTGCAGCACCATGCCATTCTTATCATACGATTTCAGCGTGGTGGGATGCGAGTCCCCAAAATACAGTTCGTTATAAACGCCGTTTTCAATCACCGGAATCTGCGCCTTGGCGAGCAGTTCGACGAGTTCGCGCTTACGCTCATCGGGCATCTGGAAACCCAGCGGATTCTGGAAGTTCGGCATCACCATGCACGCGGCGATAGACTCGGATTGAATGATCTTTGCGAGCGCGTCGATGTCCATGCCGTATTCCGGATGCGTCGCCACCTCGATGGCTCGCATACCCGAACGCTCAATTGCGTGCAGCATGGCGTAGAACGTCGGTGATTCGACGGCGATCACATCACCCGGTTTCGCAACCGCCTGCAGGCACAGGTTGATCGCCTCCGTGGCGCCCACGGTGACGATGATCTCATTAGGATCCACCGACATTCCGTTTTCCAGGTGACGCCGCGCGATCTGTCGCACGAGTTCAGGCCGGCCCGGCGGCAACGCATTCGTCACGCCCCAGAGCGCCTTGTTGCGACCCACGGCTGACGCATAGCGGTTGAGCTTTTCATACGGGAAAAGCTGTGGATCGGGATACGGCGAGCCGAGCGGCACAGCGTCGTCGGCGCTGATCGACCGCAAAGTGGAGAGCACGAGCCGGCTTATATCGACGGTGGCCGAGACTGCGATTGGCCGGCTCGGCCGCAGTTCGCCCGCGTGACGATTACCTTCGGCCATGCGCAGGCTCACGAAATAGCCGGACTGTGGACGGCTCTCCAACACACCCCGGCTTTCCAGTAGCAGATAGGCGCGAATGACCGTTGTGATACTGATGCGGTGTTGCTGACTTGCCTGCCGAACCGACGGAACACGGTCACCTGGCCGATAGACACCGTTGCGGATCACTGTTTCGATGTCGTCCGCAAGTTTTTCGTAGAGTGTCAATTTTTTCTCCCCAAATGTCCGCGCAGCACACCGATGCCGGCCAACTGTACTGCGCGTAGCGAAACTGTACTCTAAGCAGCACGCGAATTCTGTGTGTCATGGCGACACCCCATAGCTTTTACTCTTGCGCATAACCAAGCACAGCGTCACACCGTCCGGAACAGACCGGGCGGCCGCGCAACGTCAACGGAGCCAAGGGTCATGGACAAAGCGAAGCCGAAGGGCAAAATCGAGGCATATCACCACCCCGCCGCGGGCTGGGGCGCCTTGAAATACGTCGCCATCAATCTCATCAAGGAGCGCGTCTCGGGCGGCAACTATCGGGCGCTGTTCAAGCAGAATCAACCGGACGGCTTCGACTGTCCGGGTTGCGCATGGCCGGATCGCGAGCACGCGTCGACATTCGAATTTTGTGAAAACGGCGTGAAGGCCGTCGCCGCCGAAGCCACCACCAAGCGCGTGACGCCGGCCTTCTTCGAGGCGAATACCGTCGAGTCGCTGATGAAGCAGACAGACTACGAACTTGAACAGCACGGCCGCCTGACCGACCCGATGGTCTACGACGCCGTGACCGACCGCTACAAGCCCATTGCCTGGGACGATGCCTTCGCGCTAGTCGCGAAGCACCTCAACCAGCTCGATTCGCCCGACGAAGCCGCGT
This sequence comes from Paraburkholderia sp. RL17-380-BIE-A, assembly GCF_046028085.1. NCBI lineage: Bacteria > Pseudomonadati > Pseudomonadota > Betaproteobacteria > Burkholderiales > Burkholderiaceae > Paraburkholderia > Paraburkholderia sp. RL17-380-BIE-A. The sequence goes on from NZ_JARESQ010000006.1 coordinate 188,686, forward strand.
TCTACACCTCGGGTCGCGCCAGCAACGAAGCGGCGTTCCTCTACCAGCTGTTCGTACGCATGTACGGCACGAACAATTTCCCCGACTGCTCGAACATGTGCCACGAAGCGACCAGCCGCGGCCTGCCGGCCACCGTGGGTGTCGGCAAGGGCACGGTGACGCTGGAGGATTTCGAACTCGCGGACACCATCATCATCTTCGGGCAGAACCCGGCGACCAACCATCCGCGCATGCTGGGCGAACTGCGCGAGGCGGCCCGCCGCGGCGCGACGATCGTCTCGGTGAATCCGCTGCGCGAACGCGGTCTCGAACGTTTCACCAGTCCGCAGCATCCGGTCGAAATGATCACGTTCGGCAGCACAAAAATCGCTTCGACGTTCATTCAGCCAAAACTGGGCGGCGACTTCGCGCTCATCAAGGGTGTCGCCAAGCATCTCATCGAACTCGACGACGAGGCGCTCGAGAACGGCACGGAGCGGCTGCTCGATCTCGACTTCATCAACCAGCACACGCTCGGCTTCAGCGCCTTCGCCGATGATTTGCGCAACGAAAGCTGGAGTCTTCTGGAGGCGGAGTCCGGCGTGGCGCGCGAGGACATAGAAGGACTCACGCGCATCTATGCGAACGGCAAGCGCGTGATCGCCACCTGGGGCATGGGCATCACCCAGCACAAGCACTCGGTTCAAACCGTGCACATGCTTTCCAACCTGCTGTTGATGCGCGGCAATATTGGGCGCGAAGGCGCCGGTCTGTGCCCCGTGCGCGGCCACTCGAATGTGCAGGGAAACCGCACCGTGGGAATCGAGGAGCAGCCCTCGCAGGCGTTTCTCGATCAGCTCGGCAAGGTGTTCGACTTCGAGCCGCCGCGCGAACACGGCCTCGATGTCGTCGAAACGGTGCACCACATGATCGAGGGGAAAGTGAAGGTGTTCATGGGCCTCGGCGGCAACTTCGCCATGGCGACTCCCGATACGTTGCGCACTTTCGATGCACTCCGCTCGTGCAAGCTGACCCTTCACATCACCACCAAGCTTAACCGCAGCCACCTGGTGCACGGCCAGGAGGCGCTGATCCTGCCGACGCTCGGCCGCACCGAGATCGACGCGCAGAACGGTATCGCGCAAGGCATCACGGTCGAGGACTCGATGAGCATGGTGCATATCTCGTACGGCATGAGCAAGCCGGCCTCGCCGAACCTGATGTCGGAAACAGCCATCGTGGCGAACATTGCGCACGCCACGCTCGGCGACGGCAAGGTGGACTGGCTCGCCTACGCACGCGACTACGCGAAGATCCGCGACGCCATCGAACAGACGATCGAAGGTTTCGACGACTACAACGAACGCATCAAGCGCCCTGGCGGCTTTCATTTGCGTGTCGCCTCGCGCGAACGCGACTGGAAGACCGAGACCGGCAAGGCTAACTTCATGGTGCACGCGGTGCAACAGGACACGCCGATCGTGCGCGCCAAGGCGCAGCATGGCGAACGCCTGATGACGCTGATGACCACACGGTCCCACGACCAGTACAACACCACCATCTATGCGCTCGACGACCGCTATCGCGGCGTGTTCGGTCAACGCCGCGTCGTGTTCATCAACCCCGCCGACATCGCCATGCTCGGCTTCAAGGACGGCGACTGGGTCGACATGACCACCGTGTGGGACGATGGGATCGAGCGTCGCGCGGATCACTTCCGCCTTGTCGAGTACGACATTCCCCGTGGCTGCATTGGCGCCTATTACCCCGAAACGAACCCGCTCGTGCCGCTCGCGAGCGTGGGCGACGTCTGCAATACGCCGACCTCGAAGTCGATTCCGGTGTTGCTGCACCGCTCCTCCGAGCCACTGGCGCTGCCCGCATTCTGATTATTTCCCAACCAGCCGGAACGCGCCCCTAGCGGGCGCCCGACCGTTTTCAAACCCTGCCTGGTGATCACCATGTCTGTCGAAGCCTTGAATCTGGCGCGCGGTCAATTTGCCATGACCGCGATTTTCCACATACTCTGGCCGATCCTCACGATCAGCCTGTCCGCTTTTCTGCTTGTCGTCGAAACGCTTTGGGTCAAGACGAGCGACGTGGTCTGGTACCGCCACGCGCGGTTCTGGAGCAAGCTGCTCATCCTCAACTTCGCCGTCGGCGTGGTGAGCGGCATTCCGATGGAGTTCCAGTTCGGCACGAACTGGGGGCCGTTTTCGCAGTACACCGGCCAGTTCTTCGGCAACATTCTCGGCTTTGAAGGCGCTATGGCCTTCATGCTGGAGGCCGGCTTCGTGGGCATCATGATGCTCGGCTGGGACCGCGTGCCAAAGGGCGTTCACCTGTTCGCCACCGGGATGGTCGCGCTCGGTTCGTCGATCTCGGCGTTCTGGATCATGGTCGCCAACTCGTGGCTGCAGACGCCGACCGGCGTGGCGCTGGTGGATGGCAAACTCATGGTCACCGACTACGTGAAGGCCATCTTCAATCCAGACATGGCCTGGGGCGTTTCGCACATGTGGTTTGCCGCGCTGGAAACGGGTCTGGTGGTGATCGCGGGCATCTCGGCGTACTACCTGCTCAAGCGCCGCAACCCCGAATTTTTCGTGCGCTCGTTCAAGCTCGCCTTGCTGATCCTCGCCTTCGTTGCCCCCGTACAGATCTGGCTCGGCGACTCGAGCGGTGTGGATGTGTTCGAGACCCAGCCGGCCAAAGGCGCGGCAATCGAAGGTCATTGGGAAACCAACGCTCCGGGTACTGGCGCAAGCTGGTCGCTCCTCGCCTGGCCCAATGCCGCGAAGCAGGATAACGACTGGTCGCTGGAAGTGCCGGGCATGCTGAGCATTCTGGGCACCCATAGCCTGCACGGCAAGGTGACGGGCATGCGCGACATCCCCCGCGCGGATCAACCGCCTATGCTGCCGCTGCTTTATTACGCGTTCCGCGTGATGGCCGGCGTCGGTTTCCTGTTCATGCTGCTCGCCTTCTGGACCCTCTACGCGCTGCGCAAAGCGCGCGGCCGGCTCGACGCATTGCTCGCGCAACGCAAGTTGCTCCTCGCCTGGGTGCTGGCAATCCCGCTGCCGTATATCGCTGTGGAATGCGGCTGGATCGTGCGTGAAGTGGGACGCCAGCCGTGGGTCGTGTACGGCCTGCTGCGCACCGACCACGCTGCATCGGCGATTCCGGCCGGCGCAATTACGGGCAGCATGATCATGTTCCTGACGTTCTTCGTCGTATTGATCACATCGTTCTTCGTGTTTGCGCGCCGCTGGCTGCGCCGTGGTCCCGATCTTTCGCTGATGCCGCCGGTCGAGCCGGCTCGCCATACGGCTTCGCACGCGGTCGACTACTAAGCGCCGCACTCCCCGATTTGTACTCATTCCAAGGAAGTCAACATGACCCCCGCATCAACTCAGGACCTGTTGAACCACGCGTGGTTCGGGCTCATTGGCCTGATGCTCGTGCTATACGTCGTCACCGACGGTTTCGATCTCGGCGTCGGCATTCTCACGTTGCTGCGCCCTCGCGAAGCCGACCGTGATCTGATGATTCAGTCCATCGGCCACGTGTGGGACGCCAACGAAACCTGGCTCGTCGCGCTCGGCGGTGCGCTGTTCGGCGCGTTTCCGCAGGCTTACGCGATGATCCTGTCGGATCTCTATGTGCCCGTCATGGTTCTGATCGCAAGCTTCATCATGCGCGGCGCCGCCATTGAGTTTCGCCACGCGGCACACACCAGCAAGACCGCATGGGACCGCGTGTTCGGTCTTGGTAGCCTGCTTGCCGCGGTGTCGCAGGGCATCGTGCTCGGCAAGATTCTGACGGGTTTCGTGCCGGGTCTGGCAAATACCGGCTTCGTGGCCATCACGGCATTGGGCGTGGTGTCCGGTTACTGCCTGCTCGGCGCAACCTGGCTTGTGAAGAAAACCACCGGCGCGATAGAAAGCTCGTCACGCCGTCAAGCGATTGTCGCCGTCTTCACCACAGCCGTCGCGGCGCTCGCGGTGTCGTTTGCCACGCTGAAACTGAGCCCGGTCGGCATCACCCGCTGGCAGGAACACGGCGTGTTTCATTTGCTGATCGCGCTCGCCGTACTCGCCGCACTCGCCTTCATCTATGTGCTCTACTCCGTTCACCTGCGCGGCGAACATGGCCCATTCTTCGGCGCAACGCTGCTGTTCGTGTTTTCGTTTGCCGGGCTGGCGATCAGCATGTTCCCGTATATCGTGCCTGGTCAACTGACTGTTGCAGCCGCAGCGTCAGACAGCGCGACACTCACATTCATGCTGTTCGGGATCGGCATCGTGTTTCCGATCATGATTGGCTACAACCTCTACCAGTATCACCTCTTCCGCGGAAAAGTAGTGGCGGTCAAGCACTGAGACCTTAGCTGTCATTCCGGCGGCAATTATGGCATTCCGCGTCTACAACGGCGCGGAATGCTTCTTTGCAGTGTGGAAGCCGCCAGAGTATGTGCGCATTCGAATCAGTTTCTCCGGCAACTTTATAGAAAATGGCACGCTTCAAAAGACGCATCGCCTTGCGGCACGCGAATGTTCAGCGCCGATAGTGAGCAGTGCGTTCTCGAAGCCCTCCAGGGCCGCTACGTCGGCACACCACGACATGACCGAATTGATCAGCTTCAATGAAGCCCAGCAGCGCTTCATTCAAACCTTCGAATCTGCCGGTTCGCCCGTGCGCGTTCCGCTAGGTGACGCAATGGGCCGCGTGCTGGCCACTCCCATTCATGCAACGTTCGATCAGCCGCCCGCCAATCAGAGCGCAATGGATGGTTATGCGATCCGCTACGCCGACGCGGCTCCAGGCGTGGCATTACCTATCCAGCAGCGCTGCTATGCCGGGGATGAACCCTTTCCGCTCGAACCTGGCTGCGCGACCCGTATCTTTACGGGCAGCATGATTCCATCCGGCGCGGATACTGTCGTGATACAGGAAGACGCGCGCGAGACCGGCGAATGCGTGATGTTCGAAACGCCGGTTCGGCCGGGTACGCATATCCGTCGTAGAGGCGAAGAATTGCGCATGGGCGAAACGCTCGTTAATGCCGGCACGCGTCTTCAGGCAGCCCATATCGGACTGATTGCGTCACAAGGGATCGCCACGCTCGACGTTCATCCCATGCTGAAGGTCGGTATTCTGACAACCGGCGATGAACTGGCGCCGATTGGCGGAAGTCGTGGCGCAACGCAAATCTATAACAGCAACGGGCCGATGTTGGCGGCGCTCGTAGCCGGCCTGGGTGCGTCCGTCACGCGTGTGGTGCATGCAAAAGACAACGAAGGGGCACTCACGCAACTTCTGAGCGAGTTGCACGACGCATGCGACCTGATTTTGACGACCGGTGGCGCTTCAGTCGGAGAGCGAGATCTGGTGCGCCCTGCGTTGACTTCGCTCGGCGTATCGTTCGTGGTCAGCGGCGTGAGCATGAAGCCCGGCAAGCCAATCTCGCTCGCGCGTTACGGCACTACGCCCGTGGTGCTTCTGCCGGGCAATCCGGGCGCAGTGTTCACCACGTTTGCGCTCCTCGCGACGCCGCTGATCCGACGCCTGCAAGGGCGAGCCGAATGTCTGCCGCCGGTAACGCGTTTGCCGATCGATTTCGACGCGAGGCCAGACGAGGCGCGTGAGCGCTTCCTGCGCGTTCGCCTCGATACATCGTCAGGACAGGGGTCTGTGCTCCGCGTTGCCGCCGAACAAGGCGCCGGCAATCTGCTTACGCTGGCCGACGCCAGTGGGTTGAGTCAGCTGGCGCGCGGCCAGTCCATCGCACGGCACGCAACCGTGCCGTACTACGACTTCGCCCAATGGCTAGTCTGAAGGCGCCACCCCGCAAAGCGATTTCGCGCAACTGTACTGGAACCTTCAGGCGCTGACTGTGCATCCGGTGCGTCCGTGCAGCGCTCTATCCTAAGCACGTGCCTGCGACATCGCCCAGTCCGCTGGGCGTCGAGCAGGAAAGGGCCAAGGCCCCTACTTTTTCCGCTTGCTGCTGCTTATTCCACGATCGTGAACGCTACCGCTCAAGCCGTCATCGCCCACCTCGAATCGCCCGGGCACACCCTATCAGGCGCCGCTGCATCCGTCACGGATCGGCTCGGCCGGCCGCTGCGCGATCTCCGTCTATCCGTTATCGACCAATGCAACTTCCGCTGCGCCTATTGCATGCCGCGCGAAGTCTTTGGCGCCGATTATCGTTTCCTGCGCGCGTCGGAGCGGCTTTCGTTCGATCAGATGATGAAGATCGTTCGGGCGTTCGTGGCGCTCGGCGTCGAGAAGGTCCGTATCACGGGTGGAGAGCCTCTTCTGCGCCGCGGGCTCGAATCGTTCATCGAACGGCTTGCCTCGCTGACGAGCCTGAGCGGTCAACCGCTCGACATTGCGCTGACGACGAACGGTTCGCTGCTCGCCGCGCGTGCGCGCGCATTGCGCGACGCCGGTCTGCGCCGCGTCACGGTCAGCCTCGATGCGCTGGACGATCCGGTCTTCCGCCGTATGAGCGATGTCGACATTCCTGTGGCACGCATTCTCGACGGTATCGAGCAAGCGCATGCGGTGGGCCTCGCGCCTGTCAAGGTGAATGCCGTTATTGAGCGCGGCGTAAATGACTGTCAGATTCTCCCGCTTGTCCGCCACTTCAGAGGGACCGATACCGCCGTGCGTTTCATTGAGTACATGGACGTTGGCGGCGCAACCGGCTGGTCGAAGTCGACCGTGCTCACCGCGCGAGAGATCCGCGCGATCGTCGAAAGCGAATATCCCCTCGTCGCGAACGATAGGGCAAACAACGCGGCCACGTCGGTAAGCTATCGCCATGCGGACGGCACGGGCGAGGTCGGCTTTATCGCCAGCATGTCAGAACCGTTTTGTGGGGAATGCTCTCGCGCGCGCGTCTCTGCGGACGGACATCTCTACACCTGCCTCTTTGCCACGCAGGGCGCCGATCTAAAACCTTGGCTAGGCGATGCGGTGCCGACAGCACGCCTGATTGACGAGCTCCATTCACACTGGCAGGCACGCGACGACCGTTACTCGGAATTGCACGCCGACCGACGTCGAACAGGAACGGGAAAAAGCTATCCGACAGTGCGCATGTCGCTGGTCGGCGGCTGAGCTGTTTCCGGTCTCACGAGGAAACCATCAAGGACAGGACATGACGACACCCCATTCAGTCCAGAACGCAAAGCTCGACATTGAATTACCTGCTGGCGCCGAAGGCGGCGCATCAGGCCCGTTGCCCGACGGCTCCATAGCCGCGGGTTTCGAAGTTCGGGTCCAGCAGTCGCCTATCGATGCTTTCGCCGAAGTCACGCCGATCATGCGTAATCCGAGAGTCGGAGCGATCGTGGATTTCGTCGGCATTGTGCGCAATAGCGGCGACGGTGACGATATCGTCGCGCTGGAACTCGAACATTATCCCGGCATGACCGAGCATTCGCTCTGGAGCATCGTGGAAGAGGCTTCCGCGCGCTGGGTGCTCGACGCGGTCAAGATCGTGCATCGGGTCGGACGCGTGGCACTCGGTCATCCAGTCGTCCTGGTTGCCGTGGCCGCGCCGCATCGCGCGGCTGCTTTCGAGGCGTGCGAATTCATCATGGATTTCCTGAAGACGCACGCGCCGTTCTGGAAAAAGGAAGTCCGGCGCGACGGCACGGCGCGGTGGGTCGAAGCGAAATCACGCGACGAGCAAGCCATGCTCCGTTGGGGCTAAAGCAAAACGGAACAGACACATGAAACTCACCATCAAATATTTTGCGAGCATTCGCGAGCAACTCGGTGTTGCGCAGGAAATTGTCGACATAGACGCGCAGCACATCAACGTTGAAAGCTTGCGCAAACGGCTCATTGCAAGTAGTCCACGGTTCGCCGAGGCACTTCATGAAGAAAAGCCAGTACGAGTGGCCGTCAATCAGGAAATGGTTACAGGTAGCTTCGTCATTCGCCAGGACAGCGAAATTGCATTCTTCCCGCCTGTGACTGGCGGCTAGCGCTTTCTGACACCCTCTCTCGAATCGAGGCTATACAGCGCCGGTCGGCGCGCGTCGAATACAGTGACTTGAGACGGCAACGGTAGCGTCCTGTTCCCGCATAGCTCGCGCCAGAAGGCAGGAAGGCTATCGCGGGTGTGGTTGTGCAGTTGCGCTACGATCCACTAACCGCCGCGCAAAGCCGCGATAACCAGGCGAACCGCAAGCGATGACTGGCGCCGCGTCGCATAGTACGCGTGATGCCCAGTCAACGTAGGAAACCAGTCTTCAAGAATCCAGCAAAGTCGTCCCGCCTGGACACTCGGTTCCGCGAGCGCCTTTGGAAGGTAAGCGACTCCGAATCCTTTCAAAGCCGCGTCCAGCATCTGGTACGAGTTATTGAAAACGAGCTGGCCGCTCACTTTCACCTCCAGCCGGCGTCTGCCTTTTCTGAGCTCCCACGGCATGAGCGTGCCCCTCGTGGGCAACCTCAAATTGATGCAGTTATGGGTGGTGAGTTCGAGCGGTGCGCTCGGCGGTGGCGTTTCGCGAAGGTATTCCGGTGCCGCGACGATCGCCAGCGTTTCATCCGGCGCAATCCGTACAGCGATCATGTCCTTCTCCACCTGATCCCCCAAACGCACCCCTATGTCAAAACGCTCCGCGACAATGTCCGACAGGCCGTAGTCGTTGATCAGCTCAATGTGCAGCTCTCGATGTTCGCGCAACAACCCTTGCAGCTTGGGCCAGATGTACTGGTTCGCGGCGTAGTCTGTCGCGGAGATCCGCACCGTCCCTACCGGTCGTTCTCGAAGTTCAGCGACCGCCTGCAACTCCGCCTCGATCTCTTCAAGTTTCGGAGCAACGGAGTCGAGAAGGCGTTGACCGGCTTCTGTCGTGGAAACACTGCGAGTCGTGCGATTGAGCAGGAGCATTCCAAGCTTCGTTTCAAGCGAAGTCACCGTTCTGCTCAGAGATGACTGCGATACACCTAGTTGCGCGGCAGCGTGCGTAAAACTCCGCTCGCGTGCCACGGTTAGAAGCGCGACCAGATCATTCAGGTCCGGAGTAGGCATTTATGCACCTGTGCATGAGTGTATGCCCATTTTGCCACCTAGTCGGGAGCCGGCTGAAGAACTAAATTATCTGTCATCGCGCTCCATGGCCGCACGTGCATCGCGGTCACGCCCCCAATACGTCAAAGGATCAGAACCATGACCCAGGAAGCTCAGACCATCGTCCGTAACGGCACCAAGCCGTCCATCAAAGGCCCTGAAAGCTGGTTCACCGGCGCCGTTCGTATCGACAGCCTCTTCCAGGCCGAGGCCCCGGCGCGCCTTGGCGGCGCCATCGTCACATTCGAGCCGGGCGCACGCACCTTCTGGCATACGCACCCGCTCGGGCAGACGCTGGTCGTGCTTTCAGGTGTAGGTTGGACGCAGTGCGAAGGCGGCTCGCGAACTGAAATTCGCGCTGGAGACGTCGTCTCGTGTTCGTGCGGCAAGCGGCACTGGCATGGCGCTGCTGCGACAACGGCAATGTCGCATCTTGCGGTCACCGAAATGCTCGATGGCAAAAACGTCGAGTGGATGGAGCCGGTGACTGATGAGCAGTATCACGCGGGCCCGCTCGTCACCGAGTAACTCGGCGTTTTTCGTTTTTATCGTTCTGGGGAAAGCGGAATGAGCTTCATGGGACGCGCTGCACGCAGCTGCAAGTCCCCTTCCCGGTTGAACGGTCGACAGACGCTATACCAAACTCGACATTTCGAGAACTGCCGCCTCTGGGTGTGAACCCGACCTCACACAAAGCAAGTGCGGGCAATTCTCGGAGATACCCGGGTGCCCGCTCTCGCATGAGTGAAAAATGAAACCTTCGTGGTCTCCTGCCAACGCTTCTGGATCTACATTTGCATAACGTCGATCAGTGTCTTCTCGCCCTTCTTGTAGTAGAACAACGAGATCACGCCATGTTGCAAGTCACCCTTTGAATCGAAAGCCGTTTCGCCAATGACGCCCTTGTAGTGGGTCGACGGCATTGCCGCCAAAATCTTCGCGGGGTTGGTCGAGTTTGCCCGCTTCATTGCGTCCACGATGATGTACACGGAGTCGTAAGCGTACGGCGCGTAGATCTGAATGGGTTGCGCGAAACGCGTCTTATACTTTTCGACAAACGCTGCGCCACCCGGCATCTTCGAGAGTGCCATTCCTGCTTCGCAGCAGACAACGTTATCGGTTGCCGTGCCCGCCAATTGCGCCAGCGACTCCGTGCAGACGCCATCCCCGGCTAGAATCCGCGCGCGAATGCCGAGTTGCGCGGCTTGTTTCGCAAACGGGCCACCGGTTGCATCCTCGCCACCGTACATGATCACATCAGGATGCTCGCCTTTGATTCGGGTAAGGATGGAACGAAAATCGACTGCTTTGTCACTCGTTGCCTCGTGCGAAAGCACCGTCGCGCCTTGTGCTTTCGCACCCTTCTCGAACTGACTGGCGAGACCCTGACCATAGGAAGTCGAATCATCCACGATTGCTACGGTCCGCGCTTTCAGCACCTTGACGGCATAGTTCGCTAGCGCCGGTCCTTGCTGTGCATCGGTTCCGACCACACGGAATGCGGTCTTGTAGCCGAGCAGCGTGTAGTCCGGATTGGTCGCGCCCGGCGAAATCTGCACGATGCCTGCGTCGCTGAAGATCTTGGCGGCGGGAATGGACGTACTCGACATATCGCTGCCGACCACAGCGACCACGCCGTCATCAACCATTTTCTGCGCAACCACTGTCCCCGTCTTTGGATCGGCCGCGTCGTCCTGCCCATCCAACTCCAACGTGACTTTCTGACCGTCAATGACCAGATGTTTTGCGTTGATCTCTTCGATCGCAAGGCGAGCGCCGTTCTCGTCGTCCTTTCCCACGTGAGCGCTCATGCCGGTCAACGGCGCGAAGTGACCTATCTTGACAACCTGATCGGCCGACGCCGTCGACGCCATCGTGGCAAACAGAAGGGTTGCGGCACTCATGGGGCTCAACTTGCGAAGCACTGCGTCCATATCAATCTCCCGTACTGGTTCATCGAACTTCTTCATTTAGTAACGTCACCGGGCAGCGCGCCTGCTTATACCTTCGCGCCAGAAGACCAGCGACATGTTCGTGTTTATATCGCCGCAATCCACTCTCTCTATTTGCATTCCTTATGTTTCAATTAGCATTATGAGCAGACGAATCACCCTGAAATGGGTAGAAGATCGCGTGTCTGATTCATTGCTCACTCGCGGCATCGAACTGATTCGCCCCAAGGCTTCGTCGAGTTGCAAGGCGTAGAAAAAGTATATCGACGCGCATTGATATCCAAAACGCGCAACGGCCTTTGTTTCGCGCATTTTTATCGAAATAACGCCTCGTTCCGCAACAATTTTCATTGGGCGCGCAGCCTCGCCAATTCCGCAATCAAGGTCACGCTGACGACCTCGACCTCGAGCACCCACCGCGAGCACGACTGCGCAGCGTCAGATGCTCAGTTGGCTCACCGTGCATCCGGATCGGATTCGCCCCTGGCGCCATAAGAGGCTCTTCGCGTCAACGGCAAGAATTCTCGTATTCTGCTCATGATCTGCAACGGCGTTGCAAAAGGTTCAGGCATTTTGCGCGAAAAGATAAGGTTGCCCGTACTACCATTTACGCACCACGTTCAGACGCCTATCGCCTGAATGCAAATAAATGGTTTATCAGTTGCTCCGCCTCAACTATTGTCTGGATCGCCATTAAATGTTCACATCAAACGAGAATGTTCTGCACTTGCCATATCCCGATGGTCTGAAGGCCATATTGAACATAGCGTCGGCGGCGCAAAGCCGTGAGTGGCTTTCGCACTGGCAGAGCATCAACATGGCCGGGACGCGATTATGGAATCTGCCAGGGCTCGCCCAACAGCTTGGCGTCGCACAGATCAGCCTCAAGGATGAATCCACCCGCTCGCCTCTCGGTAGCTTCAAGGCGCTTGGCGCTCCCATTGCGCTGGTGCGGTTGATCATGCGTCGTTGGCCCGAACACCGGTTGACCGCAAAAGATCTGTTCGAAGGGCGTCACCGCGATCTGCTTGGACACTTCACCGTGATCAGCGCCACTGACGGCAACCACGGCAAGGCGCTGGCCGCAGCAGCACAAGCCGTTGGGTGTGAATGCGTGATCGTGATCCACGCGAACGTGAACGAGGAGCGCGAACGGGCTATCGCCCGTTTCGGCGCGCGGATCATTCGTACCTCCGGCAATTACGACGAGTCGGTCGAGGAGGCCGCCCGGCTGGCAACGAAGAACGGGTGGAACGTGGTGTCGGATACGTCTTATGAGGGATATGAGGACATTCCGCGCGACGTGATGCAAGGCTACAGTGCCATCGCAGCAGAAGTGATCGAGCAGTCAGACTCCACCGTCGACGAATGCGCATTTACCCATGTGTTCGTGCAAGGGGGAGTGGGCGGTCTCGCGGCAGGCATCGTCGGTTATCTTTGGGAGTTCCACCAACTCAACCGCCCGCGTTTTATTGTGGTCGAACCGAACCAGGCGGACTGTTTGTATCAAAGCGCGGCGGCCGGTCGAGTGACAAAGGCCGCAGGATCGGTCGACTCCTTAATGGCGGGCCTCGCCTGTGGAGAAGCATCGCCAATCGCATGGAAGATCCTGCAAGCAGGCGCGGATTATTTTATGACTGTGAGCGACACCGCCGCTACAGAGGCGATGCGCGTGGCCGCAACCGGCAACGCTTGCGACGCACCGCTTCTCGTCGGCGAGTCAGGTGCCGCTGGTCTCGCTGGTCTTATTGCGCTGCTTCAACAACCCGCCTGGAAGGCCGAAGCCGGATTGAATGCCGAATCGCGCGTGCTGCTCATCAGCACCGAAGGTGCCACAGCGCCATCCGTTTACAAAGAGTGTGTTGGCGAGACGGCGGAGTCGGTTCTATCAAGGCAAGCCGCCTGGCTTAAACGTGGAGGCTGATTCACTTTCGCGCCGTCGCGCCATCTATGGGCGCGGCGGTGCCGGCAACGTGGACAGCAAAACCGCAGACAGTTTTGCTCTTCGCCCGGAGGCGAATCTCAGGGTTCGACATGAACCGGAACATTCTGCCCGGTCTTCACGCGGTCCATGACCACCAGCGTCTTGAAGCGCTTTACGTTATTGTTGCCGAAGAACAGTTGTCGAGTCAGATCGTTGTACTGGTCCATATTGCGCACGACAAGTACCAACACAAAATCCCATTCGCCGGCAATGTAATAGCACTGCTGGATTTGCGGACAAGCCTCGAACGTTCGCTTCATTGAATCAAGCAGGTCGATCTGCTCGCGTTCGATCTCCACCGTCACAACAATCGTCAACGGATAGCCCACGGCCGCCGGTTCAACCACTGCGGTGTAGCGTTCTATCACGCTGTCATCGCACAAGCGCTTCAGACGCCGGTTGACGGCCGCAGTCGACAGGTTGACGCGCGCACCTAATTCATTCTGCGGAATCCGCGCATCCTTCTGTACCTCAGTGAGCAGCTTCCGATCGTAGTCGTCGAGATGTGCAGTCATTGTTGGAGATATCCATCGTGGCGGCCCTTTCTTGCAATAAATTTGCGCCCTTGGGCAAAAGAATCAAAAAATACAAACTCGACGCGAAACATATTGTATCTGGGTATTTGCCACACTGAATGGATGAAACGCTCTTGATGGATGACTCGCCTGCTTCAAGTTCGTCGCTTCACAGCGCATGTCACGCGCAAGAGACTCAACTTTGCCTGGCCGTGTCGTTCAGTGCGTGCGCACTGCGGGCGTAACGCCTCGGAGCCATCCCTGACCACCGATGAAATGCTCGCGCAAACGCTTTCTCGGAGGTATAGCCAACCGTTTCCGCGATCTCGATCAGCGTGCGTTTGCCTCGCTTCAATTCACCGCTCGCGAGATACATCCGATAGGCGGTCAGATGGCCGATTGGCGTGTCGCCGACCACGTCCATAAAACGCGCGCTGAAGCGCGAGCGCGACATGCCCGCCGCCGCCGCGAGCCCCGCGACACTCCATTCCCGACACGGCTCCCGATGAATCAGCGCCACCGCGCGTCCGATCTGAGGATCGGCTAGACCGCGCAGCCAGCCGGAATGATTCGCGGTCGACTGCAGATGCGCGCGCAGCAACTGAACGAACAGCACGTCCGAAAGCCTCGAGGCCGCGATCGCCCAGCCGGGTTGGCAGGCCATCGATTCCTGAATGAAGCTTTGCAGTGTGCTGGCGAGCCAGGGCGCCACGGCCGGATCGTCCGCGCGCACGTGGATCAACGTCTGCAACACTGAGAAAAGCGGACTGCGAATGATGTCGCGATAGACCACGATGCCCGTATAGAGTTCGCTGGTCGCGCCGCCGCCGCCCGCGGTGAATTCGAGCGGCGTATCGAAGCGTGGATAAATGCCCTTGTCGGCCATCAGCGAATCGAACGGGACCGGCGGTTCGTCGGGCGCCGATGCCATGATGTGTTCGTTGCCATGCGGCAGCAACACGAAATCCCCCGGTTTCACGTATACCGGTGGCTCGCCTTCGACCATCAGATAAAACGGACTGCCGGTGCACATGCGAAATGCGGCGCCAGACACGGCGGGTTTGCGGATCGCCCACGGCGCACTCAACGTGAACCTCCCGGTGACGACCGCGTCCGCACGCAGGTCAGCAAGAATGTCGCTCAGCAGATCTGTTGCCATAGTGATACTCCGTGGATCGCACCGTGATGCCGACTGCGCGGCGGATCCAGCGGTCAGGTCCTCGCGAAGCGCCGCGCGCTCAGAAACGCTGCTGGATGCCGGCCATCACGCCGAGCTGGTTTTGCCCCGCGCCGACGACCGACCCGCCCGCGGCGACGGCAGCCGCGCCGCGCGAGCTATTCGTCACGTAGCCGACCGACGTGTACACCGTGGTGCGCTTCGACAGCAGGTAATTCACGCGCCCAACGAATAACGTGGAGTCCGATGTCTCGCGCAGCAAATAACGCAGCGCCTGGGCATCAAATGATAACGCCGGTGTCGCATAGTACGAAGCGCCGAGAAAATAAATATCGGACTGGCTGTGCGCAGCCGCCGACGTATTGCGGCGAATCCAGCCGCCGCCCACTTTTGCGGAACCGAACTTCGCGTACGCATCCACAATCGTGCGCGTATCGGTGTACGCCGCGCTCGACAGTGGCGCGGACGCGCCCGTGCCGCCGCGCATCACGTCATATGATGCGGCAGCGCCGAATTGCGGCGCGTCGTACGCGAGCATCATGGTGTATTGCCGGCATGCGACCGGGTCGCCCGCCACATTGCCGGCGCAGTTGGTCGCGGACGGACCGGCGGGGCCCGCCGCGTCACGCCCGGTGCTATAAGTTCCACCCACGGTAAAGCCGTTGAACTTGCCCAGGTAACCCGCTGCATTGTCGCTGCGCGCGTTCGGCAAATAGCTGTCGAAGCTCGCCATGGAATGGATCGACGGGCCGATCACGTCCGCGTTCAACAGCACGTACATCGACATGTTCATCTGCCGGCCGAGCGTCAACGCGCCGTACGGAGAACTGACGCCGACGTTCGCCTGACGCCCGAACAGGCGTCCGCCGTAGTTGAGCGCGCCGCTATTTAGCGCAAAGCCATTTTCGAGCACGAAGAACGTCTTGTAGCCGCCGCCGAGATCCTCGGTGCCGCGCAGTCCGAAGCGCGACGGCACTTCACCCGTTAGCGAAGGCATGCCGATGACAGAACCGCCGCTCGCTGCTTTGTTGTAGTACTGGACGCCTGTGTCGACAATGCCGTACAGCGTCACGCTGCTTTGCGCCTGTGCGCCGCCGCTGGCGAATGCTGTCACTGCTGCGAGCCATGTCGCGGAGAGAACCGATCGTGTCACCTTCATTTTTCACCAAGCCTTTTATGCAGCAATGCTTATCATTGTGGGTTTGGAGTCGGTCACGTCAACCGGCCTCCCCGAAAATGCGCGACTCGAACAGCTGTGTGTTCTTATGGCCGCACATCGCGCATCGGCCGCCGGCGGTTCGACACGAACCGGCAAGCAGATGGGGGGATTCTTGGCGACGCAAAAAAGCACGCCAAGGACCGTGGCTCCCGAAAAAGTATCCGATCGTCTCGTTTTGAAATTAAGCAACGGCTCCATGGCGGAGCCTGATCCGCATACGGAACAAGGGCTACAGACTCGAACGGGAGAGCGCGTCTGCGGCGGCTTTCACGCTGGCTTCGGCGGTGGCGCGCAGCGTCTCAGCGGCGGAAAAAGCGCTGTTCGGGCCCGCGACGCTCAATGCCGCGACCACGATGCCCCGGCTGTCCCTGACCGCCGCCGCGCACGAATCGATGCCCGCTTCGAGGCCGGAGAAACTCCAGGCGCAGCCGTTCGCGCGCACGGTGTCGAGCGCTGCGGCCAGTGTGTCCCAGTCGGGCCGGTCCTCGTCTTCGGGATAGCTCGCGTAGAGCGCGTCGAGCGCCGCCGGCGCGAGGCCGGCGAGCATCGCGAGCCCAGGCGTCGCGCGATGTGCGGGAATCCGGCTACCCACGCGAATCCGGCTCACGAGTGGCATGTCCGGCGTCTCGCAGAGCAGATAGACGATCCGAGGTCCTTCGAGCACCGCGAGATACGCTGACAGGCCGGTTTTCTCCACCAGTCCGGGCAGTATCTGGCGCGCTCGCGCCGTCAGGTCAGAGCCGCCGAGCGCGCTCGCCGCGAGCGTCAGAAACGGCATGCCGAGACGATGTGATCCACCCTGCGGGTTCGCCTCGATCAGCTCTGCGGCCTTGAGCGACTCGAGCAGGCGCATCACCGTCACGCGGTTCACGTTGATCTGTCGCGCCACGTCGCTCAGATTGGCGGTCGAGCCACCTTCGGCGATGAACCGCAGCAAACGGAACGCGCGTTCCACCGGCGAAGCGGAATTGTCGGCGGGCTTTGGGGTGTCGGGTGTCTCTGTCATCGAGGCATGTTCAGTGGTGAGCGGCTACGCCAGTTCGCGAGCCTGTTCCGGCAGCGGTACGGTCCACGCATCGTAGCCGTACACCCAGTCGGCGTTGCCGCCGGCCTTGAGCCAATTATTGCCGCGCGACCCGATCTGGATTTGCGCCGTGCGCGACTGACGCGCCTCGGCATAGCGCGCCAGCGCCGCGCCGAGGCCGTCCGGGCCGATGTCCTTCAGTGCGCGCGAGAGCACTACGGCATCTTCGATAGCCATGCCCGCGCCTTGCGCCATGAACGGCATCATCGGATGGCAGGCGTCGCCGAGCAGCGCCATACGTTGACCGGTCCACTTCGGCAGCGGATCGCGAATATACAACGCCGACGCGAGCACGGTGTCACACGCGGCGAGCAACGCGCGGGCTTCCGGATGAAACGCCGCGTACGCCTCGCGCAACGCGTCCGGGTCGCCGGGCGTGGTCCACGATTCGTGGGTCCAGTCGGCCTGCGACGTGGTCGCGAAGATGAACACGTCGCGGCCACGGTTCAGCGGGAATGTGACGATCTGCAGATCGTCGGTCGGCCCCCACCATTTGACGAACGCGCCAAGATCGCCACCCGAGAGCCGGTCGGCCGGCACGACCGCGCGGTACGACACGATGCCGGTGAACTGCGGGCGTTCGTCGCCGAACAGGAACTTGCGCACACCCGAATGGATGCCGTCCGCACCGATCAGCAGGTCGAATACGTGGGTCGAGCCGTCCGCGAGCCTGACCGTCGCACTGTTCCCGGTTTCGCCGAACGTCTCCGTGCGCTTGCCGAGGTGAAGTTCGCCGGGCAATAGCGCCTGCTCGAGCGCCGCCATCACGTCCGCGCGATGCATGGTCAGTTGCGGCGCGCCGTATTTGCGTTCTGCCTCGTCCGACATCGCCAGCCGCGAGGTTTCCTCGCCGGTGTCCCACATCCGGCTGATCCGCGCACTCGGACGCGCCGCCGTCTCGCGCAACTGCGCGCCGACGCCGAGTCCGTCGAGCGCGCGCACCGCGTTGGGCGTCAGGTTGATGTCCGCGCCGACGCGCCCGAAGCGCTCCGCCTGTTCAAACACGGTGACCTGATGCCCCGCCTTGCGCAATGCGATTGCCGCGGCCAGCCCGCCAATTCCGCCACCGATGATCCCGATCTTCAGCATGTCCATCCTCACGTTATGACGTTCTATATGTTCAATATTGAACATATAGAACGTAAATGAACAGTCATTCTGAGGCGGATTGTTTTTGACAGCAAGCGGGAAAGACCAGGAAAAACCCGCCCCTCGGCGTCAGGCAAGCGGATAGGCACGCGAGACGAACGGCAACCTTTTTGGATTTTGGAGAGGTTGTGCAACGCCGGGCCCGTCGCGAAGAATTCACACATCGCCGGCAGTGCATGGCTCATGCGCCAAGCCGCGTTTCCAACGTTCGAGGACACAGGACATGTTGAGTCAGGAAAAAAACAATCTACTCACCCAGGTGGGTCCGGGCACGCCGATGGGTGACTACTTGCGCCGCTACTGGCACCCGGTCGCGGGCGTCAGCGAGTTCGATCAGAAATCGGTGCGACCGATCCGGTTGTTCGGCGAGGACCTCGTGCTCTTCAAGGACCTGAGCGGCACGTTCGGCCTCGTGCAGCGCCGTTGCCCGCATCGCAACGCCGATCTCGCGTTCGGTTTCGTCGAGCAATGCGGCTTGCGCTGCGCGTATCACGGCTGGGAATTCGATGCGAGCGGCCAATGCACGCACCAGCCGTATGAAGAGATCGTGGACGTCGACGCGCGGCTGCGTCAGAAGACAAAGATCACCGCGTACGAAGTGCGCGCGAAGGCCGGCATGATCTGGGCCTACATGGGCCCCGCGCCCGCGCCGGAATTGCCGGACTGGGAGCCGTTCAACTACACGAATGGCTTCGCGCAGGTCGTGATGGCGGAGGTTCCGTGCAACTGGTTTCAGTGCCAGGAGAATTCGATCGATCCGATCCACTTCGAATGGACGCACAACAACTGGACCGAGCGGCAACAGGACAGCCAGTCCGAACACGTGCCGACGCACTTGCGCACGCTGTACGAAGAGTTCGATTACGGCTTCATCTACAAACGTCTGCGCGCGCACGAAAACGAGGAGAACCCGATGTGGACCACGGGCCGCGTGACTCTGTGGCCGAACGGCTTTTACCTTGGACACCATTTCGAATGGCGCGTGCCTATCGACGATGAAAACACGTTGAGCCTGCTGTGGGTATTCAACAAGGTGCCGAAGGAACAGGAGCCCTATGTTCAGCAACACATTCCTTCGTGGTATGGGCCAGTGCGCGACGAAAACGGCGAGTGGATCACGAGCCACGTGGCAAACCAGGACTTCGCCGCATGGGTCGGCCAGGGCGCGATCACCGACCGCACCAAAGAGACGCTGGGCGCGAGCGATCGCGGCATTGTGATGTTGCGCCGGCGCTTCTTCGAGGAACTCGAAGCGGTGGCCGAGGGCAAGACGCCGAAGGGTTTGATTACCGACAGCGCCGCGAATCACAACGTCTATTTGCCGTCGGCGTGCCGCGACGAAATGCTGAACGGCATGACGCGCGAAGCGCTCGCCGCGCATCCGCTGCTCGGCGCCTATCTGCGCGATTTCATCGGACAGTACGGACAACCCGAAGAAGTTCGGGAAGCGTATGAGGCGGCGATCGGACAGAAGGTCAATCGCGCGCGCTTTTTCTCGGTGCACGGTGCGCGTCAGAAAGACGAGCGCGAAACCGAGACGTCCTGATTGCGCGGCGCAGTCATCTATCGAGAGTATGAACACATGGACGAACAATCAGTTGCCGGCGGCGCGGCGCGCCCTGGCGCGAGCCTCAGTGCACGGGTTCGCACGATCCGCCATGAAGCCGCGCGGGTTCTGAGTATCGAACTCGTGCCGGTGGAAGGCACCGTGTTTCCGCCTTTCACACCGGGTGCGCATATCGATCTGCATTTGCCGAACGGCATCACGCGCAGCTATTCGCTCGTCAACTCGCCGGACGAAAGCGCTCGCTATGTAATCGGCGTGCTGGACGATGCAAAGAGTCGCGGCGGTTCGCGCTACGTGCATGAGCAATTGCGTTGCGGCACGACGATCCAGATCGGCAAGCCGCGCAACAACTTCGCGCTCGATGAACAGGCAAGTGGGACCGTGCTGGTTGCGGGCGGCATCGGCATCACGCCGATGCTGTGCATGTACCGCCGTTTGCGTCAGACGCGCAAGAACGCGTGTCTCGTGTATTGCGCGCGCACTCGTGCGCAAGCGGCGTTTCTCGACGAACTGGCGGCGCTGCGCGGCGACGTGCTTCTGCATTTCGACGACGAACACGACGGACGCCCATTCGATCTCGCCGCATTCCTCGCGCAACAACCGGCTGGCGTTCACGCCTACTGTTGCGGACCGGGCGCGATGCTGAGCGCGTTCGAAGCTGGCTGCGCCGTTGCCGGCATTCGCAACGTGCATATCGAGCGCTTTGCCGCGAGCCTTCCTGTCGCCGATACGCAGCAGCCGGGCTACTCGGTGACGCTCGCGCGCAGCGGCAGAGAGCTCGTCGTACCGGCGGGCAAAGCGCTGCTGGACGTGTTGCTAGAAGCCGGCGTCGATGTCGAATACAGCTGCCGCGAAGGACTGTGCGGCGCATGCGAAACCCGCGTGCTGAGTGGTTGCCCGGACCACCACGATTCCGTACTGACGCAATCCGAGCGAGCCGCCGGCAAGGTAATGATGATCTGCGTCTCCCGCGCGAAGAGCGAATCGCTGACTCTCGACCTGGCCTGAATTTCATCTAAAGCCGCGTTCTTCCCCGCAGTATCCCTTTCGAGGACATGATGGAAATCTCAAGCACAATGAAACAGAACGACGCTGACGTCGTCACGCGCGCAAGCGGTCTGCATGACGCGGCGACCATCTCGGCGAGAATCGAACGTTTGCCGCTCACACGCTGGCATACACGGGTGCTGGGAGTCATCGGCTTCGTCCACATGACCGATGCGTTCGACGCGTTGACGATCGCTTTCGTCATGCCGGTGCTGATCGGCCTGTGGCATTTGACGCCCGCGGACGCGGGTTGGCTGGTCTCGGGCGGCTATGTCGGGCAGACCATCGGCGCACTGTTTTTCAGCGCCGCCGCCGAACGCTTTGGGCGCTTGCGCGTGCTGCGCTGGATTCTCGTGATTCTGGCGCTGGGCAGTCTCGCATCGGCGTATGCGCCCAGCTATGCGGTATTTATCGCGTTGCGGTTCTTCCAGGGCATTGGGCTCGGTGGCGAGTCGCCCGTCTCGGCCACTTACATGAACGAACTGTGCCCCGCGAAAACACGCGGCCGGTTGATTTTCATTCTTCAATCGACGTTTGCGGTCGGCAATCTGATTGCCGCGATTGCCGCGATGTGGCTGATTCCCACCTATGGATGGCAGGCGATGTTCGTGGTCGGCGCGCTGCCTATCGTGCTTGCGGCGATCCTGCCGCGCACCGCGCCTGAATCGCCGCGCTGGCTTGCGATCAACGGACGCGCTGCCGAAGCAAATCAGATCCTCGAACGCATCGAACAATCCATGCCCGCTTCCGACTATGCGCGCCTGCCCGCTTTGCAAATTGTCGAAACCCAACCCGACGGAAAGAAGGAGTCGTTTCGCGCGCTATTCAAGGCTGGTTTTGCGGCGCGCACGTTGGTGGTGTGGGTGATGGCCTGCTGCGCGAGTCTGACGACGTACGGCATTCTGGTCTGGCTGCCGTCGCTGTACCGGACGGTTTATCACTTGCCGCTCAATGTCGCATTGCGCTATGGAATGGTGAGCATGATCGCGACGTTCATCGGCACGGTGATCGGCGTATTCGTGATCGACTATCTCGGCCGCAGAAAGACTTTCGCCATCGCCTTTCTCGGCGCGGCGGTCCCGATGCTCTATCTCGCCTTCAGCGGTGCGCGCGTACCCGCCGAACAGGTATTGGTCCTGGCGTCGATCAGCGTTGCCATGATTGCGATCGTCCAGTGCGGAGTCTATGTCTATGCGCCCGAAGTGTATCCGACCCGAATCCGCGCCAGCGGTGCCGGCGCTGCGTCCGCCATCACAAGGCTTTCGTCGGTGGTCGGACCGGTCATTATCGGCGGACTGCTGACGTATCTGAGCATTGAAGCGGTATTTGGCTATTTCGCCATCGTCTCGGTGCTCGGGTCGATTGTGGTCGGCGCCTTCGCGATGGAAACGGGCGGCCGCATGCTCGACGAGATTTCAAAGTAGGCGTCGGCCGTTTCGGTCGCTCTCCGACGTCGAAAAAAAAATGGCGCCGCAGGCCTTTCAGCCTGCGGCGCCACTCTGCAGCGCTACGACCCAGAACAACACGTCGTAGCCCGACAGCACGCTTACATCTGCACGGTGTCGGCCACTTCCTTGAAGTCCTCGATCTGGTCGAAGTTCATGTATTGGTAGATCTTGTCGCCGTTGGCGGTGAGCACGCCCATGTCTGCCATGTACTCTTCCTTGCTCGGGATCTTGCCCAGACGCGAGCAAATCGCCGCCAGTTCCGCCGAGCCGAGATACACGTTCGTGTTCTTGCCCAGACGGTTCGGGAAGTTACGGGTCGAGGTCGACATGACCGTCGCGCCTTCGCGCACCTGAGCCTGGTTGCCCATGCACAGCGAGCAGCCCGGCATTTCGGTACGGGCGCCGGCTGTACCGAAGACGCCGTAGTGGCCTTCCTCGGTCAACTGCTTCTGGTCCATCTTGGTCGGCGGGGCCACCCACAGCTTGACGGGGATGTCGCGCTTACCTTCAAGCAGCTTCGATGCGGCACGGAAGTGACCGATGTTGGTCATGCACGACCCGATGAACACTTCGTCGATTTTCGCACCGGCCACGTCCGAGAGCGTCTTCACGTCGTCCGGATCATTCGGGCAGGCCACGATCGGCTCGTGAATGTCGGCGAGATCGATCTCGATCACGGCTGCGTACTCGGCGTCGGCATCCGGCGACAGCAGTTGCGGGTCAGCCAGCCACTGTTCCATTGCTTTGATACGGCGCTGCAGGCTGCGCGGGTCCTGGTAGCCCTCGGCGATCATCCACTTCAGCAGCGTGACGTTGCTGTTGAGGTATTCGATGATCGGTTCCTTGTTCAGGTGGACTGTGCAACCGGCGGCCGAGCGCTCGGCGGAAGCATCCGACAATTCGAACGCTTGCTCGACCTTCAGTTCGGGCAGGCCTTCGATTTCGAGAATCCGGCCCGAAAAGATGTTCTTCTTGCCTTGCTTGGCCACCGTCAGCATGCCTTGCTTGATGGCGTAGAGCGGAATCGCGTTGACCAGATCGCGCAGGGTCACACCCGGCTGCATTTTGCCCTTGAAGCGGACCAGCACCGATTCCGGCATGTCCAGCGGCATCGTGCCGGTGGCGGCGGCAAACGCGACCAGACCCGAACCGGCCGGGAAGCTGATACCGATCGGGAAGCGCGTGTGCGAGTCGCCGCCGGTGCCCACGGTGTCGGGCAACAGCATGCGGTTCAGCCACGAGTGGATCACGCCGTCACCCGGGCGCAGCGCGATGCCGCCACGGGTGCTGATGAAGTTCGGCAGGGTATGGTGGGTCTTCACGTCCACCGGCTTCGGATAGGCCGCGGTGTGGCAGAACGACTGCATGACGAGGTCGGCCGAAAAGCCCAGGCACGCCAGGTCCTTGAGTTCGTCGCGGGTCATGGGGCCCGTGGTGTCCTGCGAGCCGACCGAGGTCATTTTCGGTTCGCAGTACGCGCCCGGACGGACGCCCTGGCCTTCCGGCAGGCCGCAGGCGCGGCCGACCATTTTCTGGGCCAGCGAGAAGCCCTTGCCGCTGTTGACCGGCTGCTGCGGCAGGCGGAACAGGGTCGACGGGGGCAAGCCCAGCGCTTCACGCGCCTTGCTGGTCAATCCACGGCCGATGATCAGCGGAATGCGGCCGCCGGCGCGCACTTCATCGAACAGCACGTCGGACTTGACCTGAAACTCGGCGATCACTTCGCCGTTCTTCAGCGCTTTGCCTTCGTACGGGCGCAGTTCGACCACGTCGCCCATTTCCATCTTCGACACATCGAGTTCGATCGGCAGGGCGCCGGCGTCTTCCATGGTGTTGTAGAAGATCGGGGCGATCTTACCGCCCAGGCACACGCCGCCGAAACGCTTGTTCGGGATGAAGGGAATGTCTTCACCCGTGAACCACAGCACCGAGTTGGTGGCCGACTTGCGCGAGGAGCCGGTGCCGACCACGTCGCCCACGTACGCGACCAGGTGGCCCTTTTCCTTCAGCGACTCGATGAACTTGATCGGGCCACGCTTGCCGTCTTCTTCCGGCGTGATACCGGGACGCGCGTTCTTCAGCATGGCCAGCGCGTGCAGCGGGATGTCCGGGCGGGTGGTGGCATCCGGGGCCGGCGACAGGTCGTCGGTATTGGTTTCGCCCGTGACCTTGAAGACGGTGATAGTCAGGCTTTGCGGCACTTCCGGACGGCTGGTGAACCATTCGGCCTCGGCCCAGCTTTGCATCACGGCCTGGGCGTGCGCGTTGCCCTTGTCGGCCAGTTCCTTGACGTCGTGGAACTGGTCGAACATCAGGAGGGTTTTCTTCAACGCGTCGGCGGCTACGGCTGCCACTTCGGCGTCGGACAGCAGCTCGATCAGCGGCTGGATGTTGTAGCCGCCCAGCATCGTGCCCAGCAGTTCGGTGGCGCGGGCGCGCGAAATCAGTGCGCAGGCGGTCTGGCCTTTGGCCACGGCGGCAAGGAAACCTGCCTTCACGCGGGCCGCTTCGTCCACGCCGGCGGGCACGCGGTGGGTGAGCAGGTCGAGCAGGGTCTGCTCTTCACCGGCCGGCGGATTCGCCAGAAGCTCGACCAACTCGGCGGTCTGCTGAGCCGTCAGCGGCAGGGGAGGAATGCCGAGCGCGGCGCGTGCGGCCGCGTGAACACGATAGTTTTCAAGCATGGGGAACCTGCTGGTATTTGCGTTTCAGGGGATAGCTTGCAAGGCACGCCGAGACTGTGCCGGGCACTGTTTTCGGCACGATTTTAATAGGATCCGGCGGCAAGGTCAAATGTCTTATGTCTTATATAAGAGTTGAAAATGCGGGCAGCGGGAAGATGATGTTGGCGGAGTCGCCGAATGGACTGTCAAAACGCCGGTTGCGCGACGGCAGCATGCAACCACTCCGGCCCATCCATGGACACAGACACAATCAGCATCATGAATGCGCTCAAGATGCTCCGCCAATTGCGGCACCGCCTCAATCCGCTCCGCATCAGGCGGGAATCGCGCGAGCACAATGACCGTTTGTATTGCAATGTATCTTCAGAACAGGTTGATACAGCCGTACACAAAAAGCACCGTTCCCGACACATGCGGGATATATCCGTGCGCTCGAATACGGACATCGGGCGTTGGGCTCGTGCGGCAATGCATCTGCGCGTGCCACATCAGGTTGAGCGTGACTCTACGCATGCTTTTGGACCGACTTCCAGGAAGCCGGAGAAGTACCTCCGCGCACCCCAACGCGTCCGTGTCGAGCGCTCTGTGCGTCGAGTGATGCCAGCAGTGGCTCGCAGGACCACGTCGCCATTGATCAGGAACTTGTCTTCGTCACGATTTAGAGGCCCTATGTCAGACAACACCTCTCCCCAATCGCCGTCTCGCCGTCATTTCGTCGGCGTCGTGGCGGCTACCGTTGCGGCCGGCTCATTGAGCCAGTTCGCGGTTGCAGAAACGAACCCGGCTATCGCTCAGGTCGCTCAAGCGGCCGACGGCGACAAAACAGCTATTCGTCGACTTCGTGTACACGTACCTGAATCGCAGCTTGTCGATTTGCGAAGGCGCATCAAGGCAACACGGTGGCCTGAACGGGAGACGGTTACCGACGACTCCCAAGGCGTGCCGCTCGCAATGGTGCAGGAACTCGCGCGCCATTGGGCAACGGACTACGACTGGCGCAAATGTGAAGCGAAGCTGAATTCCCTGCCGCAGTTCGTAACCGAGATCGATGGGCTGGACATTCATTTCATCCACGTTCGGTCGAAGCACGAGAATGCGATGCCGCTCATCGTCACGCACGGGTGGCCCGGGTCGGTCGTCGAGCAGTTCAAGATCATCGATCCGTTGACCAACCCAACGGCCTATGGCGCGAGTGCGTCGGATGCGTTCCATCTGGTCATTCCGTCGCTGCCCGGCTACGGTTTTTCAGGCAAACCGGCCACGACCGGTTGGGGGCCGGAGAAGACAGCGCGCGCCTGGGTCGTGCTGATGAAACGCCTTGGTTACGAGAAATTCGCCGCACAAGGCGGCGACCTGGGCGGCGTTGTCTGCAACGTAATGGGTAAGCAGGCGCCACCGGAATTGTTGGGCATTCATGTCAACTTTCCCGCCACCGTTCCCGCTGAAATAGCAAAGGCGCTTCAGGCCGGCGATCCGACGCCCTCCGGCCTCCCGGATGACGAAAGGCACGCTTATGAGCAGCTGGCCAGTGCGGCCAGGAAGAGACGCGCCTACGCGCTGGAGATGGGGACGCGTCCACAAACGCTATACGGATTGTCCGACTCGCCCGTGGCGCTGGCGAGCTGGCTTCTCGATCACGGCGACGGCTATGTTCAGCCAGCGGCGGCGTTGACCTCGGCCGTGTTTGGGCATCCCGTCAATGGTGAGTCCGCGGGCGAATTGACCCGCAACGATGTCCTCGACGACATCACGCTCTATTGGTTGACGAACACGGGCATTTCCGCCGCGCGCTTTTATTGGGAGTCTCATTTCAACTTTCTGGCCAGCGCCGATGTATCGGTTCCCACTGCCGTGAGCGTTTTTCCTCGCGAGAACTATCAGGCCCCGCGGAGTTGGACCGAGCGTGCGTATCACAACCTTGTCTATTACAACCGGCTCGACAAGGGCGGACACTTTGCGGCCTGGGAACAGCCGCAGTTGTTCGCAGAGGAGGTTCGTGCAGGGTTGAGGCCGCTGCGGCAATAGCGGAGATGTCAGCAAAGGGCGACCGTAGCCGCGCGCTTGAGTTATTCTCCATGAGACCTGAACCGCAGAATTTCGCTCGCTGTGTTTGCGATTCAACCGAACCGACTCGAGACTCCATGACTACGCTCGTCAATCGCCCGAATACCGCCCTCATTGTCATCGATCTTCAGAACGGCGTCGTCGCTCAAGCCTATCGCCGCCAGGAAGTGCTGCGCGCAGTCAACATGCTCGTCGAGAAAGCGCGCAGCGCGAACGTACCGCTCGTTTGGGTCCGCCACGGTGACGAAGAGCTGGAACCTGGCAGCGGCCCGTGGCAGATCGTCGACGAGCTGTCGCCACGACACTCGGAGGCGATTATTGAAAAGAGCTACCGCGACGCGTTCGAAGGCACTAACCTCGAGCATGTGCTATCGACGCTTGCTGTCGGTAAGCTTATCGTGACCGGCGCGCAAACCGACATGTGTATTCGTTCGACGCTGCACGGCGCGCTCGTGCGTGGCTATGACGCGATTCTGGTCAGCGACGCTCATACGACGGTCGACATGACGCCATGGGGCGCGCCTCCACCGGACGGAGTGATCGCACACACGAATCTCTATTGGAGCAATCAACGCGCGCCGGGGCGTACGGGCGGCGTGGTCGAGAGCAAAGACGTGGATTTCGCGCTCCTGGCAGGCTCCTGAATCCACATAGTGTGTGGCCTGAGCCCAAACACGAGACGGAAATGCCAACCCGCATTTCACGCCGCTATTTGAATGCAAGCGATAAAAGCTAGCGGATCACAGCTCCCGACAAACAGACTCAAGAAAACAGCGACAAAGATTCGACCGCCGTCTGGCGCTGACGCCTCGGATGCGTAGTCCGACTGCATCGTCTCGGCGCTGTCTCGCCGACCGAGCCGAGCGCCCGGTTCAGATCCAGCAGTGCTTTGCAAACCGATTTGCGATCGGGCATTCCCACCAATGCCAGTTCAAGCCGGCTCAGCAGTTCCGGCAGACTCGATCCTCCGCCCATCTTTGCTGCGACCTTCCGTTTCCGCATAAGACCGCTCCCTGATTCTGCTGACACCCGCTCCGGCGTCCGGATCAGAACAACTGCGCGCCGAGTTCACACAGGCTAGCCCACTTCACGGTACTGACGAATGCCCTGCCCGTGGTGTCGAGCGATTCGATCATTGCCCGCTGCCCGCGCGCTTCTGCAACGACGCGGACGATGCGTGTCTGGTAGCGCAGCAGCGCACCGATCGGCGGACACAATATTTGACGGCGAACCCGCGATCGTTTTGTTTCCATACCACCATTACTATTCGTAGAGATATCCAAACCGCTTGCAGACTCGCGACACATGACGGCATCCGGGCACCCTATTTTGCCAGGTCAACGGCCATGAGTCCAGGCATACGACGAGAACTGCCGCCACGGCTGCCGGCAACCGGCACGACATCACGGCAACGTAATCGGCACGGGTCGCGTCAGCAGATCAACATAAAGGCTGAAAAACCGGTTGTTATCGAACTGCGTCACGTAGGTGATTTTCTGCGGAGAAGCTCCCGCTGCCGGCTGATCGGGATACACCATCACATGCCCCTGATCTTCGCCGCTCGCCGTGTCGATATCGAGGTAGGCGCTTTTGGTTTGCGTGGCGTAACCAGGATCGAGAAAGTAGGCAATAGTCAGCGTATCGAACAGATCGGTATGACTCGCGAATGCACCCGCATTGGCAATCCCATACGCCTTCGTCACCGCGGTCTGCCTGTTCGGGTCATTGACGATCTGGTCATACACGCTTTGCGTCAGCGGCACCGTATTCGTCACGTCGAGGGGAATCACGGCTTGGGGAATCGGCGTTTGCAACACCGTGCGTACCGCGAGCGGATCGAACCACCAGTTCAACTCCCCGACGGCGTTAGCATTGCCCGGCACAGCCATCGCGCCGCCCATATAGACGATCCGCTTGATCAGCGGCACGATCTCCGGCGCTTTCATGATCGCTGTGGCGAGGTTGGTAGGGGGTCCCACTTCGAGAATGGTGACCTGGTTCGGATAACGCTTGATGGTCTGAATCATGAAATCCGCAGCGCTCTGCGTCTGCAGTTTCGTCGACACCGCGAAGCCATCCGGCGGAGCCACTAGCTGCGACTGCTGGGTAGGCTCGGGGCGGCTCCATGCCCCAAAATAGCCTTGCGGGTTAGCCGCCTGCTGGGCGCGAATACTGGCCACATCGTAGTGCAACGGATAATCCGCGCCGCCGTAGACACCCACCACGTTCTGCACGCCCATGCGCTCCACTGCCTTGAGCGCATCCGATTCTTCCTGAAGCAGCCAGTCGTTGCCGGTAACGACAGTGAGTCCGAGCAGATTGACCTTGCCCTGTCCCATCAACTGCGTGGTCATGGCGAACAACTGGCCGTCGTCCCCCATCGTATTGAAGTCTGAATCGATGATGATCTTCGGCGCGTTAGCGAGAGGATCCGTGGTCGATATACTTCCTCCGCACGCAGCGAGACCCAGCGACATCATCAGTATGCCTATACATTGTGATCTCATGTTTCGTCCATTCGAGAGCGTGATTGATAAGGGAACACCATCGCGAGATGGTGCCGATAAATCAACGTCGAGCCACCGAAAGTGGCAGTACGGACCGCCTCATGTCACAACCGGCATCCGTGTCAGGCGGCGCTATCCACTTCCGCGCGAGTGGGTATTGAAGGCTGCGCGCCGGCACGCGTCACGGAAATCGCCGCCGCGCGTTGCGCGAGGTTGATCGCGCCTTCCAGCGGCTGCCGTGAGGCGAGTTGCGCGGCAAAGACGCCGATAAACGTGTCGCCGGCCGCCGTGGTGTCGACTGCTTGCACTTGCGGCGCGGGAAAATGCATGCCCTCGCCGCCTTCCACGAGGAGATAAGCCCCCTGCGCGCCGAGCGTGACGATCACATTGCGCGCGCCGCCTCTTTGCAGCTCCGTCGCCGCGCGGCGGGCGCCGCTTTGCGATTCGACCGGCAGGCCGGCCAGGATCGCGGCCTCGACCTCGTTCGGCACGAGGTAGTCGACGAGCGGCAGCCATTCCGCTGGCAACGGCCCCGTTGCCGGCGCCGGGTTCAACACGGTGATCTTGCCGAGCCGCCGAGCCAGTGCGAGCGTCGCGTGAACGGAATCCCACGGCGTTTCGAGCTGGCAGACCACGACATCGCACGCCTTGATGGCCGCCTCATGGCGAGCCACGCTCTGTGGCGTGAGTTCGCCGTTGCTACCCGCGACCACGACGATCGTATTCTGCCCGTCGTCCGACACCGTTACCATGGCAACGCCGGTGGGCTGGGTCGGATGAACCTCGACGCCGCTGCAGTCGATACCTTCCGCTTCCAGATCCTTGACCCGCTGCGCGCCGTTCGCG
This sequence comes from Paraburkholderia sp. RL17-380-BIE-A, assembly GCF_046028085.1. Classification (NCBI taxonomy): domain Bacteria; kingdom Pseudomonadati; phylum Pseudomonadota; class Betaproteobacteria; order Burkholderiales; family Burkholderiaceae; genus Paraburkholderia; species Paraburkholderia sp. RL17-380-BIE-A. The sequence goes on from NZ_JARESQ010000006.1 coordinate 219,011, forward strand.
TCTTTCCCCACACATCCGACCATGGCCACCTGCGCGCCGATGCGCGCGGCCGCGACAGCCTGGTTCCCGCCCTTGCCGCCGGCAACCTGCGAGAACTCGTGCCCGCCGATCGTCTCGCCTGGGCGCGGCAAATGCGGCGCACGGGCGACCAGATCCGTATTGATGCTGCCTACCACCAGAACGCGACCCTGCTTAGTTTCTTTTGACACTTTTAATTACTCCCATCCCACGCAAGACGATTGCGGCCCACCATTCACCGAATGATCCGATTATGCGGCGCGACGCCGGCTCCGATAAGTATCCAGCACGACGGCGACGACAATGACGGCTCCCGTAATAATGCGCTTGGTCGGCTCAGTCGCGCCGATCTGCGCGAGCCCCGCGGCAAGCACCGAGATGATCAACACGCCAAAGAAGGTGCTCGTCACCGAACCGCGCCCGCCCATCAAACTCGTTCCGCCGATAACCACCGCCGCGATCACCTGCAATTCGATACCCTGCCCGGCATTCGGGTCGGCGGCCTCGAGCCGCGAAATCTGGAACAGCGAAGCTAGACCTGCCAACAGACCCATCATCGCGAATACCGCGATCTTGTAGGGCCTCGGATTGACGCCCGCAAGACGCACCGCCTCCTCATTCGTGCCGATGCCGACCAGATAGCGGCCGAACACCGTGCGCGTGAGCACGAACTGCGCGGCGACCATCACCACAATGGCAATGATGAACGCCGGCGAAATGCCGAACGCGATGGGGTTGGAGAGAAAATCGAACGCGTCGCCGATATAGGCCGTACGCGAGTTGGTCAACTGATACGCGAGACCCCGCGCCGCTTCCAGCACGCCGAGCGACACGATGAACGACGGAATCCGCCAGGCCACCGTGATCGCGCCAGTCACGCAGCCCGTCAGGGTCGCGCCAGCCATGCCGAGCAAGGCCGCGGGCAACGCCGCCCAATGCCACTGCAAGGCCGCGACGCTCGTGAGCGCCGCGCCGAGCGCCAGCACCGAGCCGACCGACAGATCGATGCCGGCAATGATCAGCACGAAGGTCATGCCGATCGACATCACAACGAGATCGGGAATCTGGTTCGCGATCGTGCTGAATGTGTCGTAGGTCAGGAAGTGCGAACTCAGCAGCGAGAACAGTACGATCATCCCGAGGAGCGCGCCGAGCAGTCCAATGTAGTTCGAAAAGCCGAGGCGTGCGCCGAGCGGCTTTGCATGCTTGGGTGGTTCGTTCTGCAACGTAGGCAGGCTGGTTTCTACGGTCATACTCAATACTCCACAAATTTGCTTTCGTCGGGCGCTTTGGCGTCGGGTTCGATCGGCTCGTGCAGCAGGTCCTCGCGCTTCGCGTAGCCTGCGAATGCCGCGGCCAGCAGCGCGTCCTGGGTCCAGTTGCCGCGTTCGAACAGGCCCGTCATCCGTCCCGCCGACATCACGCCGATCCGGTCGCAAATCGCCATCAATTCGCGCAGATCGCTCGATACGACCACGAGAGCACGGCCTTCGCGGGCCAGCGCGCCCATCAATGCATAAATATCGAACTTCGCGCCGACGTCGATGCCGCGCGTGGGTTCGTCAAATAGCAGCGCCGTGCAATCGCGCGCAAGCCACCGGCCGATCACCACCTTCTGCTGGTTGCCGCCGGACAGCTCCGACACCGGCTGCGACGGCCCGGCGCTGCGAATGCGCATGGCGTCGATCTGCTGGTGCGCCAAGGCCGCCTCGCGACGGCCGTCCACCACACCCTTGCTCGACACGGCGCGCAGGTGGCCCAGCGAGATGTTGGCGGCAATCGGCTGGGTCAGCAGAAGCCCCTCGCCTTTGCGATCTTCGGTGATCAGTGCGATACCGTGCTTCACGGCGTCCGCGGGCGAGGCGATCGCCACGGGTACGGGTGACCCGCCTTCACGTCCGATCGAGACGCTGCCGGCGTCCGCGCGGTCCGCGCCATAAATGAGCCGCATCAGCTCCGTGCGGCCTGCGCCAATCAGGCCGCTGATGCCGAAAATCTCGCCGGCCTTGACCTCGAAGGACACGTCGCGCACCGCCGGCTCGCGCGTCATGCCGTTGACCTTGAACGCCACCTCGCCGATGCGCCGCTCGCCGAGATCGATCCTGTCGCCGATATCGCGACCCACCATCAGCGTCACGAGACGATCGGTCGTGAGGTTGGCCATCTCGTCGACATGCACGAGGCGGCCGTCGCGCAACACGGCAGCGTGCCGCGCGATTCGCTTCAATTCTTCGAGCCGGTGCGAGATATACACCAGTGCCACGCCGCGCGCCTTGAGCCGCTCGACCTGCTCGAACAGCAGATCGACTTCGCGCGCGGTCAACATCGCGGTCGGTTCGTCGAGAATCAGCACGCGACAGTCGCCGATCAGATTGCGTGCGATCTCGACCATCTGCTGATGCCCGATACAGAGCGTGCCAACCAACGTGTCGGGATCGATCGCATCGAGCCCGACTTGCGCCATGGCGTGCCGCGCGTCCTCGCGCAGTTTGGCGCGGTCGATCCAGCCGAACATGCCGCGCCGCGGCAAGCGGTTCAGAAACAGATTCTCCGCCACCGTGAGCGTCGGCAACAGGTTCAACTCCTGCATGACCATGCGCACGCCGAGCGCCTCGGCGTCCTTGCGGCTGGCCGGCGCGTACGCCGCGCCGCCGAGAGTCATCGAGCCGGTAGTCGGCGTGACGAGGCCGCCTATGATTTTGGACAAGGTGCTCTTGCCCGCGCCGTTCTCGCCGGTCAGCGCGAGCACTTCGCCCGCGCGCAGTTCCAGTGATACGTCGGCGAGCACGGGTTCGGCATAGGTCTTGCCGATGCCCTGAACACGCAGCACGGGCGGGGCATCGGCAAGGGAGGGAATGGGAATGGACATCGGATAGATCGAGCTGGACAGAAATCAGTCAGCGTAGCCCCTTGACGCAGCGGGCCACGCGTTGCACCACGCTTACTTGGTGACCAGATCGACGGGCGTTTCGACGACGCCGGACAATTCAGACTGTTTCTTGTGTGCGGAGAGTGCTTTCAAAGCCGTGTCGATACCGAACACAGCCTGCTTCGCGGCGTACTGATTGGCGGTGGCGAGAACGCGGCCGTCGGCGAGCATGGGCTTGATCGCATTGATGTCGTCGTAGCCGACCACCTGCACCTTGCCGGCCTTGCCGGCCGCGCGCACGGCCGATACGGCGCCGATCGCCATGTTGTCGTTGCCGCACAGCAAGGCCTTGACGTCCGGATTCGCGTTGAGGATCTGGCTCGCCACGGCGTTGCCCTTGTCGATTTCCCACTCGCCCGATTGCAGCGAGACGACTTTCATGCCGCCCGACGCCATGGCCTGCTTGAAGCCGGCAGTGCGTTGCTGCGCATTGGTCGTGGTCGAGACGCCTTCGATAATGCCGACGTTGTCGCCCGACTTCAGGTGCTTGGCCAGGTAGTCGCCGACCTTCTGTGCGCCCTTCGCGTTATCCGGCCCGACGAACGGGATATTCAGGTCTTTCGATTTGAGGACGTCGCCGTCCAGCTTGTTGTCGATATTGACCACGATGATGCCGGCGTCGACCGCTTTCTTCAGGACCGGCACGAGCGCCTTCGAGTCGGCCGGTGCAATCACCAGCGCGTCGACCTTCGAGACGATCATCTGCTCGACGATGCGGATCTGGTTCGCGGTGTCCGTCTCGTCCTTGATGCCGTTGGTGACCAGGTCGAATTTCGCCGGATTCTGCTTCTGATAATCCTTGGCGCCCGTTTCCATGGTCAGGAAAAATTCGTTCGCCAGCGACTTCATGACAAGCGCGACTTTCGGCTTATGCGCGGCCTGGGCGAATGCCGCCGGCATCGGCAAGATCGACACGGCGAGGAAGGCCGCGCCGGCTGCGATGGCGCGACGCCGCGCCGGTAGAAAATGGCGAATCATTGATGTCTCCGTATCGCTCGTTCGGTCTACTGAGAGCCGATGAGTCGTGTGATGGGCAGGAACGCCTCACTTGCCACGCCGTGCCGGACCTTGCAGGTCTCGTCGTGTGATGCCGGGCAAGTATGGCCAGCTCCAATCCTATCCTCGCGAACTGCGTTATGCTATGCCAAATTTCAAAACCTATCGTTTCAAAAATGGAACACATCGATTGGGACGACCTTCGCATTCTGGTCGCAATCGCCCGCGAGGGAACGATGCGATCCGCCGCGGCGGCGTGCGACCTGAGCGCGCCAACCTTGTCGCGCCGCCTTACCGAGCTGGAAAGGCGGCTGGGCGAACCGCTCATCGACCGGGTGCCGTCCGGCTGTACCGTGACCGCGTTCGGCGCCCGGGTGCTGGCCTGGGCGGAGCAGATGGAGAACCTGGCTCACCAGATCGAACGCGCCGCGGACGTGAACGGCGGCGCGGCCGCGCACGGCACGGTGCGGATCAACGCCGTCGAGTGGCCGTCGTACATTCTGCTGAAGCTGCTCGGCTCGTTTCAGGACAGGCTGCCCGGGCTCGCGATCGAAGTGCTCACTTCGCGCCGCCCTTATAGCCTTGCACGGCGTGAAGCGGACATCGCCCTGTGGTCCGAGTGCCCGGAAGAAGGTGACCTGTATGTTCGGCGGATCGGGCGGATCCGCTTCGGGCTCTACGGCTCGCGCGACTACTACCTTCGCCACCGCGCGGCGATCGTGAAGAAGGAGTGGGACAAGCTGTCGTTCGTCGGTTACGACGACCGGCAGCCCGATCACCCGGCCACGCAATGGCTGAAAACGCTGCCGGGCGCCCCGGCGCCGTCGCTGCGCAGCAGCTACGGCATGGGCGTATTCGACGGCGTTCTGGGCGGCTCAGGACTCGGCGTCCTTGCCCAACTGGCCGGTGACACGACGAGCGACCTCGTCTGCGTGGAGAAGCATATCAAGTCGCTCGACCAGGACGTGTGGATGGTGCTGCATCCGGCGCTGCGCGACAGCGAGCGGATCCGGACCGTGGCTAACCTGATTGCGGAGATTTTCCGCTAGCGTCACTTTATTCCGGCAAGCGCGGTCGCGCCCCTGCCTCAACGCATCGCATTCTTGCGACCCTCGGCGTTGGTCGCCACGGCGATCTCGTCGAGGTTCTGCGGGTAGGGGAAATTGAGGCCGAGCAACTGACGCATGGTCGGACTCGCCCGTTTGACGAACTCTTCGCCGACCATTGCGCGCAGGTCTTCCATCGGCTTCACGAACTTGGGCAAGTACTGGATCAGCACGGCGCTGCGATCCTGCGTGCTGCGATTGGGCATCGCGCAATGCCAGGTCGCGCCGAAGAACACGATGGCATCGCCCGGCTCGGCCGTCATGCGTTGGCAACGCTCGAAGAACCGGTCGCCTTCCGCCGGATAGCGCAATTCGTGCTGCGTGTGCGGCACGAACGCCGTCGCGCCGGTCTCGGCCGTAAAGGGGTCGAGCGGAATCGTCACCTGTGCATTGAGCGGGAACGACGTGTTGATGCCGAGCGGAAACGTGTCCGGCATGTGGTAGTCCCAGTATGGATAGTCGATGTGCGGTTCCTGGCCGGGCCCGCCGGGCAGAATACGGTTGGCCGCGATCGAGCCCATGATGAAGTCGTCGCCGAGAAAGCGGCGCATCGCATCCACGATCACAGGCTGCTCCGACATCTCGGAGAATACGTCGCCCTTGGCGAGCAGATTCCACACGCGCCGCTGCAAGTGAAGCCGCTGTTCTTCCGCGGCCTGCCCCTGAAAATGCGTGACGGTTTGCGCGCGATCTTCCGAATGAGCCATCACCACGCGGCGTGCCTCCGCCACCTGGCTTTCGCTGAACAGTCCGCGTAGGCATATCGCGCCGGGACCACGCGTCAGAGCCTCGACTACCACGCCCGGTGTCGCATCATTCGTTTCGATCCTGTCCACGACTGTCTCCTGTGAGCCTCACCGCGTTGCAGCGGCGTTTGAGGTCAAGCATAGAAGACAATCCGGCGCATCTGCAAGAATAATTGCCAAATAAATAATAATAGAATTTATTTTCTATTTCGATGGTGCATTGCGCTCGGTTCCCATGCTGTCGCGCACGCTGTCGACCGTTGTCCGCCATGCCTTTCCGAACATACGTATAACCGACACAACCGGTCGAATTTCACGGATGATGAGGTCCACCGCCGCCCTGTCACATCACAACACGAGCGCCTCACGCTCGTCCGTTTTCAGGAGATACGCATGTCCCGCACCGTCGTCGAGAAGCGCGCCGCTTTCAAGGCATTGCACACCTCCGGCTGTTTCGTCCTGCCCAATCCGTGGGATGCCGGCAGCGCGCGCTATCTGCAATCCCTCGGCTTCCAGGCGCTCGCCACGACCAGTTCCGGCTTTGCATGGTCGACCGGACACGCCGACAACACACTGCCTCGCGATGCCATCCTCGCGCACTTGCGCGAGATCGTCGAAGCAACGGATCTGCCGGTCAACGCCGACTTCGAGAACGGCTTCGGCCGCGATCCGGCGGAGGTCGCACAAAGCGTCAGGCTTGCCGTCGAGACCGGCGTTGCCGGACTGTCGATTGAAGACTCCACCGGCAATGCCGCCGCGCCGCTGTTTTCGATCGAGGCCGCCGTGGAACGGATCAGCGCGGCACGGCGCGCCATCGACGAAACCGGCGGCGAGACACTGTTGGTCGGCCGGGCCGAGAACTTCCTCGCCGGCTCGCCCGATCTGGACGATACGATTGCGCGCCTCAAGGCGTATGCCGCGGCCGGCGCGGACTGCCTGTACGCGCCGGGCATCCAGACGCGCGAACAGATCGAAGCCGTGGTGGCGGCGGTGGCGCCGAAGCCCGTCAATCTGCTGATCGGTTCGACATCGGCGCTCACGGTGCAGGACGTGGCCGCGCTCGGCGTGCGGCGCATCAGTGTCGGCGGGGCGCTGGCGCGTGCGGCATGGGGCGGTTTCATGCAGGCCGCGCAGTCGCTGGTTCAGGGACGCTTCGACGGCTTCGCCGGCGCGGCGCCCGGCTCGCAACTCAATGCTCTGTTCCAGGACCGCACATAGAAGCATGACAACGCGGTGACTGACGCGTCGAGCGGTACGCAGACCGAGCGCCGGTGCGAACCGGCCCCCGACGCCACCATGGTTCGCTGACGCACGTACGCTAAAGGCAAGGACGTGAGAGACTGATGACTAGCGAGCGTCCGGCCTGTCGACGCTCGCAGTTCAGGCATGTTAGCCATGGCACCTCGTCCTCTCACCGCAGTTGCAGCACTACTCGCCTCGAGCGTCGGCTTTTATACGCCGGCCTCGCACGCGTACGCGCTCGACGCGCAATTCGACTGCCAGGCGCGTCCCCACGATTTCATCGGGCAGCTCATCGAAGACAAGTACATCGAGCCGAATCCAATGCGGATCGACACGAATTCGGTCAACGCGTTTCGACCGGTGCATGGCAGCGACATGACCGCGTTCGGGTTTCGCGTCTATGCCGTGCTCGGCTACGAACCGGACGACGAGATGTTCAAGAAAGGCCGCGGCCAGGCACTCGCCGGCCCGCTGTACGGCGCCGTGTTATCCGCACCGAGCGAGTCGGTCGAAAAGCGCTTGCGCGCGGCCGGAAGCACCGCCGTTGTACACATGGTCATTCCGTTACTGCTGACGGCGGTGATCTGCACGCATTGACGCAGCGCGTCTGAACATCGCGGTGCTATGCTTTTCGCTCCGCTTCATTCATGCCGCCCAGGACTTTACGCCGATGCCTTCGTCTGTCCGCAACTCGCTCGTCTGGATCTTCGACGCGTTCGAGCGCGATTCGACCTTCTTCAGCAAGCGTATGTTCGGCAGCGACGCCGCCTATATCGACGGCCTCTTGTGCCTCGTGGCCGCCGATCGCGACGCGCCCTGGAATGGCCTGCTGGTGTGCACATCGCAGGAGCGCCACGCCGCGCTCATCAATGAAATGCCTGCTTTGCGGCCGCATCCGGTGCTCGGCAAGTGGCTCTATGTTCCGCAGGAAGATCCGGCGTTTGAGATCGTCGCCGAAAAACTGACGGCGCTCGTGCTCGCACGCGATCCACGCGTGGGAGTCGAGCCGAAACCGCGCAATCGCGGAAGGAAATCGACTCTGCCGAAGGCGTAGGGCATCGCCCCAGCGGTGGATGTCCAAATCGCCAGGTTGTCCGTACCTGACGCGACGTTCTGAACCATTGCGAAAAAGAAGCGCGCCTATCGGCGCTGCGCGCGCTCTCCAGGATTAAGGAGAGGTTGACCCAGTTCGTCGTTGGTCGGACACGGATTATCTCCGCCGTCACGCCGGCCATACCGTGGCAAAATCAGCGGCACCGCAGCACGTGTCCCGGAGACTTGTCATGGGTAACAAGACGCACGTCGAACGCCAGAGCAACGCAGAAAACGGCCCGGACGGCGTACCGGACATTCCCGGCCAGATCGTCCTGGTCTTTCAGGGGGGCGGTGCCCTTGGCGCTTACCAGGCCGGGGTATATCAGGCACTTCATGACGGCAAAGTCGAACCTCATTGGGTAATCGGCACGTCGATCGGCGCGATCAATGGCGCGATCATTGCCGGCAATCTTCCGGAAAACCGCATGGCGCGCTTGACGCAGTTCTGGAACGGCGTGGCCTGTCATGGCGTCGAGGTGGCAAACTGGTTGCCCGGACTTGCCACCTGGTTGCGCGACGTCGCCACGGTCACTCAAGGCGTGCCGTCGTTTTTCACGCCACAGTGGCAGAGCTGGGCGGGAATTCAGGCACGTGTTCGCTCCGATCAGGCCGCGTTCTATTCGACCGGACCGCTGCGCGACACCTTGTCGTCGCTGATCGATTTCGACTACCTGAATCAGAAGACAACGCGGTTGACCGTGGGCACCGTCAATGTCCGCAGTGGCCGCATGCGGTACTTCACCAATCGCGACGATCTGCTCGACGTCGAACACGTCATGGCCTCCGCCGCTTTTCCACCTGGCTTTCCGGCGGTGCGGCTGGAAGGCGAATCGTACTGGGATGGCGGCATCTATTCGAATACGCCGCTCGAAGCCGTGCTCGACGACCGGCCGCGCCGCGACTCGGTGATTTTTTCGGTGCAGTTGTGGCCCTCCAGCGGTCCGGAACCCGAATCGATCTTGCAGGTAATGAGCCGGCAACGCGACATTCAGTATTCGAGTCGCGCGGAAAGCCATCTCGATCGGCAGAAGCAGATTCACCGGCTTCGTCATGTGATTCGTGAACTCGGCCAGCACCTGCCCGAAGAGCAACGCAACGCGCCGGAAGTGCGGGAACTGCTCGATTGGGGCTGCGGCACGACGATGCAAGTGCTGGAACTCGACGCACCGGCATTCGATAACGATGACCTGAACCGGGACATCGATTTTTCGTCCGCGGGGATCAAGCGGCGCTGGCTCGCGGGCTACGAGGACACGGCCCGCCTGCTGAAGCGCGCACCCTGGCGGGAAACGCTGGACCCGATGGAAGGCATCTCGGTCTTTCGCATGAACTCGGCGGACAGCCAGAAATAAATCGACTCAGCACCGCAAGCGGCAACGCCGGCGCGACGCCGGCCGCGGCGCACGCCTTGCGCGGCCGCTCACCGCCCAATCCATTTGTACCTTGCACGCAAGACTGTTTGTCCATGGCGGGTGTTCGAAATCGGCTCCAATGCGCCTAGATTTCATACCCATCGGAGCCGCTGGCCCGATCAGCATCTGATCAAATCACTTATCTGGAGATTTAGCCATGAGCACCTCACAAAAAGTCGTTGTCGTTACGGGCGCATCGCAAGGCATTGGCGCCGAAATCGTCAACGCATTTCGCAAGCTCGACTATCGCGTCGTTGCAACCGCACGTTCGGTCAAACCGTCGGAAGATCCCAACGTCCTGACCGTGGCAGGCGATATCGCCGACCCGGCCACCGCGCAGCGCGTGGTTTCCGAAGCCCTCGCCCGTTTTGGCCGCATCGACACACTGGTCAACAACGCCGGCATTTTCGTCGCCAAGCCTTTCACCCAATACACGGCCGAAGACTACGCAACCGTCACCGCCGTGAACCTCTCCGGCTTTTTCTACATCACGCAACTCGCTATTGCCCAGATGGAAAAGCAGGGTAGCGGTCACGTGGTGAGCGTCACGACGAGCCTGACCGACCACGCAATCGACGGCGTGCCGTCGGTGCTGGCCTCGCTGACCAAGGGCGGCCTGAACTCGGCCACGAAGTCGCTCGCCATCGAATATGCGAAGAAGGGCATTCGCGCAAACGCCGTTTCGCCGGGCATCATCAAGTCGCCGATGCACCCGCAAGAGACCCATGCAGCGCTCGGCGCACTGCATCCGGTCGGGCATATGGGCGAAATGAGCGATATCGTGGGTGCGGTCCTGTATCTGGATTCGGCGCCGTTCGTGACAGGTGAAATCCTGCACGTCGACGGCGGCCAGAGCGCAGGCCACTGATCGCGCCCAGGGCGCCGCTGGCCGGCGCCCTTCACGTCAACCGAGGACAACGGAGAACGACATGCCTATCGTCACGATTCAGGTGACCCGCGAGGGTTCCAAACCCGGCAACGATGCCGTCACGGCCGACGAAAAAGCCCAACTCATCGCGGGCGTCAGTCAGTTGCTGCTGGACGTGTTGCACAAACCGCTCGAATCGACCTTCGTGGTCATCGAGGAGGTGAACACCGAGAACTGGGGTTGGGGCGGATTGCCCGTTCTAGCGTATCGCAAACAGCTGAGCCAGAAGCCGGGTTGAGCGACAGCACCTCGATCGCTCAATCCGTATAGTCCGTCGGCCCGCAGTTCGCGGATCCATTACTCCGCGAACTGCCGCAAGCGCTGAACGCTCTCCTTCAGTTCGCGCTCCAACTGGGCCACCAGTTCGGCAGCGGGCAACGACCTCGCCAGAGCGGCCGCCTGACCGGCCCACTGCGCGCCGTAGCCGAACTCCCCTTTGGCTTTCGCGGCGGCGTGAAGGGCTTTTCCCGCATCGTAGGCGATCGGATACGGGGGCGGCTCGGGTGAGCGCGCGTTGGCGCCGAGGGCCGTGAAGCGGTTCGCCATGCTTCTCGCGGTCCGCCCGGAGATTGCCGCCGTGAAGGTCGTGCGGCGCGCCGCCTCGCCCAGCATCGCGCGGCGGTAACCGTCGTCGATCGAGCTTTCGGGGCAGGTCACGAATGCCGTGCCAAGCTGTGCGGCCTGGGCGCCGAGTGCGAGCGCCGCAGCAATACCGGCACCGTCCATGATGCCGCCGGAAGCGATCACCGGCAGCCGGCATCGGCTGACCAGCAAACGGGTGAGTGCGAAGGTGCCCAGCCCATCGTCATACGCTTCGGGATCGAAGACACCGCGATGCCCGCCGGCCTCGATGCCTTGCGCCACAATCGCATCGACGCCCGCCTCTTCAACCTGCGCCGCCTCCTCCAGGTTTGTCGCGCTGGCAAGCAGCTTGATACCCGCCGTCTTCAGTTCGGCGATGACATTGGCGGAAGGCAAGCCGAAGTGGAAACTGACGATCGCCGGTTTCTCTTCGAGAAAAACCGCCAGCATGGCCGGATCCGCCGCGAAGCTCGTGTAGATCTCCGAGAGCTTTGCCGGCGGCATCACCCCATACTTTTCGAAATGCGGCGCGAGCCAGTTCAACCATTGCTGCTCGCGTGCCGCGTCCGCTTGCGCCGGTTGATGGCAGAAGACGTTGATATTGAACGGCTTGCCTGTCAGCGCGCGGGTCTCCCGGATCACCTTGCGAGCGCCTCCAGCGTTCATCGCTCCCACACCTAGCGAGCCAAGGCCGCCTGCATTGGAGACCGCCGCAGCCATGGCGGGAGTACTGACGCCGGCCATGGGCGCCTGAATGATTGGCTTGTCGATACCCAGCAGGTGCAGCAAGGCACGATTGTCTGTCTGGTCGGTCATGTCGCTTCCCCATCGAGTCTCACTACAATATAGTCCTGATATTCCATACGAAGCTCTATTCCGCACCGGACGCGGCCGCACGGTCGTTGTGTTCGCGTTGCGGTCGTTCCGGGCGACATTCTGCCCGGATAAGACAGCACGATCAGACAAGTCGCCGAGAGACCATGCAGCGTCAATTTGAAGACGTCCTTCTGGGCAGTATCGAACTGTTCTGTCTCGCGGCCGAACTCGAGAGTTTCACCGAGGCCGCGAACGCCGCGAGCGTCACGCCGGCCGCCGTCAGTCGCACGGTCGCACGTCTGGAGGAACGCCTTGGCGTGCGCCTGTTTGTGCGGACCACACGGCAGATCCGGCTGACGGATGCGGGAAGACGGTACTTCGAACAATGCCGGCAGGCGCTCGCCCAGCTCGCCGAAGCCGAACGCGAAGCGACCGGACAACAGACGGCGCCCACCGGCGCGCTGCGAATCAGCATGCCGACGCCATATGGCCACTATCGCGTGCTTCCCTTGCTGGCCGAGTTTCGCAGCCGCTATCCGGGCGTCACGGTCGAAACGCATCTCAGCAACCGCAACATCGACTTTGGTGAAGAAGGCTTCGACCTGGCCATTCGCGGCAGCGCGCCAGGCGACTCCGGTCTGATCGCGCGCAAGATCGAAGACGCGGAACTGGTGGTCGTTGCTTCGCCGGCCTATCTGCGGGGCACCGCCAAACTCAAAACGCCCGACGATCTGGTCCATCACGACTGCATCCAGTTCGCGTTACCGAGCACCGGCCGCAACATTCCGTGGCTGTTCAAACACGAAGACGCGGTGGTCGAGACGATGACACGCGGCGCTTACACGTCCTCGGGCGATGTGCTTGCCGGGGCTACGCTCGCGCGTCACGGAGCGGGCCTTTTTCAAACCTATCGTTTCATCGTCGAGAAGGATATCGCCGAGGGCACGCTGAAGGAGTTGCTCATTCCTTACGGCGGTTGTTCGCGGCCGTTTGTCCTGCTCTATCCGCATGCGCGACACCTGTCGTCACGCGTGCGCAGTTTCGTCGACTTCCTGATGGAAAGGCTCGGATCGTAGGCGTGCAGGTGTTCGCGCGATGGTCACGGTGTCAGGATCGCAGCGGAAAAATGAACTTCGCGGCGAGCAGTCCGAGCGCCCCGCCGAGAAGCGTCTCCCAGGCGCGCGCGCCAAGAAACGAAACAGAGTGCACGCCGCCGATCGCCAGCGTCACGATCAAAGTGAAGGCAAACGCCGCGCAGGCGATATCGTAACGATTGGGCAATGCCATCGCGTAGACGATCATCGCGACCGCCGCGGCGGCCCAGGCGAGCAGCGGAGCATGCTCGACGAGCGGCAGGCAAGCGAGCCCCAGCGGCACGCCGATCAAGGTGCCGACAATCCGTCGACGCACCCGCTCCACCGTCCCGCTTGCCGAGCCGGCCACGACGTACGTGCATGCCGTGATGGCCCAGGCCGACTCCTCGAGTCCCATCGCGCCGTTCAACGCAACGACGGCCAGCGCGCCGCTTGCCGCCTGCAGGCCCATGATCAGTTCAGCCGGTAGTTTCCAGCGATCCGGCACGTCGGCGGGCGCAAGCACCATGGTGGCCGGACGTTCCGCCGGCCCGCTGAGCAGACGCGGCACGACTGACGCGAGCATGGCGATCAATCCGGCGACCGCGACCGCCGGTAGATCGACGGCCGTCAGATGCGCACTGTAGGCCAGCAACTGGCCGATGTAGACCTGCGAGCCGGTTCCCGCACCCAGAATGCCGAAGCGCTTGAGGTAGCCGACGAGAAACGCGCCCGTCACGAGCGTCAGTTCGGGACCTGCGTTGCCGATCGTCTGCAGAAGCGGGGCGAATCCGATAAACATGGCCGCACCGAGCGCCGCGGCCACGCACAGGAGCACCAGATCGCGGCTGGATTCCGCTCGCGAGACGCGCGCTTCCGAGACGCTGGCCCAGAGGGCGAAGCTGCTGGCCAGCGAACCGACCACCGTGGCGCCGGGCAGACCATGCGTGACGTCCTGCAAGGCTCCGAGCGCGGCGGCGATGCCGTAGGCGGTGACGAGTCGCAGCCCCTTGATCCGGCGATGCGTGCCGGGGTCGATCCGTTCCAGCCATGCCCATAGCAACCGGCAGGTGCCGCACCGACCCTTGTCTGTCCGTCCGCCCCCCATGCCGCCGCTCGCCTCGCGATCTTGCGCGTCGGCGCCGACACCCTTGTCGTCGTCCTCGAGGATCACTTCTGGCTTCACGGCGTTGTGCGCTGTCGAATCGGGGTAGCTCGTAGTCTAGTCGAAAGGAACGCAGCGGCTCCGGTCGAAAATCGTCCTCAGCGGCTTGCCGCGCCGGCCTGCCCTGCCCTGCCTTGCCTTGGCGCGAGCGCCACTTGCTGAGCGCCATCCGCGAATCGCGGCTTTCTACTATCGAAACTCGTATGCGATTTAATCGCATACGCTTGACAAAGTCAAACTTCTCGACCATTATTCGACGCATGCGATTACATCGCATGCGATTTAAAGCGATTTGACACCCTGCACTCTTCAAGGAATTCATCATGACCAAGATCGAAACTGTCCTCTCCACCGGCAAAACCCGTACGAAAGTCAACGGCCGCGGCGGTCGCGTCGACCTGCAACTCTCCTCGTCCGAAGGCCCTGCCGACAACCTCGAGTTCACGGCCGTGCAGGCCCATCCGACCGCGGAAAAACTGTTCGCGGGCGCATGGTCGTCCTGCTACATCCTGGCGATCGGCCTCGTGGCTCAGGAGAAGAAGGTGAAGCTGCCGGCCGATCTGTCGGTCGAGGTCGAGGTCGATCTGGGCATGACCGGCAACGCCTATTTCCTTCAGGCGCGCTTTAACGTCAGCGTGCCGGGCGTGGCGCGCGAGCTCGCCGAGGCCATCGCGCACGAAGCGCACGAAGTCTGCCCGTATTCGAAAGCCGTGCGGGGAAACATCGACGTCGTCGTCAACGTAGCCTGATCCTGATCGGCCACTCAACGAATCCGGGGCGCGATCCGGCATGGACTGCGCCTCTCACTCCCCACTTTTCACGGAGCTTCATCATGAAATCCAAACTCATTGCCGCACTGCTCGTCGCCCTGTCTGCTTCCGCCGCCGCGCCCGCGTTCGCGAGCGGCTATGGTCCGGCGCCCTTCTATCGGCCCTCGGCCGGCGCACCGGCGTCGCAACGTGGGCAAAGCGCGCAAACCGTCGCGGCAAGCGTCGATGAAGCGCCCGGCTCGCAAGCATACGGCGGCGTGGTCGCCGGTCATTCCGAATCAGCGGGTGGTGCCGCCGTTGCGCCGCGCGGCGGTCTCTACGCACGTCATTAGGCCGCGTCGCCGGCCGCGGCACGGTCCCAGCCGGCTCGGCATGACAATGCCGGCATGATGGGCTTTAGCCGCCGGCCGACCGGCCAGGCCGATCTCTGGCATGCTTGTGGGATCGCATCCGACAACGGCAAACCAACCCACCTGCGAGTGGCGCGGCGCCACTGACAAAAAGGATTGAAATGACGACGCAAACCGAAACCGCCATTCTGGCCGGCGGCTGCTTCTGGGGCATGCAAGACCTGCTGCGGCGCTACCCCGGCGTGCTGTCCACGCGGGTGGGCTACACCGGCGGCGACGTGCCCAACGCCACGTATCGCAACCACGGCACGCATGCAGAAGCGCTCGAGGTGGTGTTCGACCCTGCCCAGATCAGCTACCGTCAGATCCTGGAGTTTTTCTTCCAGATTCACGATCCGACGACCAGGAACCGCCAGGGCAACGACGTCGGAATGAGCTAC
Source organism: Paraburkholderia sp. RL17-380-BIE-A (assembly GCF_046028085.1). Taxonomy (NCBI): domain Bacteria; kingdom Pseudomonadati; phylum Pseudomonadota; class Betaproteobacteria; order Burkholderiales; family Burkholderiaceae; genus Paraburkholderia; species Paraburkholderia sp. RL17-380-BIE-A. Next base: position 234,679 of record NZ_JARESQ010000006.1, read on the forward strand.
CGCTCGGCGATTTTCTATCTCGACGACGAGCAGAAGCGAGTCGCCGAAAACACCATTGCCGACGTCGAAGCATCCGATCTGTGGCCAGGCAAGGTTGTGACCGAGATCGCTCCCGCAGGCCCGTTCTGGGAAGCCGAACCGGAACATCAGGATTATCTGGAGCGTATTCCCAACGGATACACGTGCCACTTCGTCCGGCCGGACTGGAAGCTGCCCAAGCGCGGCTGATGGTGAACCCGGGCGCCCACGGTCGAGCAACACCGCGGCGCAAAAGCGGAAGCCCATAGACGGCGACGTCTATGGGCTTCTTTCATGGGCAAAGCGCTTGAAGAGTCCTTGGATCGCGCGGTCATAGCAACCGCGAGCGACCGCCCCGCTCATTCCCCGTCGTGAACCGCTTTGACGAGATTGTTGCGCAGCGTCACGATCGCCTTCTGCACTTTCGCGAACTCGTCCGGCGCGAGACCGGTCGCTTCGACGAGGTCCATGCTCAGGCCTTTCTCACGCAGCCGCCGGCCGCTTTTCGTCAGGCCGACCAGCACCTGGCGTTCGTCGTTGGGGTCGCGCTGCCTTTCCACATAACCCGCCGCTTCCAGCTTCTTCAGGATCGGCGTGAGCGTGTTGGATTCGAGAAAGAGCTTCTCGCCCAGACTGCTGACGGTCTGGTTGTCTTCCTCCCACAGCGCAATGATCGTGATGTATTGCGTATAGGTCAGACCGAGCTCTTCGAGAATGGGCTTGTATGCCTTGCCGAACGCCAAATTCGCGGAATAAACCGCAAAGCACAGGAAGTCGGACAGCTTCACATTCGCGGCGGCTGACGGGTCGGTCGATTTCATCTGCGTCCTCGTTGGGCGTAGGCAAGTGCCTCGTAGACGCGATTATATATCGCATACGATCAAATCGCAATCGCTCTAAAATCGCGCACGGCAATGCTCCGCGATTCAGCGAGCCCCGTTTGGTCAGCCGAGCGATGCCGCCGCGATGGAGGTTCGAGAGTTCTGGCGTATCAACGTCAATGGCGAACGAGCCGGTACGACATCAGGCCGCCGCGCTGACTTGCGCCCGCTGCGTGCCGACCGCCTCCAGAACCGCTTGCACGACCCGCTCGACGCTCGGCCAGTTCCGCGCGTGCTCGCCCGCGACATACTGCTCGGGTGACACGCTGCGGTACGGCGGCGGGTAGCCCCAGATGGCATCGTGCCGTTCGGGTTTGGTCACGCTGCCGCCGATCACGGCGACAGTCGGACGGCGAAACGCGGCCGCGACGTGCATCAGCATCGTGGAGTTCGTCAGCACGACGCCGGCCTGTTCCGTGAGGGCGAACATGATGCGCATCGGCACCTCGCCTGCCACCGAGCGGACCGGCACGCGCGGCCCCGCCGCGGCGATCGCCTCGGCGGCGCGCGCTTGATCGGCTTTGCTGCCGACGATCACGATATCGCACGCATCACCCGCTTGTTCGAGCGTCTGCGTGATCTGCGCGAGTGCGGCGCCGACCTGGCGAGCGTCCCACGCCTTGGTCGGAACACCCGCCCCGACACCGACGATCAATCGCACGGTGCGACGGCCCGGCACGCTAGCCGTATTCCAGATCCGCGCGGCGGTTGCGCGCTCGTCGTCGGTCAGAAACAGTTGGGGGCGTGCTTCCGGCAGCGCCGTTGCGCCCAGCAGCTCTCCCTGCGCGAGTGCCGCGCGTCCGCATTGCCGGGCAGCGAATTCGATATGCGCCTGACACCCGCTCCAGCCGCCGCGATAACCGCGCACGCCGATGCGATAACGCACACCGGCGCGCATCAGCAGCAGCGCGCCCATGTAGCTGCCGAGCACATCGATACCGACATCGAAGCCGCCGCGCGCGCGCAGCGCGGCGACTTGCGGCGACTTCCACAGAAAACGCAACACGTTGCGGTGCGAGCGGTCCTCGACCAGCTTGTTATTCCAGGGCGCGTCGATCTCCACGATCTCGTCGACGAAAGGATTGTTCTCGAGAATCGGACGCCCCCAACTGCCGACGCCCGCGATCAGGCGTGTGGTCGGAAAGCGCGTGCGCAGCGCTTCGAAGAGCGGCGTGGTGGTGAGCAGCTCGCCGAAATCGTTCGGACGCAGCACGAGAATCTCGCGCGGCGTGTCGCGATGCGGGTCGAACCGTGGACGGTGAAACCGGCCCATCAACCAGACCGGCGATTCAATCAGCAGGCTTTTCCAACCCATTGCGTCTCCAATCGGCAGAGGGTTATCGCCGTCGCCGTGCATCGACGCGCGGCGGCAGGCGGCCCGGGCGCGCATGGCGCCGGTGCGCCGCAGGCGCCGCCCGGATCTCGCTCCGATTGTGCATGGTTGCCGCAGTGCGCTCTGTGGCCGGGCGTACAGAGCCGTGGACTGCGTGAGGTCCGTCTGCTAGCGGCTCTCTTCTCGCGGACGAGACGAGGCTGGCACAGTCGATCGAAGCCTCACCGTCAGCAGCTCTCGATCGCCTGGCGCCTGGCACGGCCGGCGAACACCAGCAGCAGCCCGGCCGCTGCCAGCACCGCGCCGGCAATCGGCACCGCCGAATAACCCAGCCCCGCTGAAATCACCGCGCCGCCGGCGGCGGCGCCCAGCGCGTTGCCGAGATTGAACGCCCCCACGTTCACCGACGACGCGAGCCCCGGCGCCTCGGCCGCCGCGTGCATCACGCGAATCTGCACCGGCGGCACGATCGCAAACGTGGCCGCGCCCCACACGAGCATGCCGATCAACGCGCCCACGTGGCTGGTGAGAACGAACGGCAACGCCACCATGATGACCGCCAGCGCGCCGAGAAACAGCTTCGTGCTGCCGTCGAGCGACCAGTCGGCGAGCCGTCCGCCCAGGCCGTTGCCGATCGTGAAGCCGATGCCGATCAGCACCAGCGCGATCGTGACGAAGCCCGCGGAGGCGCCCGTCAAATTGTCGAGCACCGGCGCCACATAGGTGTAAAGCGTGAACATCGCGCCGGCGCCCATCACGGTGGTGGCCAGCGCCATCAGCACTTCAGGCCGCGCCAGCACCCGCAACTCGCGGCGGACGTCCGGCATCTTGCCCGCATCGCCTCGCGGCAGCGCAACGGCCAGTGCGGCAATCGCCAGCACGCCGAGCCCCGCGGTGCCGGCGAACGCCATGCGCCAGCCGATCTGCTGACCGATCCAGGTCGCGGCCGGCACGCCGCCAATATTGGCGATCGTGAGTCCCATGAACATGGTGGCGACCGCGCTCGCGCGCTTCTCGCGCGGCACGAGATTCGCCGCGACCACGGAGCCGATGCCGAAAAACGCGCCGTGGTTCAGGCTCGTGACAAGGCGTGCGGCGAGCAGCGTCCAGTAGCCGGGCGCCATGGCCGACAGCAGATTGCCGATCACGAAGATCGACATGAGCGCGATCAGCGCTTTCTTTGCGCGCAGTCTGCCGAAGGCGAGCGTCATCAACGGCGCGCCCAGCATGACGCCGAGCGCATAGGCGCTGATCAGCAGGCCGGCGGCGGGAATGGAGACGCCCACGCCGTTCGCGATCACGGGCAACAAGCCCATTGGGGCGAATTCGGTCGTGCCGATGCCGAATGCGCCGACAGCCAGCGCCAACAGTGCCCAGGTTGGTTTCATACCTATTCTCCGTGCAAATATCGCAATCGACGGATTGTCGGGCAGTGGGCACCTGACAAACACCCTTCGGGCGGCAATTAAGTATTGACGGAGAAGCACGAATGCCGGTTCGCGCCGCCCCGGGCACATGGCGTGCTTCCTCTTGCCTTGGTACGAAGCTGACTGTTCGATAGATAACAAGGAGCCAAAATGAAAGCAAAAACACTCATCTGCGCGACCGCTCTCGCCGCAATCTGTGCGTCGCAAGGCGCCTACGCGCAAATTGCCGGACTGCAGCCGCTCGGCGGCACGGTCGAGCAAACCAATGCGCTGCTAAAAGGCTGGAGCGTGCGGCGCGCCCTGGTCGACGAGCCTGTCTACAACGATCTGAACGACAAGATCGGCAGCATCTATGACGTGATCATTTCACCGGACCGCAAGGCGACGTATGCCGTCGTGTCGGTGGGTGGCTTCCTCGGCATGGGCAAGCACTTCGTGGCGATTCCGGTCGATCACTTCGAGATCCGCGACGGCAATCTGTTCCTCGCCGGCGCGACCAAGGATGCGCTGAAGTCGGTGCCCGAGTTCGAGTACAACAAGCTCGAAAAAGCGACCAAGCCGCGTAAGGTCAAGGTGGAATAACGGGACGTGGCAGGCCGTGATGCGGGAGTGAGACGGCTCGCTCCCGCAAAGGCCTTACAACAGCCTCGATTCAGCGATTGGCGGCCGTGACCAGTTGCAGCGGCGTTTCGATCACCCTCGACAATTCGCTCTGCTTTTTCTGCTCGGTCACCGCCTTCAACGCCACGTCGACGCCGTAGATCGCCTGGCGAGCGGCGAACTGATTGATCGTGGCAAGCACGCGGCCATCGGCGAGCAGCGGCTTGATCGCGTCGATATCGTTGTAACCGGTGATGTAGACGCCGCCCGTTCTGCCGGCGTCGCGAACCGCGTCGACCGCGCCCATTGCCATATTGTCGTTGCCGCACAGCAAGCCGCGAATCTGCGGATGCTCGTTGAGCATCTTCGAGGCGACGTCGCGGCCCTTCCCGTACTCCCATTCGCCGGACTGAACGGCGACGATGCCGATGCCCGCCGCATTCATCGCGTCCCGGCAACCTTCCGTGCGTTGCTGCGCATTGCAATCGGCGGGACTGCCTTCAATGATGCCCACCTGATCGCCCGCATTGAGCCGCCCCGCCAGATAATTGCCGACCTGCTGCGCGCCCTTGCGATTGTTCGGCCCGACGAACGGCACGGAAATTCCGGCCGCGTCCTGCGACGCGTCATCGAGCGGGTTGTCGATCGCGATCATGATGATGCCCGCCTTGATCGCGCGAGCGACAACCGCGGTCAGCGCTTTCGAATCCGTCGGCGCGATGACGATCGCGTTCATCTTTGCCTTGATCATCTCCTCGACCATGCGGATCTGCCCGGCAGTATCGCTTTCGGTGGCCGTGGCGCGCACCGTCAAACCGAATTGCGACGCGAAATGCCGCTGGTAGTCCTGCGCGGCGCTCGCCATCGCCACCGTGAACGGATCGGTCTGCGACTTCAGCACGAGCGCTATCTTGAGCTTGCCGCCCTGTGCAGCCACGGCGCCCACGGTGCCCACCGTGCCGGTGATGCCGGTGGCGGCCAACGCGGCGGCAAGCAACACGCGACGGCGCGTCTCCCGATAGGGCTTTCCTCGAGGCGTGTTCTGCATCATTGAATCTCTCCTTCTGGGGCGGGCCGACGAATGGCCGTGCCGCATTCGGATGAAAGCCGCTCGATACGCTCGCCGCGCTGCTGTTTGCCGATCATCAATCGCCCTTCAGCGCCAGCAAACGGGCGGCGATGTCGTCGAACAACGGACGGTTCTCGATCGCCTCGCTCAAACAATTGTCCTTCAACTCCACCAACGCCGCTGCGGTGTCCGAGTGCGAATCCAGCCAGTCGCATCGTTCGAGCAGCTCTTCGAGCAGACAGCCATATGCCCTGACTTCGAGACGCTGAAGCGCGAGGCCGGTGTTCCGATTGCCGGGCGCATAGAAAGACGCCGCGCCGAAATCTCCCAGCAACGCGCGCCCGTGTCCGCCATACAGAATATTGTGGGCGTACAGATCGCCATGCATGATGCCTTGCTCATGCAGATGACGCGCCACCGACGCCATACCGTATGCAATGCCCAATGCCGACGCCGCATCGAAACGCGTGTCGGCGCCGTACACATCGCGCGTGCAGGATTCGAGGCTCGGAGGACCGGCGAGGTTGCTGAACTGCGGATCGATCAGTTCCATCACGAGGCCATGCGTGCCTGCCGGATGGTCCTTCACCTTTCCCGCTACCGGGATCAGATTCGCATGATCGCCCGCACGAATGCAGGCCGCCATCTCGCAGTCCGGCAAGCCGTCGCTCGTGACTGCTCCCTTGAACAGCTTCACGGCGACAGCGCGGGACGCATCGCGACGGCCCGCAAGCTCCGCGCGATAGATGACACCGGAGGCGCCCTCGCCCAACGGCGCTTCGAGTTTCAACTCGTGCCATGGAATTGCGGCGATCGGCGTGTCGATCAGCGCCGCCGCCTCGAGCGCTTCGCTGAACGGATTGCCGGCGTACGCCAGCCACGAAAGCCGCGGCAGACGCAACAACCACGCGGGCAGTTCGCCGAGCTGATTCGCCGCGAGACGCAGCAATTCGAGCCGCGAGCAGTCGGCCAATGCCTCGGGAAGCGTGCGCAGGCGGTTGCCCGCCAGCATCAGCTTTTGCAATTGCGTACAGCCGCCGATTTCGGCCGGCAGCGCTTCGATCTCGTTGTCGGTGAGGATCAGCCAACGTAGTTGCGGTGGAAGCGCGTTGCCGGAAACGCGCCGGATGCGGTTTGCCTTGAAGCCGACCATGCTCAATTGCGCACACTGACCCAGCACTGCCGGCAACTCGGTGAACGGGTTGTCGGAGGCGAAGAGAATGCGCAGCTTGCCCAGTCGTGGCAAATCGTCGGGAAGCGACGTGAGCGCGTTGCCCGACAGGTCGAGAACTTCCAGCGTGTCGGCCAGATCGAAAATCTCCCGGGGAAATTCCGTCAGCCCGCATGTCAGTTTGAGCCGGCGAGTACCCGCGAGTTGTCCGGTCCGAAGTTGTTCAAGTGTTTTCGTCACGGTGGTAGTGGAGATGTCCGGTTGCCGGCGCGCTTCGTATCGAAGGTATCAATTCTACTGAGTCGCCAGGCCTGACGCGAAAACGGTTGTACAGTGACGCTTCGTTCGCGTTCTCTTCAGCACAGCAGCCCCGCGATGGGCGAACGCTCGCAAGGGACCGGACAGCAAGATTCGGAGCGTCTTCAGAGAGCACGAGGCTGACACTGTCGGATGTCGGCGCGTTTGCGGCCCGTTGTGGCCCGTTGCGGCCCGTTCGCCGCGCGCATTCGCAGACTCGCCGTGCAGCATCTGTGCCTCCAAACCGTCAGGAGCAAGCAAAGTGACCTACGCCTACAAGTTGATGGACTCTCCCGTCGGCCAGTTGAAACTCGTTGCGAACGGCGAGCGCCTCGCCGCCATTCTGTGGGAGAACGACAAGCCGAACCGGGTGCGTCTTGGGGAATGGATCGAAGCGAATGATCGTCCAGTTCTGATCGATACCGAACGGCAATTGAACGAGTATTTCGCCGGCACGCGGCGCGAATTCGACCTGCCGCTTACGTTCCAGGGAACGGACTTCCAGAAACAGGTCTGGGCCGCGCTGTTGACCATCCCGTTCGGCCAGACGCGCAGCTACGCGGAAATTGCCATGCAGATCGGCAACGTCAACGCGGTGCGGGCGGTCGGTGCGGCGAACGGCAGAAATCCGATCTCCATCGTGACGCCGTGCCACCGGGTGATCGGCGCGTCCGGTGAATTGACCGGCTTCGCGGGGGGCCTGGCGAACAAGATGTTTCTGCTGTCGCTCGAAGCCGGCCAGACTTCGCTGGAAGCGGAAGCCGACAGGCAAACCGATATGTTCGCGCTCGAAGAGAAGCCCGCGGTCGAGGCTCGGGCCAAATCCGAAGCCCAGACGAAACCCGCACGCCATGCGCCGAGCCGCGGCAAGCAAAGTTCACTGTTCGGAAACTGAGCGGGCGCATGCCTCGCGACGAGCACGCCGCATTCGTCGTGCCGCGTTGAACGCGTCGTAACAGGGCACGTTGCCATGCGCATAGAAGCACCTATCCTTAAGAGGCCCTTGGGGCGTCAACAGGAGGATGACATGCGCATGCTTCTCAACATACGAATCCCGCACGAGCCGTTCAACACCATGGTGCGCGAAGGCAGCGTCGGGAACGTGATCCGACAAATACTGGAAGAGGCAAAACCGGAGACCGTCTACTTTACCGAGCAGAACGGGGCACGCGGGGCGGTGATGGTGGTGGATATCGACGCCGCATCATCGATTCCCGCACTCGCGGAGCCATGGTTTCTGAAATTCAACGCCGACTGTGAATTGCGTATTGCAATGTTGCCGGAAGACCTGATGAAAGCCGGACTGGAGAATCTCGGCTCGAAGTGGAAATAGCCCATGCCGTTGGCGGTTCCCGATTTGCACCGCCGACGGCTACGCAACTGCACATGCTTTATCACGCCGCGGTCAGCCGAGTTCGAACGAAGTCACGCCGAATATGCGTTCAATGGGAAGAGTGGGCGGTTCCTGCGTGTACATCCGCGCGGTTTCGAATACGCTCGTCATGCCATGCCGTTCGGCCAATGCGACCGCATCTGCGTTGATCTCCGGCACGTCGAAGAAAAACGTTTCGCCCGGAATGCTCGACATCAACCCGGAGAACAGCTCGCTGGCAATCTCCACGTTGTCCGCGAACAGCGGGCCGATCTTGCTGCCGCTCCTGCAACGCCGCAATACGCCGTAACCGACAAGCTGCCCGTCGCGCACCGCGACTCGTGCAATCGCATCAGGTTGCGCAAGCCATGCGGCGAGAAAACGCTCACGCGCAGCGGGGAAGCATTGCCGATCGTAGTGGTTCAACACTTCGAAAGGCAGCGCCGAGGCGTTCAGCAATCCGGCATGTGCGTCGCCCTGAACGACGCCTTGCGCAATGCCCTGAAAGCGGATGTTGCGATACGCAAGCTGAAATCCGGACTTTTTGTAATTCGCCTGCTGAGCGACCACGCCATCCAGACCGACGTTACGGTTTCGCAGATACGCCATGCCGTGTTGCCAGACACACATACCGAAACCTCGACCGCGAAACGCCTCCTTCACGATATAAAGCCCGATGAAGCCAAAGGTCTCTCCGTACGCGACAGCGGATAGACAGGCCACTGGCTCGCCGCGCCATTCGCCGATGAAGAACCCATCCGGGTCGGCCGCGCGAAAACAGGCTGCGTCGTGCAGACCGGGGTTCCAGCCTTCCTGCGCGGCCCATTCCACCGCCAAAGCGAGGTCGTCGGCCGACATACTGCGCACGACGAAATCCTCGTGCCCGTTCAGCTTCGTCATGATCGTTTAGCCCACTGTTCCTGGCACATCGCCGCCTCACTCGTGGCGCTCAGAAGCGGGCGAAGAAAGCCCGCGCCGCCAACATGCAGAACGACGCCACCAGTCTGCCGTGATAGGCACGCAATACCGCCGCTGCTCCGCCGTCGGTCGCGCCGCCGGCGACAGCCTGACTCGCGACTTCCGCCTTCGCGCTCGCGAAACCCTGTCTGATCGGCGCGTACGGATCGCCGGGCCCGGCGACGGCGGAATCCACATCCAGCACGGACGTGAGTCCCGCAGGCACCTTGGCGTTCTGCCAGTATGCCTGCTCGATACGCGCGTTGAAAAAGAACACAGTGGGATCGGACTGGCCGCCGCACAAAAGGACAGGGGCGCGCGGCAACCAGTTGCGTAAGTCGTTGCGCTTGAACGCCTGACGCAACGGATGCCGCGGAGCCGTTGCCGGCTCCATCGCCGCGGTCGAGTTGGGAAATGCGCCGTCGGGATTGGCGGCCGCATCTTCGAGCAGCGTCAGTCGATAAGCGTTGCGCACGAGGTTGGCCTTGCCGAAGCCTGCCGCGAATAGCGGCATCAGTACAGGCGGCGTCAATGGCGGCACGGCGGGCGGCGTGATCGAGGCAAACTGCGGCGCGGGCGGCACGCTGCTGAAGAGTTGCGTCGACGGCAGCTTGCCCGCGGCGATCAGCTGATTGAGCGGCTGTGCGTTCGGCAGCAACGTCTCGATACCGGACGCGTAGGCGGCGTCGTAAAAGTCGCCGGGCCGGCGGTAGATATTCTCGTAGGCGCGCTGGTAACCGGTCACGATCAACGTCGCGAAGAGCGTCGAGCCCAGGTTGACCGCGCCTTCAATCAACGCGTCGGCGATAGCAGCGAGTGCATATGGACCAGAGCCCGGCGCGGATGCGGTCACGTTGATGCCGGCCGCCTGCAACGCGCGATGCGTCGCCAATGCAACGAAGCCGCCTTGCGAATAGCCGGTGACGAATAGCTTGCCGTTCTCGCGTGCGCTTCGGTCGGGCTTCACGTCGGCTAGCGCGAGCCGCGCCGCCCGCAGCGAATCGATCATATCGGCGGATTGCTGATCGGCGTTCAGATAGGGGTGGTACGGGAGATCGGAGCCGGCGTAGCCCGCGTAGTTGCTCGCCACGACGAGATAGCCGTGCGCCGCATACATGGCCGCCACGCTAATGCCTTCCCCTGCGCCGTCGCCATTGCCCGGATCTGTTTGCGTGAGATCGGCGAGGTTGTAGTTGCGGTACGCGGTGGTGCCGTGCGCGTAGAGCATCAGTGGAAGCGCTCCGCTGCATGCCGCCGCACGTCCCGAAGGGATCATCAACGCGCCGCTTGCATGAGTGGGTTCGCCCGCGCCGCCGATGGTGCGGTAGCGAAAGCTCACGATCTCGATGCCGCATGCGGGCTCGCCAGCAATCCGCGCGAGGTGCCGGCCACCCGCGCTCGAAGCCAGCAATGTCGACAACTCCTGAGCGGTCAGCGTCAACGTGACGTGATGGTCGAGAAGCTCGCCGCGCGCAGTGCCTGCTTCGTTGCAACTGGAGTCGGCATGCGCCGTGACACTCGTGCCCAACGTGAACCAGGCCAGCAGTCCGAGGGCCGCGTTTCGCATCGCTACAGACATGTGGAAACTCCGGCTTGTTGGTGTCACGTCGAGTGGGCGGCTTTCCAGAGTGAGATGAGTATAGGTAAACGGAGCGGCACGCCGCCAAGGTCAGGCCGTCCGCTTCGGCAAGACGGGAGGCGTGCCGCTCGTGTTCATCAGCCACTTCAGAGGCACGATGGACCACTGCGCCCGGCCGTGACCGACGGCCTCGCGCAAGCTCGCAAAGTGATCGCCAGCGGTGAGCTTAAGCACTGAACCCGGCGAGGCCGGGTCGGTTGCCGATCTCGCCGCTTACTTCCACAAGGTGCGGCCGAAAAACGTCAGCGTGCGGTCCCACGCCAATTGCGACCAGACCGGATCGAACTGCGTCCGCGCGATGCGGCCCGGGCCGACGGCTTGTTCGTTGGCAAAGCCGTGGTGCGCGAGATAGCGGTAAAACTCCACGTCGACATTCGCGCCCTTCAGCTTGGCCTCCAGCGCATCGACCGTTTCTGCCGTGAAGAACTCGTCTTGCGTGGCCCAATGACCGATCATCGGCACCGTGATTTTCGATGCGTCGACGTACTCCAACGGAGGGAAGCCATACCAGACCACCCCGGCCGACACTTCGGGAACATTGCACAGCGCCAGCAAGGTCAGCGCGCCGCCCATGCAAAAGCCCGTCACGCCGACTTTCGCCGCATGCTGCTTCAGATACTGAGCCGCGCCGCGCACATCTTGCGTCGCCGCGTCGCCGAAATCGAGCCCGTCGAGCAAGTGGTGGGCCTCCGCCTCTTCCACCGTGGTTTTGCCGCGAAAAAGATCGGGCACCAGCGCCACGTAACCGGCCTGCGCGAGCCGGTCCGCCACGCCGCGAATCTGGTCGTTCACGCCCCACCACTCCTGAATCACGACGATGCCGGGCGCGCCCTCCAGCTTTTCCGGCTTGGCCAGATAACCCTGGATCTGCTTGCCGTCGGGACGGCTGAACGTGATCATCGAACCCGCTGTCTGTGCCATCAGTTGCTCCTCGAAGTAGACGAAGCCGCTAGCATAGCTCCAGTGCGGGCGGTTCTGCAGACTCGGCGCCAGGTCGGCCTGGCCGCAGCGATCAGTAGGATTTGTAGGGAAGGAATTTACCGCTGAGCACCACCTTGACCCGGTCGCCGTTCGGGTTCGGTTCACGCTGGATATCCATCGAAAAGTCGATCGCGCTCATAATGCCGTCGCCGAATTCCTCGTGGATCAGCTCCTTGATCGTCGTGCCGTACACGCTGACGATCTCATACCAGCGATAGATCAGCGGATCGGCCGGAACCGCCGTCGGCAGCGAGCCCTTGTACGGGACGATTTGCAGCCAGGCGGTCTCCTCGTCGGTCAGGTCGAACAGTTCCCGAGCGACGGCGGCCTGTTTCGCATCGAGCGTCATCTGGCCGAGCATGGCCGCGGTCGTCCACTCCTTGCTTCGGCCGATCTTCGCGGCGATCTCTCCCCACGTTAGCTTGCTGTTGACTTTCGCGGCGATGATTTTCTTCGTGACGTCGTTGCGATCCATGATGGAATCCTCCGTGAAGATCGGGCGATACGCGCATGAGAGACGTTGAGCGATAGTACTCAAGACGAAATAAGCTCGCTCGCCGCGACATGCCGCGCGTCAGGTCTGGAAATAGCGCGGCCGGCCGAGGTCGGCGATCGGCCCCGGCTGTGTCGGCTCCCGGTTCAGCAGCGCCCGCGTCTGCCGGCACGAGGTCGGACGTCCATCCCGGCGAACAGCGCGAACCAGCCGAAGTGGTCTGCCGCCTGTTCGACGGACTGCGCGGCAACGGGGACGGTCAGGCGACGGCCGATCACACCGGCGATCGGCCCGCGGCGTGCGGTTCGAACCGCGGCAGCGGGCCGCCACGGTCGGCTTGCCCGCTAGAATCGCTCGAGCACGCCGAACTGCACACCCGCGACCGGCGCGCCCGGATAGGCGACCGGCAGCCCGGTCACGTTGACGCCGCGCAGGGTGAAGCTGGCGCCGTCGTGATTCGACAGATACGCCGCACTGAAATAGAACAGTAAGGCGGAAGAAAAGTTATATTCGAACGCCAGGCTGAACTGATCAGCGCTCGCGCCCGCACCGGTGAAGTCGCGCACATGGGCGTAGCCCACCGAGGCGCGCGCATTCGAGGAAAAGCTGTATTGCGCCGAGAGTGCCCCACCCACGCCGTGATAGAGCGGCGTGCCGCCATCGCCATTGAAGAAGGCGAGCCACACCCGCACTTTGTCGACCGCGTAGGTCGCACCGCCGAGATTCGCGCGCAGTGCGCCCGCGCCGTGTGTCTGCTGACGCGCGTAGAGCAGCCTGAACTCGTCGAGCTGATAGGCGGCGGTGACGTAGTAGCCGTCGATGCCGTTGCCGTCGTTTTCCGCCGGGTCACGCGTGGCCATCATGACAGTGCCGCTGAATCCGCCGACGAGCGGTGACAGATACGTGATCGCGTTGCTCGCGTAGGGCGTGATCTTCGACAGGTTGTTGAGTCCGGACGCAATCGTGCCGGCGCCGAACGCGTCGAGATCGCCCTTGAACGGGATATAGATCGGCGAGTATTGCCGGCCGAACCGCATCTCGCCCCAGCCGCTGCGCGTGCCGATCCACGCCTGGCGGTTGAACAGAAGACCGGGACTCTGAAGCGAGCCGTCGACCGAGCTGAAGCCGTTTTCCAGCGTGAAGACCAGATCGGTGCCCGCGCCGAGCGGCTCGCTGCCGCGCAAGCCAACCCGCGAGCCGCGATAGGCGCCCGAGTCCAGACGCGGCGTCCACCCGGATCCGGGATCGGTTATTTCGAGGCTGGTGTCGAGCACGCCGTACAGCGTGACGGAGCCCGCGCTCGCGCCCGGCGCGGCCAGGCTCTGCGCGCAAAATAGCAGCGCCAAACCGCCGACGCCTGCACGCCAACTCGAGCGGCGGCGCCAGGTGGCAAGCTGTGCCAAAGGCGCCCACTTTCGTGGTGGCTCATTCAGTGAATATCTCGCGGCGCCGACCAGATGAAGTCCTCCGTAGGGATGTCCAACGTGCGCTCGCGAAACGATAACCTGGCATGTTCAGACAGGCCGCTCGCCGGACCAGTTGCGAACATAACAGACCTGAGCCAGTTTGCAATTTTCGGCTCGATGGTCCGAGCCGTTCTCCGCGTTGCGCGCACGTTGCTGATCCCCCTGGCTCAGTGCTTCCCGTACTCGTCATGGCGGCGCCACCAGACACCCGTTTCGTTGCGGCCCTTGGGTGCGCGGTCGAGCCACTGGTACATGCCCCATAGCGCATCCACACCGCGCCCGTATGCGGAATACGTGTGGTACACGACACCGTCTTCGAGCACGAACGCGCTCATGCCGGGCCTATCGAGCGAATACGTCGGCGCATCGGTTCCGCAGGCAGTCGCAAACTCGACGACGGGCGCCGGGGCCGGCACCACGTCCATGGCATGGCCGCCGCGCTGGAAGTTATAGTCGACGCTGCCTTCGCGTTGTTGCTGCTCGGTGAACGAGACATTCACGTCGAAGTTGAAGTCGCTGCCGGCCGAGGACGCCCACGGAAACGTCCATCCCATGCGCCGCTTGTATGCCTGCAGCTTCGCGAGCGGCGCCCGCGATACCGCCGTCAGCGTGACATCGTGATTCGCGAGGTGGACGACAGACCCGGCGAAGCCGTCCGCGACCGCCGAACACGACGGGCATCCCGCCGTGTAGTCGGGACCGAACATGAAGTGATAGACGAGCAACTGCGAGCGTCCTGCAAAGAGCCCGGCCAGCGAGACGCTTCCTTCATCGGTCTCGAACCGGTATGCCTTGTCGATGCGGACCCAGGGCAGCGCCTGGCGCTGCCGGGCCAGTTCGTCGCTCTGCCGCGTGAGCGCTTTTTCGGCTTCGAGCAATTCGAGCCGCGCTGCTAGCCATGCTTCCCGTGTACCGGTGGTGTGTGTCGTCGCCATGCCTCTCTCCTTGGTTCGCTGTACGAAGTCCCGCGCGAAATGCTGCGGGGTGTCGTGCTAGATTAGCCGCGTGCTTCAGACCAAGGGAGTGACAAGTGTGACGGGATTCGCGTAGGCCATGGACTCGCTAATGACGGCAGCAGCGCGCGCGCTCGCAGCGGGCGATCCGCTCGGCGCGCTCAATCGCGTGGCGTTGCGCGACGACGCGCCCGCGCTCGCGCTGCGCGGCATCGCCATGGCGCAACTCGGCGATCTGGTTCGCGCAAAGGCGCTCGTGCGTAGCGCGGCGCGCGCCTTCGGTTCAAGAGAGCCGGTGGCCCGCGCGCGATGTGTCGTCGCCGAAGCCGAGATCGCCCTCGTCTCGCGCGATCTGAACTGGCCCACGAAAGCGCTGGAAGCGGCACGCGCCACGCTCGAAGCGCACGGCGACCGGCTCAACGCCGCGCATGCGCGCTATCTCGAAGTCCGCCGCCTGCTGTTGATAGCTCGCCTCGACGAGGCCGAGCGCGCGCTTGCCGGTCTTGACCCCACGCCATTCCCGCCGGCCTTGAGAGCCGCGCATGAACTGGTCGTGGCCGGTGTCGCGCTGCGCCGCCTGCAGACTCGCGCGGCACGCGCCGCGCTAGAGCGCGCGAGGCGCGCCGCGGGTCTTGCGGGTATCCCCGCACTGATCGCGGAGGTCGACAACGCCGCACTCGTGCTAAACGCCCCTGCGGCGCGACTCCTTGCGCGTGGCGAAGAACGCCCGCTGCTGCTCGACGAGGTAGAAGCGTTACTTGCATCGAAAGCTTTGATCGTGGACGCGTGCCGTCACGTCATACGCGAGACAGGCGCGGTGATCTCGCTCGCCGGCCGTCCGGTGTTGTTCGTGCTCGCACGCGCACTCGCCGAAGCATGGCCGGAGGATGTGCCGAGAGACATACTCGTCGCGCGAGCCTTCCGGGCCAAGGTTGCCGACGAATCGCACCGCGCACGTCTGCGGGTCGAACTCGGTCGGTTGCGTTCCGTGCTCCGCGCGATGGCCGGCGTGAGCGCGACGCGGCGCGGCTTCATGCTGATGCCACGACACGCGCAAGAGGTCGTGGTGCTGGCGCGGCCTGTCGAGGATAAACACGCGCCCGTGCTCGCCTTGCTTGCCGACGGCGAGTCGTGGTCGAGTTCGGCCCTCGCGCTCGCGCTCGGCGCGAGCCAGCGCACCGTGCAGCGGAGCCTCGATACGCTCGCGGTGCAAGGCAAGGTGCAATCTGTCGGCAAAGGCCGCGCGCGCCGCTGGATGACCCCGCCTATGCCTGGATTCACGACGACCTTGTTACTCCCTGCGCCGTTGCCGATTGATTAGGATGGCAACACGAAAACCACGAGGGAACAGTCATGAAACGATCAGCCGCCGAAATCATCAATGAGTACGGTCCCTTTCCGGGCGTCGAAAAAGTGCATGGCGTCACGTACGACGGCCAGCATGTCTGGTTCGCAGCGGGCGACACGTTGAACGCGTTCGACCCGGCGAGCGGCAAGACGCTCCGTTCGATCGATGTCGCCGCGCACGCAGGCACCGCCTTCGACGGCAAGCATCTATTCCAGATCGCCGAAGACCGCATTCAGAAGATCGATCCCGAGACCGGCCGCGTGCTCGCCACGATCCCCGCGCCAGGCGGCGGAGGCGACTCGGGGCTCGCATGGGCCGAAGGGTCGCTGTGGGTCGGGCAGTATCGGGAGCGCAAAATCCATCAGGTCGATCCGCAGACGGGCGCGATTTTGCGCACCATCGAATCCAACCGCTTCGTGACCGGCGTTACATGGGTGGACGGCGAACTCTGGCACGGCACGTGGGAAGGTGATGAAAGCGAATTGCGGCGCATCGATCCGCGCAACGGCGAAGTTCAGGAGCGGGTCGAGATGCCGTCCGGCGTCAGCGTGTCGGGACTTGAATCCGATGGCGGCGACCGCTTCTTTTGCGGCGGCGGAAGCAGCGGCAAAGTGCGCGCCGTGCGACGGCCCAAATGAGCCGCCGATGCGTGCCGATTCCACTCGCGAGCCATGATCGCCCTATGGATCAGCGCGGATTCGGCTCGCGTCCCGGCAAGTCCTGCAACAGGTTCATGAACGCGCGCACCTTGGCGCTCAACAGACGCCGCGAGTTGTAAAGCGCCCAGATTTCAACCTGCGGCCCGTCCGCCACGCCCCAGCAGACGAGCCGTCCTGCCGCCACATCCTGCTCGACCAGCAGCTTGGGCAAAAGCGCCGCGCCCACGCCGTCCACCACCGCGTCACGCACCATCAGCAGCGACGAGAGGCGCAGCACCGGCATCGGCGCGAGCGTCCACAAGCCGGTTTCGGTGCGGACTGTCCAGATCGCGCCCGGCGACGCCGCAGCCAGCACGATTGCGGGCACCGGCACGGCGGCGGCATCGCCGGCCGCCTGGGCAGGCATCGACAAAGTGGGTGCGGCGACCAGGAGCCGGTCGTCGCCGTAAATGCGCCGCCCCATGAGTTGCTCGTCATGCGGTGGATTGATGCGGATCACGAGGTCATAGCCGTCCTCCACCGGATCGACGATCCGGTCTTCCGCTATGACTTCGAGTTCGACCTGCGGATAGGCCAACGCGAAACGCGCCGCGATCCGGCCTAACACCACATGCGAGAACACGATTGGCGCGCTGATCCGCAAGCGCCCGCGCGGCACCGGCGCGCGCGACGCCACCGCTTCGCCCGCCTCCTGGATCTCCGCCATCGGCCCGCGCGTGCGCTCGTGCAGCACGAGACCTTCTTCCGTCAGCCGCAACCTGCGCGAGCCCCGCTCGATCAGCCGCACGCCGAGCGCTTCCTCGAGCTCGGCCACGCGTCGCGACAGCGTGGCCTTGGGACGGTCGAGCGCCCGGCTGGCTGGCCCGAATCCGCCATGCAGCGCAACAGCGTTGAAATCGGCAAGCGACGTCAAATCCATGATCGTTCCAAATATGAGACGAGGTGTCTGAATTTTTGCACTATCGCCACTTAAATGGAACACCTATTGTGTGTCTACGGGCTGACTCACAGTCCATCCAACCTTAGGAGAAAGATCATGGCAATCCTCGTAACTGGCAGCACCGGCGTAGTTGGCACTCAGGTTCTCGACCATCTGGCCGGCAGCGGCGCGCAGGTCCGCGCGCTGACCCGCACGCCGGAGAAAGCGCAATTTCCGGAGGGCGTCACGGCGGTTCAGGGTGACCTGTCCGACGTGGACGGATTGCGGCGCGCGATGAGCGGCGTCAGCACACTGTTCCTGCTCGCGCCCAACGCCGCCGACGAACTCACGCAAGCGCTGCAAGCACTGAGCGTGGCGCGTGAGGCCGGCGTGAAAGGCGTGGTGTATCTGTCGGTGTTCAAAGGCGCCGACTATGTCGACGTGCCGCATTTCACCAGCAAGCACACAGTCGAGCGGATGATCGAACACTGCGATCTGCCGGCCACGGTATTGCGTCCCGCGTATTTCATCCAGAACGACGTGCGCCAGAAAGAGCCTTTACTGACGCACGGCGTGTACGGCATGCCGATCGGTGCCAAAGGTATTTCGATGGTCGATGTGCGCGATATCGGCGAGGCCGCGGCGCGCGAACTGCTGCGCCGCGAGCGTGCCGCGGACCGTTTGCCGCGCGAAACGTATGAGCTGGTCGGCCCTGAGGCGATCACCTCGGAAAGCGTGGCGTCGATCTGGGCCGACGTGCTCGGGCGCGCGGTGCGCTATGGCGGCGACGATCTCGACCTGCTGGAACAACGTATGAAGGCGGTTGCGCCGGGCTGGCTCGCGTACGACATGCGCCTGATGATGAACCGCTATCAGCAGGACGGCGCGGTCGCATCGAAAGCGGAAATCGATCATCTCGCGGCGTTGCTGGGCCGCCAACCGCGATCGTATCGGGACTTCGCGGTGGAGACGGCGGCGGCCTGGGCGAAGGGGTAAGCGCTAGCGCGCGCGTCGCTTGCCTACGCTCGCCTGCAAACGAGCCGATAATCGCATGACCGACAGGAAGGAGACGCCACGGTCATGCGCAATCTCGACGAGAACACGATCACGGAAGCGGTTCTGGCACGCCACGCCCACGCGGATGATGAGCGTCTGAAGACCATCGTCACGAGCCTCGTGCGGCATCTGCATGCCTTTGCGCGCGAAGTGAACCTGACCGAGAGCGAATGGGAACAGGGCATCCGTTTCCTGACCGACGTGGGCCATATCACCGACGACAAGCGCCAGGAATTCATCCTGCTCTCGGACACGCTGGGTTTGTCGATGCTCGTCACGGCCATGGCGAACCGCAAGCCGCCGGGCTGCACGGAAGCAACGGTATTCGGGCCGTTTTTCGTCGAAGGCGCGCCCGTCTATCGAAATGGCGACGACGTGTCCAACGGCGCGCACGGTGAGCCCTGCTTCGTCGCGGGGACCATCAGGGGCGCGGACGGCGAAGCGGTGGCCAACGCTCGCATCGACGTCTGGCAGGCCGACGCGGACGGCTTCTACGACGTCCAGCACGGCGGCGACGATACGCATCGGGCGAGAGGCGTGCTCCATAGTCTCGCGGACGGGCGCTATCACTTTCGCTCCATCGTCGCCGAGCCTTATCCGATTCCTCACGACGGACCGGTCGGGCGCATGCTCGAAGCGCTGGGGCGGCATCCGTGGCGCCCGGCGCATCTGCATTTCATGATCACGGCGCCAGGCTACGAGCGCCTCGTGACCCACGTGTTTCGCGAAGGCGATCAATATCTCGATTCGGATGCGGTGTTCGGCGTGCGCTCGTCCCTGGTCGCGCAGTGGAACCGCCATGAGGCAGGCACGGCGCCGGACGGGACGTGTATGGACACGCCGTTCAGCACGCTTGAATTCGATTTCGTGTTGAACCGATCCGTTTGACGCGGGTCACTTTCGTGGTACAGCAAGAATCTTGCGTGGGACATGCAGACGCAGTGATCAGAGGGAGGCGCTGAAGCGCCAACTCTGGTCGACCGCAGCAGGTGCATGGGACCAGAGTAGGCGCTGAAGCGCCAACTCTGGTCGACCGCAGCAAGTGCATGGGACCAGAGTAGGCGCTGAAGCGCCAACTCTGGTCGACAGGAGACGCGTTCAGCTCGCGGGGCACATCGGTCGCAGAACCGCTCCGCGTCAACAGGCATTCAATTACCGAGCACGACTCTCATGGAAAAACGAGCACTCATCATTGGCGCGAGCGGCATTGTCGGCGGCAATCTCGCCGACCGGCTGCTTTCGAGCGGCTGGCACGTCGCCGGACTCTCGCGCGGCCGCACGCCGGTGTCGCCGGCCATCGAATCGATTACGGCCGATCTGCAATCGGCCGAGTCCGTTGGCGAGGCGCTCGCCGGCAAGCAGTTCAGTCATGTGTTCCTGACCGCGTGGTCGCGCCAGGCCACGGAGAAAGACAACATTCGCGTGAACGGCGCCATGGTGCGTCACGTGATGGACGCGGTGGGTCCGGCAGGCACGCTCGAACACGCCGCACTCGTGACAGGACTGAAGCATTACCTCGGCCCGTTCGAAGCCTATGCGACCGGCGCCGTGCCGATCACGCCGTTTCGCGAGGAACAAGGCCGCCAGCCCGTGGATAACTTCTACTACGAGCAGGAAGACCGTTTATTCGACGCCGCGCAACGCTACGGTTTCAGTTGGAGCGTGCATCGTCCGCATACGATCATCGGCTTTGCGCTCGGCAATGCAATGAACATGGGCGTGACGCTCGCCGTCTACGCGACGCTGTGCAAGCAGACCGGCCAGCCGTTCATCTTCCCCGGCTCGGCGGCGCAATGGAACAGTCTCACCGACATGACCGACGCGCGGCTGCTCGCGCGCCACCTCGAATGGGCCGCCACGTCCGCGAACGCGCGCAACGAAGACTTCAACGTGGTCAATGGCGACGTGTTCCGCTGGAAATGGATGTGGTCGCAAATCGCCGGTTACTTCGGCATCGAAGCCGTACCGTTCGATGGCGAGGTGCGTCCACTCGAAGGCCGCATGCAGGACGCCGGCCAGGCATGGGCCGAGATCGCCACGCGCTTCGGCCTGAAAGAAGCCGACATCGGCAAACTCGCCTCGTGGTGGCACACCGACGCGGACCTCGGCCGTCCGATGGAAGTGCTCACGGATATGACCAAGAGCCGCAAGGCCGGCTTCGTCGATTATCAGAGCACGCCCGATTCCTTCTTCGCGCTGTTCGACCGGTTGAAGGCTGAGCGGATCATTCCGCAGTGACACGGCAGTAACAATGCAGTAACACGCGCGGGCGGTCTAGCGCCTTCGATCGAACAGGGGCGACGCGTGGCTCGCGGCGGCGAGTTCCGAGGCCGCCGCAAGCAACGTCGGGCCGAGGCTGGCCATGCGTTTTTCGTCGAGCCTCACGAGCGGTCCCGCAATACTGATCACCCCCATCGCCGGATAGCCGCGCCGCTGCACGGGCGCGGCCATCGCCGTCATGCCGGGGGCGAAGACTTCGTTGATCGTCGCGTAACCTCGTTCACGCGCGGCGTGCACGAACTTCAGCAGTCCGTTGATTGTGGTCGGCGCGTTGGGACCGTATTGCTTCGGCTGTCCGAACCCCTGCCGCGAGACGAGTTCGAGCGCGCGCTCGTCGGTCATGGTCATCATCCACGCGTGGCCGGTGGCACTGCAGGAGAGAATCGTGTCCATGCCCATGTCCGGGTCGTAGCGCAAGCCCTTCAGCGCGCCCTGCGCCTTAGCGACCCACGTCAGCCGGTCGCCGTCCACGATCGCGAGCCGCACCAGTTCGCCGGATGTTTCCGCGAGCCTGTCGAGCATGGTCTGCGCGATGTCGACAATGCCGGAGGTCGCGAGAAAGCCGAGCCCGAGGCCGACGAGCTTGGTGGTGAGCACGTAGTCGCCATGCTCGCGCAACTGCCGCACATAACCGCATTGCTTCAGATCGACGAGCAGTCGATGACATGCGCTACGCGGAATATCGAGTTCATCCGCGATCATCGCGAGTGGCGTTCCCTCCATTTGCGTGGCGAGAAATTCGAGTACCGCGAGGGTACGCTCCGTGACGCCGGGCATATCGGTCTCCATGTTCTTTCAACTGCTTCGCGCAGCAGTCTTGCACATTATGAGATGAAATTCCACCCTGGAACGGCATCCCACCTAGGGGTGCTAATCTTGTTTCCAAGGCGGCGCGACGTGCACAGCGCGACGAAAACGCCCCGAGTTCATCGATCAGACAAGAGAGCGGGAAACGGTAGGCGGCGCTCATCGCTCGCGACCTGCATCCCGTGCGGCGACGGTTAAGGAGACAACATGATTCAGGAAACGCAGCAAGGCACGCATGCCGCGATGCGCACGCGAGCAGTCACGGCGGCGGCCGTCGGCACCGCGCTCGAGTGGTTCGACTTCACGCTTTATGGCGCATTGGCCGCCACGGTTTTGCCCAAACTGTTTTTCCCGTCGATGGATTCGACGTCCGCCCTGCTCGCGTCGCTCGCGACCTTTGGCGTAGGGCTCGCCGCGCGGCCGCTCGGTGCGATCATCTGCGGCCATTTGGGCGATAAGCTCGGGCGGCGCAACCTCATGCTGGGCACCGTCACGGTGATGGGTCTCGCCTCGATGCTGATGGGTCTGCTGCCGACCTACGCGAGCATCGGCGTATGGGCACCGGTTCTGCTGGTGCTGCTGCGCATTCTGCAAGGCTTCGCGCTGGGTGGCGAGTCGACCGGCGCGCAATTGATGGCGATCGAACACGCCAGCCCCGACCGGCGCGGCAAGTACTCCGGGCTGCTGGGCCTGTGTTCGCCGCTCAGTCAGATCATGGCCAACGGCGTGCTGCTGCTACTGTCGTCCACGATGTCGGCGCAGGCATTCGATTCGTATGGCTGGCGCATCCCGTTCGTGCTGAGTTTTGTCCTCGTGGTGGTCGGCGTGTATATCCGCTTGCGCGTCAGCGAGACGCCCGCCTTCGTCGCGCTGCGTAAAACGGAGGTCGTGCATGTGGGCAGCCCGTTGCGCGATGCGCTGCGTTTGCACTGGAGAACCGTTCTGCGCTGGATGCTGTTCTTCTGTGGGCCTGCGGCGATCTTCTATCTGATCGTGGTGTTCTCGCTCAGCTACATCACGAAGACACTCGCGATCCCGAAGCAAACCGGCTTTCTTCTGCTGATGGGCGCCAATGTCTGTGCGATCGTCGGCGCGCTCGCCGGCGGCATGCTCAGCGACAAAATCGGCCGCAAGAAGGCGCTCGCGATCGGTTCCACCGCGACCCTGCTGATGCTCTTCGTGTACTTCCAGATTCTGGACACCAAAAGCTTCGTGCCGATGCTCGCGGCGATGGGTTTCTTCCTCGGCTTCACGCAGTTTCAAAGCGGCATTCAGCCGGTCGCTTTCGCCGAAGCGTTTCCGACCAACGTGCGTTATTCCGGCTCCGCGCTCGCCTATACCGGCGCGAATCTGGTGGCGGGCGGACCGATGCCGGTGCTGGCCGTGTGGCTTTTCTCCGTGTGCAATGGCTCGCCGTGGGGGGTCGTCGCCGTCTGTGTGGTCTTCAACGTGATTTCGCTCGTGATGATCCTGACCGCGCGCGAAACGCTCGGCATCGACATGAACCGCGCCGACTCGACGGCGGCCGTGACGGGCGCGGCGGACTTTGCGCCGGCGGCCGTGGGCAACAGCCATCGCTCGTGATACGCACGGCGCCGAGGCGTCACGGTGAATATCGAATTTTTGCAAACAGGCGACAGAACAATGACTGACCTCGTATATGTATTGAACGGCTCGAACCTCAACATGCTCGGCAAGCGCGAGCCGCACCTGTATGGGACGACCACGCTGGCGCAAATCCAGCAGCAGGTGGAGACGCTCGCGGCGCGGCTGGAACTCAAATGCGAGTTCCGCCAGACCAACAGCGAAGCCACCATGGTCGACTGGTTGCAGGAAGCGTTCGAGCGCGACGCCGCGGTGATCATCAATCCGGCGGGCTTTTCGTTCGCGTCGGTGCCGGTCTTCGACGCGGTCAAGCTGACCGAGCGACCGTTGATCGAGCTGCACATCACCAACATTCATAAACGCGATGAAACCTATCGCCACTCGCTGATCTCGCGCGCGGCGACCGGCGTGATCTGCGGACTCGGCGCGAACGGCTATCTGGTCGCGCTGCAAGCGATGGCGATGGCGCTCGGCAAGAACCCCAGTTTCGGCTAAGACAGCCCGCGCGGATGGGCGCGCGAAACGCAAGCGCGCCTTTCTTTTCCGCCCCGAATTTCACCAATCAGGCCGCGCCACTGTGCGCGGCTTTTTTTTGCCCAAAATTCCAGCGATTAGTTTCGCCCAGGGAAAACCCGTATAATCCCCACCAAGAGGTCAGACAACTAGAGGACATGGTTCGTCAAGACCCTGACCTGCGCCATTCGCGCAGCGCCCACCTTGCAAAGCTTTCTTCCTCAAGCCCGTGAATCCGACCGCCACCGCCCTGCCGTTCCGCAACGCCCTGTTCGCCATGCTCGGCATCGGCCTCGTCAACATGCTGGTCGCACTCGACCAGACCGTCGTCAGCACCGCACTGCCTTCCATCGTCGCCGAGTTGCACGGCTTCGAGTACTACGCGTGGATCGCGAGCGCCTACCTGCTGGCCTCGGTCGTGACCGTGCCGGTGTTCGGGCGGCTCGGCGACTACTTCGGCCGCAAGCGTTTCGTGATTGCCGCGGTCATCACGTTTACGGTGGCGTCGGTGCTCTGCGGCGTCGCGAACGACATGCTGTTTCTCGTGATCGCGCGCGGCCTGCAAGGCGTGGGTGGCGGGATGATGGTCGGCACGGCATTCGCTTCGATACCCGATCTCTTTCCCGATCCTCGGGCGCGCGTGCGCTGGCAAGTGGTGATGGCCGCCGCTTACGGCATCGGCACCGCGGCGGGACCGTCGCTCGGCGGCTGGATGAGCGAACACTGGGGCTGGCGCTCCACCTTCCTGATCAACTTGCCGGTCGGCGCGGCGGCGCTCTATTTCATCTGGGCGCATCTGCCCGCCTTCCGGCGTCCGCATGAAGGCGAAGTGAAGATCGACTGGCTCGGCGCGGGGCTGGTCGCCGCCGTGCTCGGCGGTCTGCAGGCTTTCATCGAAGCCGTGCCGAAAGACGGCCTCACCGCAGGCACGCTCACGCTGGCGGCCTGCGTGATCGTCGGTGCGATTGCCTTGCTGATATGCGAAAAGCGCGCCACGCATCCGATCATTCCGCTCGACCTGTTCAAGGACCCGCAACTCGTCACGCTATTCACGCTCGGCATGCTGTCGGGCTTCGTGATGTTCTCGCTGATCTTTTTCGCGCCGCTGCTGCTGCAAGGCGGCTTCGGATTGTCGCCGCAGCAGGCCGGCCTGCTCGCCACGCCGATCGCCGCCTGCATCGCGCTCGGCAGTCTGCTGAATACGCGCATCGTCATTCACATGAAGAAGCCCACGCAGATCCTGTCGATCGGCTTCGCGCTGCTGTTGTTCGCCTCGATTGCGCTGGCGTTTGCGAATCCGGACACGCCGCATGTGTGGATCGAATTGCCGATGGCCGCGGTCGGCATCGGCCTCGGCTTCATCCTCAACAATCTGAACGTGTTCGGCCAGGAGATTGCCGGGCGCGAGCGCTTCGGCATTACGACGGCGCTGCTGCAATCCACCCGCATGGTGGGCGGCATGCTCGGCACCAGCATTGTCGCAACCGTGGTGCAACATCATTACCGCGACGTAGTCACGCGCACGATGAGCGTGCTCGGCGAACCGGCCGCGTCGCAATGGCGGCCTCGCTTTGTCGACCTGCGCATTCTGATCGACGAAGCCTCGCGTCTGAAGCTGATCGCGGATATGAAACCGTCAGGGCTCAATACGCTCGCGTTGATCGACACCGCACGCGATGCGCTCGTGCAGTCGATTCATATCGGCGTGTGGCTGACGGCGGTGGCGGCGCTGGCGGCCGCGCTGCTGGTGCAGCGCATCTCGCATGTGGTGTTTCGCAAGAGTTAAAGGCGACGCCCATATTGCCGCTGGTTAGCGCACCAGACACGGGCGCTTGTCATCGAACTTCCAGTTCGGGATCAGGTATTGCATCGCCACGCCATCGTCGCGCGCGCCCAGGCCGTGCTGCTGATACAGCGCGTGCGCCTTCTCGATCTCGTCCATGTCCAGTTCGATACCGAGCCCCGCGGCCTGCGGCACCCTGACCTTGCCGCCGACGATCTGCAGCGGCTCACGCGTCAAACGCTGACCGTCCTGCCAGATCCAGTGCGTGTCGATCGCCGTGATCTTGCCGGGCGCGGCCGCCGCCACATGCGTGAACATGGCGAGCGAAATGTCGAAGTGGTTGTTCGAGTGCGAGCCCCACGTGAGGCCCCAGTCATTGCACATCTGCGCGACGCGCACCGAGCCCTGCATGGTCCAGAAGTGCGGATCGGCCAGCGGAATGTCCACGGATTGCAACTGGATCGCGTGGCCCATCTGACGCCAGTCGGTGGCGATCATGTTGGTCGCCGTCGGCAAGCCGGTCGCGCGGCGGAACTCGGCCATCACCTCGCGGCCCGAATAACCGTTTTCCGCGCCGCACGGATCTTCCGCATAGGCGAGCACGTCGTGCTGGTCACGGCACAGGCGCACCGCTTCCGCCAAGGACCAAGCGCCGTTCGGGTCGAGCGTCACGCGGGCCTTGGGAAACCGTTCGGCGAGCGCGGTGACGGCTTCGATTTCGGCGTCCCCGGACAACACGCCGCCCTTCAGCTTGAAGTCGTTGAAGCCGTAGCGCGCCTGCGCGGCTTCGGCCAGACGCACGACGGCCTCGGGCGTCATCGCCTCTTCGGTGCGCACGCGCTCCCAGTCGTCGCGGCCCTCCGCGCCGCTCGCGTATTCCAGGTCGGTCTTCTTGCGGTCGCCGATATAGAACAGATAGCCGAGCATTTCGACTTCGTCGCGTTGCTGGCCTTCGCCTAGCAACGCGGCAACGGGTACGCCCAGATGCTGGCCGAGCAGGTCGAGCAACGCGGCTTCGAGCGCGGTCACCGCATGAATCGTGGTACGCAGATCGAACGTCTGCAAACCGCGGCCGCCGGCGTCGCGGTCGGCGAATTGCGTGCGCACCTTGTTCAAGACTGCTTGCAAATTGCCGATCGACTGACCGACGACGAGCGCGCGCGCGTCGTCGATGGTCTTGCGAATACTTTCGCCGCCCGGTACTTCGCCCACGCCGGTATGCCCGGCGCTATCGCGCAGAATGACGATGTTGCGCGTGAAGAACGGGCCATGCGCGCCGCTCAGATTGAGCAACATGCTGTCACGGCCGGCGACGGGCACGACGCGCAGTTCGGTGACGACAGGCGTGGCGTTCGATTGGGAAGGTTTCGTGGACATGAGGTTGGACCAGATGAGTTAATGAGCCGGGTGCCGCAAGGCGAGGCGCAGTGCGATCGCACTCGGCACGGGCACCGGACGGAAACTGGAAAGTACGTGACGCATGATCGGCGACGCTGTTAGTCAGTGTAGTCAGTGGGCTCGATGCCGCAGCGATTCCGGCAACGGGTCGTGATTCACACGGCGATTGCGGGTCAGAAAGCCAGCCGCTGCCGCAATCAGCGAAGCCACGGCCAGACCGTACAGCCCACCCGTGATCGAACCGGTGTGCTGCTGCAGATAACCGAACGCGGCCGGCGCGAAAAATCCGCCGAGGTTGCCCACCGAGTTGATCAGCGCAATGACCGCGGCGGCCACGCGTGCATCCAGATAACCCTGCGGGATCGGCCAGAACAGCGAAGCCGCTGCCTTGAAGCCGATCGCCGAGAAACAGATCGCCACGAACGACAGCACCGGATTGCCAGAAGTCGAAGCGAACAGCCCGCACGCCGCGATGACGAGCGCCACGGCCAGCCACGCCTGCTGAAAGCGCCATTTCGCCGACAACAGCGCGAAGCAGTACATCGCGACCATGGCAATGAGCCAGGGAATCGCGTTGAGCATGCCGACTTCGAAGTCGGACAGGCCGCCCATTTTGCGAATGATGGTGGGCAGCCAGAAGGTGGCCGCGTAGATGGTCAGTTGAATCGCGAAGTACAGGAAGCAGAACAGCAGAATCTGCGGGTCCTTCAACAGCTTCATGGCCGGCAGATGCGCGCCGCCGTGCGCCTCGCGCTCGGCCTGCTCCGCCGCGATCGACGTGGCGAGCACGCTCTGTTCTTCGGCGGAGAGCCACGAGGCATCGCTGATACGCGACTTCAGCAGCATCCAGCTCACCGCGCACAGCACTATCGAAAAGCCGCCTTCGACGAGAAACATCCATTGCCAGCCGTGCAAGCCGAAGCCACGAATGGACAGCAGGCTGCCGGTGATCGGACCGGACAACACAGACGCGAGCGCCGAGCCGCCGAGAAAAACCGCCACCGCCTTGCCGCGTTCCTTCTGCGGCAGCCATTGCGTGAAGTAAAAGACCACGCCGGGAAAGAAGCCGGCCTCGGCGATGCCCAGCAGAAACCGCAGCACGTAGAACGAAGTGTCGTTCCAGACGAACGCCATCGCTGCCGCGACGAGTCCCCACGTACCCATGATGCGGGTGAGCCACGCGCGCGCACCGTACTTCTGCATCAACACGTTCGAGGGCACCTCGAACAGCGCGTAGCCGATAAAGAACAAACCGCTCCCGAGACCGTAGGCCGCGGCGCCAATGCCGAGGTCCGTCTGCATGTGGGAATTGACGAAGCCGATGTTCACGCGGTCGATGTAGTTCGCGATGAACATGATCAGAAACAGCGGCAGCACGTGCCGCTTGACCTTGGAGACCGCTGATCCGAGCGGGTCGGCGGCGGTAGTGAGGGCAGATGTCAAGGTTGACTCCAGTTTCGGCTGTCATGCAGGCAAATCAAATGCAACGCAGCGCATTTAGGCACGCCGATTTTTCGCACCTAACCCTGTGATACGTCGTCTGATGACAGTCTACCGTTGTTTCATGCGCTATTCCAATGCCGTGTTTACCCTGCAAAACTGCGGCCCATCTGCATATCATTGCACATGGCGCGCGCCGGCAACCATTTCTACAATCGAACTAGGATGTCTGATGACTGTAAAATGGCGGACATATACTTTCGATCAAACCAACCCTGAAACCTCTTTTCCGCCGACCATCCCAAGCACGCGATTGAAATCGTTCCCGGCCGGACAACCGCTATGATGGCTATACCGAGGCGACACACGACACCATTCGCACGCGCCATGTGTGCATTTCCAGCCGAACAACCGACCAGCCCCAGAAATGAGCAGCCTAACTGAGAAGGTGGTGGCCACCCTTTCCGATGAAATTCGCCGCGGCGCCCTGAGGCCGGGCGATCGCATTCCCACCGAAGTCGCGATGATGAAGCAGCTCTCGGTCAGCCGCTCCGTGGTGCGTGAGGCGATTTCGCGCCTGCAAGCGGCCCAGGTGGTCGAGACGCGTCACGGCATCGGCACCTTCGTGCTGGCGCCGCCGTCGGAACAAGCCATGAAGCTGCCGACCGCCGACCTCTCCAGCATGCTGGACGTCATGGCGATCATCGAATTCCGCATCGATGTCGAGGCTGCCTCCGCCGCGCTCGCCGCGGCGCGGCGCACCGACCAGAACCTCAAGCAGATCCGCGGCGCACTGGACCGCTTCGAGTCCGAACTCGAGCGCGGCAGCAGCGATACGGTCGCGCACGACATCGAGTTTCATTTGCAGATCGCCCGCGCGAGCGGCAACCGCTATTTTTTCGACGTGCTGAGCCAACTCGGCCGCGCGGTGAGCCCGCGTACGCGGCTCGGCACGGCGGAGATCGCGGAACTCGACCATATCGAGCATCTGCGCAACGTGTTGAACGAGCATCAGATGATCTATCGCGCAATCGAACGGCAAGACCCGGACGACGCGCGCGCCGCCATGCGCATGCATTTGAGCAATAGCCGCGAACGGCTGCGTCGCGCTCACGAACTGAGCAAAGCGGGTGAATGAGTCGACCGTTTATCTGCGGGAAGTGCTGTTTTCCAGCGTTTTGTAGCGGGCCCGACAAGGAGCTTCCGATGACGCAGCCGACTCATGCGGCGCCCCCTGCAGACCGTCCCGCCGCGCCCACGCCGCGCGTTCCCGCGCAGACCGTCAACGGCGAGAGCGGCGCCTCGCCGGGTGCGATGGACCGGTTCGGCTCGCTCAACGTGTTCGTGCGCGCCGCCGAAACCCGCAGCTTTACGGAAGCGGGCCGGCAGTTGGGCATTTCGTCGTCGGCGGTGGGCAAGGCGATCTCGCGGCTCGAAGGACGGCTCGGCGTGCGGCTCTTTCACCGTAGCACGCGCAGCATTGCGCTGACGCCCGAGGGCGCGACGTTTCTGACGCGCTGCCAGCGCATCATCGGCGAAATCGAGGCGGCCGAGAACGAACTGGCGCTCGCCAATGCCGCGCCACGCGGACTGCTGCGCGTCAGCATGCCGATGGTGAGCACGCTGATGATGCCGGTGATCGCCGCTTTCATGAAGACCTACCCCGACATCGTGCTCGATATCGACTTCTCCGACCGCATGGTCGATGTAATCGAGGAAGGTTTCGATGTCGTGACCCGCACCGGCGATGCGATCGACTCCACGCTCGTCACGCGCACCATGGGCACGTACCGGCATGTGATCGTCGGATCGCCGGGCTATTTCGCGCAACGCGGCGTGCCCGCAGAGCCCGAGCAGCTGCGCGATCACGCGTGCCTGCAACATCGTTTTCCCACCACCAACAAGCTGCGGCGCTGGCCGCTGATGCGCGACGGCGAGCTGCTGAACATCGATCTTCCGACCACCGCCATCGCCACTGCCGTCGAGCCTTTGACCATGCTTGCCGAACAGGACCTGGGCCTCGCCTGCGTGCCCGACTTCACGATACGCGCGCAGCTCGCGCGAGGCGCGCTGGTTGCCGTGCTGCAGACCTACACGGAGACGCCGACCGTGTTTCGCGCGTTGTGGCCGTCGGGGCGTCAGATCTCGCCTAAAGCGCGGGTCTTCGTCGATTATCTGAGCGAGCATCTGTTTCCGGTATCCGCGGCGGCGGCACGGGCTGCCGGCCGCGATTGAGTGTGACGCCTGTCGGCGTCGGGACTTTTCAGCGCGTCTCGCCCTGCGCGAAAAAGCCGGCGTATTCAGCAATGCACTGAACACGCCGGCTTCTACGACATTGCGCTTCCTGGTTTTAGCGAGCCTTATGCGCTGACCGCCTCGTCCTCATAAAACGGATAGTCCGTATAGCCCACTTCCGTGCCACCGAAGAACGTCGGCCGGTCGTATGCATTGAGCGGCAGATCGCGGCGCAACCGTTCCGGCAGGTCCGGATTGGCGATAAAGTCGCGGCCGAATGCGACGAGGTCGGCGTCGCCATCCACGAGGATCGCCTCCGCCGAATCGCGCTTGAATCCGCCCGCGGCGATGATCGTCCCTGCGTAGTGCTGGCGAATCGTCTGCGCGGCGACCGGATCCGGATCGCGGCTTCCATCTTCTACATTGCCGGCAATGCGCGGCTCGATCAGATGCAGATACGCAAGATCGAGTTTGGCCAGTTCGGCGGCGACGTAGCTAAAGAGGCCGACCGGATCGCGATCCGACATATCGCCCCACGAACCGCTCGGTCCGAGACGCACGGCGACCTTGTCGCTGCCCCACACGGAAATCACCGCGCGGGTCGCTTCCATCAACAGGCGCGCGCGATTTTCGAACGAGCTGCCGTAGGCGTCCGTGCGCCTGTTGCTGCCGTCCTGCAGGAACTGGTCGAACAGATAGCCATTTGCCGCGTGCAATTCGACGCCGTCAAAGCCCGCCTTCACGCCACGTTCCGCCGCCGTGCGGAAACTCTCCACAATCCCGGCAATCTCGTCGATCTCCAATGCGCGGTTCGGCGTGTTCGGAATCCAGCCGGCGTTCGTGTAAGCGACACCGCCGTGCAGCACTTCCGACGGGCCTACCGGCCGGCGTCCTTCCGGCTGCAGCTCAGCGTTCGACTGACGGCCAGCGTGATAGAGCTGCAGGAAGATCTTGCCGCCCTTCGCGTGGACCGCGTCGGTGACTTCGCGCCAGCCGGCGATCTGGCCGTCGTCGTAAAGTCCGGGCGCGCCGAGGTAGCCGTTGCCTTCGACCGCGGCAATGGTCGCCTCGCCGATCAGCAATGCGCCAGCTGTCGTGCGCTGCGCGTAATAGTCGGCCATCAGGCGGCCGGGGCGCGCGCCGTCTTCCGCGCGCATGCGGGTGAGCGGCGCGAGCACGATGCGGTGGGCGAGTACATAAGGTCCGACTTTAACTGAGGTGAAGAGCTTGCTCATGATGGTTTCTCTCTCGATGCGATCCAGTGAATGATTGCCGCCGGGCGTCGCTTGCGCTGTCTGGCGTTGATTGACAATCTATAGGCGCGGGTCGTCGAGAAAAACGGGGCAAGGCTCCGAAGACTTGGGAGCCTGCAGTCCGCAATGCGCCCAAAGCCCTGCGTCTGCTGGACGGCGCAGCCTTCACCGATTGTTGCTATGGCACAGCAACTGTGTTTCAGGAGCGCGCCGGCATCCGATGCCCAAAGTGCGGCATGGTATCGAGGAGATGATCGAAGCGTGGCAGCGCGTGCCGCCTCGGCAAGACGCGCACGCCTGAAGGCGGCCGCAAACGTATCAGCGCGCTACGAAGCAGGCGCCTCGACATCGAGATCCATCAACGCCGAGCTCAGCGACTTGCCGTGCGCGTCGAGTGCGAGCGAACGCGTCACGCCGCCGCCGAGCGCATGGCCGAGCACGAAGTTGAACGCGCCGAGGCCGGGCAATTCATGGCGCACCACGTCGCCTTGCACGACATCGCGCAGATGCGCTTTGACCCGTTCCGGCGTCAGCGCCGCGCGCAGATGTTCGTAGTTCTTCGCGTCGTAGCAGATCACCGAGATGTTCAGCGTATTGCCTTTGTCGCCAGTACGCGAATGAGCCAGCTCACGTAATTTCATCTCACGCCTCCACCATCGAAAACGCCGGCGTCACATGCTCGCGCGGCAGCAAAACCGATTGCACCGCGACGACTTCGCGGGCCGACTTCGTGACACCGCCTCCGCCTGCGGGACCATTGGTGTAAAGCGTCTCCACCTCGTTGCCGATCCGTACGGCTTGCGCAAGCGAGGCCGTGCGCCCCGCCACTCTTGCACGCACCTCGTACGGTTCGGCATAACCGGCTGCCGCCGTCTCGCCATGCAACGAGTTCACGCCGATCAGATCGAAGCGCAATTCACGCGTCTCCACGCCGGTCAACACGAGCCGCTCCCGCACGATATCGAGTGCGAGCCGCGCGCGCGCCAACGCACCGGGACCGCCGTACGAAATCTGCCCTTCGCCGATATAACCATCGAAATAAGCTACGGACACCTTCAACGTATCCGTACGCGCCGTGCCTCGCCCGCCGCTCACGCGAACGCGATCCGGCGCTTCCTGCGCGACGCGCACCTGTGAGAAATCCGCGACCACGTCCGGTTGCAGATAGCGCTGCGGGTCGTGAATCTCGTACAGCAACTGTTCCTTGCAGGTCGCTTCCGTGACTCGCCCGCCGGCTTGCGCGAGCTTGGTGATGACCACCGCGCCGTCCCGGGCGACTTCGGCAATCGGGAAGCCTAGCCTCGCCAGTTCAGGCACATCCTTGAAGCCCGGATCCGCGAAATAGCCACCGGTGATCTGCCCCGCGCATTCGAGAAGATGGCCGATCACAGTCGCCTGGCCAAGCGTCTGCCAGTCGTCCATGCGCCAGCCGAATTCGTGAATCAGCGGTGCGACGAACAGCGACGGATCGGCCACGCGTCCGGTCAGCACGATCTGTGCACCGGCCGCGAGCGCATCGACGATCGCGCTCGCGCCGAGATAGGCGTTCGCGGACACCAGCCGGTCCTGATAGTCCGACACACGTTCTCCGGATTCGACGAAGCAGAAATCGCCGTGGCGCACGACGTCGAGCACATCGTCGCCGGTGACCGCCGCGATCTTCACCTCGCCGAGACCGAGCTCGCGCGCGATCTCAACGGTTTTGCGCGCCGCCGCGAGGGGATTCGCCGCCCCCATGTTCGAAATGATGCGCACGCCGTTGCGCAGCGCGGCCGGCAGCACGGCCCGCATGCGCGTTTCGAGCAACGGGTCGTAGCCGAGCTCCGGGTTCTTGCTGCGTGCCTGCTGCGCGATCGCAATCGTGCGTTCCGCGAGGCACTCGAACACGAGGTAATCGAGCGCGCCGTGCTCCGCCAGTTCGACGGCGGGTTCGATCCGGTCGCCCGAATAACCCGCGCCCGCGCCGACGCGCACGCTGCGTTGAGATTGAGTAGCTGTCATGCTGGTCACATCCGTTCGTTCAGTGAAGCTCACAGTGAGAATATCCCCAGCGCGACGCAGGCAATCGTCATGACGACCGACGCGCCGAACAGCAAGGGGAACGTGAATTTCTGATGGTCGGCGAGTTCGATGCCGCACAGGCCGACCACGAGGAAGGTGGCGGGTGTCAGCGGGCTCACCGGAAAGCCCGTGGTCATCTGCCCGAGCAACGCGGCCTGGCCGACGTGCACCGCGGGCACGCCGAGCTGGCCGGCTACTTCGGCGATCACCGGCAGCACGCCGAAATAGAACGAGTCGGGATCGAACAACATGCTGAGCGGCATCGAGAGCAAGCCGAGCGCCACGGGAATATGACTGGCCATCGCCGGCGGTACGAAACCGACCGCCGCCTGCGCCATCGCCTTCAGCATGCCGCTGCCTTGCATCACGCCGGTGAACACGCCGGCTGCGAGCAGAATGCCGGCCATCATCAATGCGGCTCGCGCGTGCGCGTCGATCCGTTTGCGCTGCATGTCGACGTTCGGATAGTTCACCATCAGCGCGATGCACAGGCCGACCATGAACATGATCGCCGGCGGGATCTTCTCGCCCATCACGACCATGGTGCCGAGCACCACCAGCGTCAGCACGATGTTGAACCAGAAGTTCTTTGGCCGGCGCAGCGCCTGTTCGTCGGGCGTGAGTTCGCGTTTCGGCATGGGCACTGAACCGTCCGCGGCCGTGAGGCCGAGGCGTTTTTCCTCGCGCCGACCGAGCCAGAACGCCATGCCGAACACGAACACGAGGCCGATCGCCTGCACAGGAATCAGCGGATTGAAGAGCGCCGAGATCGGCAGATGCAGCGACGCGGACGCGCGAATCATCGGGCCCGTCCACGGCAGGAAGTTGATGCCGGCCGCCATCGAAACCGCCGCGGCCAGCACGCGCCGATCCATCTTCAGGCGATCGTAGAGCGGCAGCATGGCGGGAATCGTGACCAGAAAGCAGACGGCGCCGGAGCCGTCCAGATGGATCAGCAGCGCGAGCAGCGTGGTGCCCATTACGATCCGCGTGGGCCGCGTGCCGACCGCGCGCAGAATGCGGTCGATGATCGGATCGAGCGTGCCGGCGTCGGTGATCGTGCCGAAGTAAAGAATCGCGAATACGAACATGCCGACGACCGGCGCGAGATTCTTCAGCCCCTCGATCACGAACTTGCTGGTCTGAAAGCCGAAGCCGCCAATGAGCGACGCCGCAATCGGCACGATGATGAGCGCGACCAGCGGCGACATGCGTTTGGACAGAATCGCGCCGAGCAATACGACGATGGTGGCGAGCCCCAGTAATGGCAGCATGTGCTTGTCTCCGAGATTGTTTTTTACTGCGATCCAGCGTAAGTTCGAAGCGCTTATAAATCAATTGAA
Organism: Paraburkholderia sp. RL17-380-BIE-A; assembly: GCF_046028085.1. Classification (NCBI taxonomy): domain Bacteria; kingdom Pseudomonadati; phylum Pseudomonadota; class Betaproteobacteria; order Burkholderiales; family Burkholderiaceae; genus Paraburkholderia; species Paraburkholderia sp. RL17-380-BIE-A. The sequence goes on from NZ_JARESQ010000006.1 coordinate 270,036, forward strand.
ATGATTTGATCGCAGCAATTACAAACCATCATGGATCTGAATCTTCGGGACATTCGCGCGTTTATCGCCGTAGCGCAAACGGGCAGCTTCACGCGAGCGGCGACGCGGCTGCATCTGTCGCAACCGGCGCTGACGGTGCAAATTCGCCGGCTTGAAGAAACGGTCGGCATGCGCCTCTTCGACCGCAACAGCCGCAACGTCGCGCTGACGCCGACCGGCCGCGAATTGCTGCCGCTCCTGCAGAAGTCGCTGCATGACATGGAGCACGTGCTGATCGACGCACGCTCGCTCGGCGAAGGCGCGAGCGGCACGGTGCGGATCGCGTGCCTGCCAACGTTCGCGGCCAGCGTGCTGCCTGAACTCGTACAGGACCTCAAGAAGGCCGTGCCGCGCGTGAGCTTTCATGTGCGCGACGTGGTCGCCAGCATGGTCAATACGCTCGTTCGCAATGAAGAGGCCGATATCGGGCTGACCGGCGGCCAGCTCGACGATGCCGCGTTCGAGGTGCTGCATGCGGGCATCGACCGGCTGGTTGCCGTGTTTCCGAAGCGCCATGCACTGGCCCGGCGGCGGCGCATCACACTCGCCGATCTCGCCGCCGTGCCGCTCGTGCTGACCGCACAGGGCACAAGCGTGCGGGCCGTTGTCGACAGCGCTTTCGCGAACGCCCGCTGCACGCCGGAGATTGCGTGCGAGCCCACCTACATGATGACCGCTGTCGCGATGGCGCGCGCCGGGCTCGGCGTGACGATCCTGCCGGCGTCGGCCCGCGAAGTCAGAGCGGAGCCCGAGCTGATCGTGCGCGCGGTCGACGATCCCGCGTTCACCCGGCCTATCGCACTCATCAAGAAGCGCGGCCGCACTTTGCCGCCGGTGACGGAGACCTTCGTTTCAATGCTGATCGTAAAACTCGGCGAGGATTGAACCGCGCGCAATATGCGCTTTACCTTTCATTTTCAAACAGCGCCCGATTATCGCCATTAATCGTCTGATTTACTTCCACGTGCTCGCGCTAGTATCGGCTTCGCGCGAGTTCGAGGGATAAGAAAACCGCTCGCGCGTGTTTCCAAAAACTCAAAAACTTCGAAAACGAAAAAATGATAATGAGCCAATTTCGAATGCTCGCGGTGGCCGCGGCGTCGTTCGCTCTGATTTCACCAGCGTATGCGGCATTGGGCGGCGCACCGACCTATCCGGTCACGGCGAGCAGCACGAGCGCGGGGGCGGCGAGCCAGAATAGCGCGGCGGTGGCGCGCTTCGCCGCCAGTGGCAGCGCGGCAGCGGCGAGCTACACCGTGAGCCAGACAACGCTTTCATCGGGGACGGTGGTGAGCGAATACATCGGCCCGGGCAACAGCGTCTTCGCGTTGAGCTGGCAAGGCCCGACCATGCCGCCGCTCAAAACGCTGCTCGCCACTTACTTCCCTTCCTATGTCCAGGCACTCACCGACGCCCACGCCACGCAAGGCGGCGGCTATGGACCCGCCGTCGTGCATCAGTCGGGGCTGGTCGTCGAGACCGGCGGCCATATGGGCGCCTTCGTGGGCCGCGCCTATTTACCGCAAGCGCTGCCGCAAGGGGTCAGCGCTGACGATATCAAATAACTCATTAAAATCATTAGAGAGAATAACAGTGCGCAAAATCGCAAGAATTATTGCCGCGGCGCTTGGGCTCGCGCTTGGGCTCGGACTGGCATTCGGTCTTGCCGGCTGCGGCGGCGGTGGTGGCGGCGGCAACAGCACCACGACGGCCAACGCGCCCACCGCAGCGAGCGCGCCCGCGGCATCGGGCGGCTCGGCGAACACGCCCCTTACCAGTGACTCGACACCCAATGTGCTCGCCGTCGACGCGTCGGCCGTGCCCACACCCGTGGGCGCGGGCAACACGATGCTGGTAACGGTAAGCGGAACGGGCATTCATAACCAGCCGATGGTCAGCGTCAAGATCTGCGCGCCCGGCTCCAACGCGGCAACAAGTTGCGCGACGATTCCCAACGTGATCGTCGACACGGCGTCGTTCGGGCTGCGTCTGATTCGCTCGGCGATTCCTGACGCCACTTTCAGCGCGCTCACTGCCGAAACGGCTCATACGAGCGGCCTGCCGCTCGCCGAATGCGCGCTGTTCGGCAGCGGCTATGCATGGGGTTCGGTGCATCTCGCGGACGTGGGTTTATCGAACGAGATTGCGCCGTCGGTGCCGATCCACGTGATCGGCGATCCGGCGCTGACCGTGGCCGCGCCGAGCGAATGCTAGGTGGGAAGGCAGTTGGCGAGCGTTGCCGATATTGGTGCAAACGGCATTCTCGGCATTGGAGTGAGTCCGACGGATTGCGGCTCGGCGTGTGAATTGACGGCGCGTCCGCAGTTCTATTACACCAACGCCGGCAACGTCACCTCGGTGCCGGTCAGCGGCCAGATCACCAACCCGGTGTCGCTCTTCGCGCAAGACAACAACGGCGTGATTCTGGAGATGGCGCAAGTGTCGGATAGCGGCAGCGCGACGGCTCAAGGCACGCTCGTGTTCGGCATCGACACTCAGGCGAATAACGTGCTGAACGGCACAGGTGCGCCGATCTTCCGGACGAACCTGAACGGCGACTTCACGTCCAGCTTTAACGGCACTGTATTCACGCAGACCTTCTTCGATTCGGGCTCGACCGTGCTGTTCTTTCCGGACACCACGATTGCGCGCGACACGTCGTCCGGCTACTACATTCCGGCCGCGACGGTGGGCCGCACCTCGACCCTCGTGGGGACCAATCCGGCGAGCGTGACGCTCGGCGTCAATATCGCAAACGGCGCGACGCTGAACGCATCGGGGAATAACGCGTTCAACAACCTCGGTATCTACATGACCCGGCAGTTCGACTTTGGCCTGCCGTTCTTCTATGGCCGCCATGTCTACTACGGCATCTCGGGCCGCGCCTCGAGCGGCGGCGGGACGGGGCCGTATGTCGCGTACGTTTCGAGTTGAGTGTCGGTGACTACGAGCGGTGGGTATCGTGAAGGCCGTCGATATCCACTGTTCGTGTGACATGCGAACTTCGCTCGATAGAGGAGCAATCAAAACAGTGCCACGTGCACGCCTTATTACGATGTCTTCGGGGACCTGATGAACAAGATTTCAATGATTTGCCTGAGTGCTGCTCTGGTCGGCGTGCTGAGTGGCTGCGCCGGGACGAACTTCGTCCGTCCTGATGACTCGGCTTTGCAAAACGGCAAAACGACCGTTGCCGAGGCGCGAGCAAAATACGGTAGCCCGTTTCGCCAGAGCACCGTCACCAAAAACGAAGAAGACGTGACGCTGCTTTCCTATGCGTATGCGTCGACTGGCGGCACGCCGCTGGAAACCGGCGTGATACCGGCGCGTTCGCTGGAATTGGGCTTCTGGAAGGACGTGATGGTGTCGAACGTATTCGTCTCCACGTTCAAGGACGACGCCAGTTCCTTCGACGCGTCGAAACGCTCGGCCATCGTCAAAGGCAAGACCACCCGCGACGAGGTTATCGCGTTGCTGGGCAGACCCGCCGGCTATGCGGTATATCCGATCATCAAGGACAAGAAGGGCCAAGCCCTCGTTTATGCGTACCACACGACGAGCGGCTCGGCGTTCAACCTCAAGTTCTCCAAGCGCGATCTGATCGTGACGATCGATCCGAATGGCGTGGTGTCGGATGTGAATTACGAGTCGTCCGGGATGCAGTGATAGATGTGTTGACGCCAGTGCGGCGATAGAACGGAACCCGGCCTTTGCGCCGGGTTTTGCTTTTTAGTGCACCGACGTTGCGCAAACCCACTGGACACAAAAACTCGTAGATGCGTTGATCGCTGTCCGGAACGCTGGCAACCTAGCGAATCCTCCAGGCAACCTTGTTGCGTGGTACCGCAATGGGTGCATGGGACCGCAGCAGGTGCATGGGACCAGAGTAAGGCGCTAAAGCGCCAACTCTGGTCGACCGCAGCAGGTGCATGGGACCAGAGTAAGGCGCTAAAGCGCCAACTCTGGTCGACACCGGAGACGACGGCGATGGAACCCACCAGCAAATCGCACGACGACGACCTCGAACACTTCGAAGCCGCTGGCGCCGCGCCGCTGCCGGTCCCGAACGAAGAAGCCTACGTCGAGCACGAAGGCGCGCGCATCTGGTACGCGTCGCATGGCACCGGCGCACCGGTGATTCTGCTGCACGGCGGTCTCGGGCATAGCGGCAATTGGGGCTACCAGCTTCCGGCGCTGCTCGGCGCAGGGCATCGCGTGGTGGTCGTCGACAGTCGCGGCCACGGTCGCAGCACCCGCGACGCACGGCCCTACCGCTACGAACTGATGGCCTCGGACGTGCTCGCCGTCATGGACGCCTTGCAGCTCGATCGCGCGGCGCTGGTGGGCTGGAGCGACGGCGCCTGCGTCGCGATGGTATTGGGCATCACCGCCCCGGAGCGCGTGGCGGGCGTGTTTTTCTTCGGCTGCAACATGGACCCGAGCGGCACGATGCCATTTGTGCCGACGCCGACGATCGAGCGCTGCTTCAGCCGCCACGCAAAAGACTACGCGCAGCTATCGGCGACACCGGACGACTTCGAAGCATTCGTCTCCGCCGTCAGCACGATGATGAAAACCGAGCCCAACTACCGCGCCGACGATCTGGCCCGAGTCCGTGTGCCGGTCGCCATCGTGCAAAGCGAACACGACGAGTTCATCAAGCCGGAACACGCCGCATACCTCGCCCGCACCATTCCCGGCGCGGAGCTGATTCTATTGCCCGGCGTGAGTCACTTCGCCCCGCTGCAACGGCCGGCGCAATTCAATCGTGTGATGCTCGATTTCCTGCGCCGGATTGCCGGCTAAGCGGATCGTGCCGACGCGTCGGCCGCTTGCGATCCTGCCTTGAATAGAACGACCGCACTTAAACTCTCGAAAATTTCACGATGTGGAACGATCGATTGCTTCGTAAAAAATCGTGGTGCGTGGCACAAATCCGGCATTTCGCAATGTCGCCCCACGTTGCACATCGTGAAACAAAGACGATAAGCTTTTATTTTTAAACACAATTTTTTACTCGAACGAAGCATCTAACAACCCCTTGCGCCACTGCCTGCTGACGTAGACTCTTTTACAAGAGCCGGCGCTTCAGTAGCCGAGTGAGTTGGACGAGACGGAAACACTGTCTGACGGTCCCCAACCTCTCGCACGAAGCCGCCACGGCACCGCGGTTTTTAATTGGCAATTGGGAGACTAAAAATGAAAGGCTTTCGTTTTGGTTCGAATCAAGGCGCGTTCTACATTTTGCCGGGACAGGACGGTTGGGAAGCAACCTACGGCAATGAAACGCTCGGCGAGTTTGCCAGCCCGCAGCAGGCCGCAGACGACCTCGCACGCGGCTTGATCTGCCCGCATCTCTCGGAAGGCGACGACACGGCGACGCTCGAAATTCCCGAGAAGCTCAGCGATTGGGAAATCGTTCACGTGTGATGGCAGTTATGGCGGCGACTCACGTGGAAACAAAAATGACGATGGCGCTCGAGAGCGCCATCGTCATGCTTACCGCCTACTTCAGTACAGCACGTTTCTTCAGTGCATCAAGCAACCGCGTCCACGATCTTGTTCAGCGTGGCGCTCGGGCGCATAGCCTTGCTCGTCAGTTCGACGTTCGGGCGATAGTAACCGCCGATGTCCACCGGCTTGCCCTGCGCAGCACCCAACTCCTCGACGATCTTCGCTTCGTTCTCGGCCAGTGCCTTCGCCACGCCAGCGAACTGTGCCTGCAGCGCCGCATCTTCGGTTTGCGCGGCCAGAGCTTCCGCCCAGTACAGCGCGAGGTAGAAGTGGCTGCCGCGGTTGTCGATACCGCCAACCTTGCGCGCCGGCGACTTGTCGTTGTCGAGGAACTTGCCGGTTGCCTGATCCAGCGTCTTGGCCAGAACCTGCGCCTTCGGGTTGTGATAGGCGCCGCTCAGATGTTCGAGCGAGGCGGCCAACGCCAGGAATTCACCCAGCGAATCCCAACGCAGGAAACCTTCTTCGACCAGTTGCTGCACGTGCTTCGGCGCCGAACCGCCCGCGCCGGTTTCGAACATGCCGCCACCTGCCATCAGCGGAACGATCGACAGCATCTTCGCGCTGGTGCCCAGTTCCATGATCGGGAACAGGTCGGTCAGGTAGTCGCGCAGCACGTTGCCGGTGACCGAAATCGTATCCTTGCCGGCGCGGATGCGCTCGACCGAGAACTTCGTCGCTTCGACCGGCGTCATGATGCGAATGTCCAGACCGCTGGTGTCGTGGTCCTTCAGGTAGTGCTCGACCTTCTTGATGATCTGGGCGTCGTGCGCGCGCGCTGCATCCAGCCAGAACACGGCAGGCGTGTTGGAGGCGCGAGCGCGGTTCACCGCGAGCTTGACCCAGTCCTGCACCGGCGCGTCTTTGGTCTGGCACATGCGCCAGATGTCGCCCGCTTCCACCGGCTGCTCGAGCAATACCGTGCCGGCTGCGTCCGTCACGCGAACCACGCCGTTCGCCGGAATCTGGAACGTCTTGTCGTGTGAACCGTATTCCTCGGCGGCTTGCGCCATCAGGCCGACGTTGGGCACCGTGCCCATCGTGACCGGGTCGAACGCGCCGTGCTTCTTGCAGTCTTCAATCACCGCCTGATAAACGTCCGCGTAGCAACGGTCCGGAATCACGGCCTTGGCGTCGTGCAGCGCGCCATCCGCACCCCACATCTTGCCCGACTCGCGAATCATGGCCGGCATGGACGCGTCGACGATCACGTCGCTCGGCACGTGCAGGCTGGTAATGCCCTTGTCCGAATTGACCATGGCCAGCGGCGGGCGCTCTGCGTATTGCGCCTTGATGTCGGCTTCGATCGCGGCAACCGTTTCAGCCGGCAGGTCTTTCAGGCGCGCGTACAGATCGCCGATACCGTTGTTCGGGTTGAAGCCGGCCTTCGCCAGCACGTCCGCGTGCTTGGCGAGCACGTCTTTGTAGAACACCGACACCACATGACCGAAGATGATCGGATCCGACACCTTCATCATGGTGGCCTTCAGGTGCACCGAGAACAGCACGCCCTTCGCCTTCGCGTCGGCGATTTCCGCTTCGATGAAGCTGCGCAGCGCGTTCTTCGACAGCACCGAAGCGTCGATGATCTCGCCCGCTTGCACCGGCGTCTTTTCCTTCAGAACCGTCTTCGAGCCGTCCGCGGCCGTCAGTTCGATCTTCACAGCGCCGGCCGCTGCGATCAGCGCCGATTTTTCGCTGCCGTAGAAATCACCGCCGCTCATGTGCGAGACGTGCGACTTCGAGTCCGCGCTCCACGCGCCCATCTTGTGCGGATGCTTGCGTGCGTAGTTCTTGACCGACAGCGGCGCGCGACGGTCCGAATTGCCTTCGCGCAGCACCGGGTTGACCGCGCTGCCCTTGATCTTGTCGTAGCGAGCCTTGACGTCTTTTTCTGCGTCGGTCGTTGCGACGTCCGGGTATGCCGGCAGCTTGTAGCCCTGATCGCGCAGTTCCGTGATCGCGGCCTTCAGTTGCGGCACCGACGCGCTGATGTTCGGCAGCTTGATGATGTTCGCTTCCGGACGCGTGGTGAGTGCACCCAGCTCCGCCAGATCGTCGGAACCCTTCTGTTCCGCGCTCAGGTAGTCGGGAAATGCAGCGATGATCCGGCCGGCCAGCGAAATGTCGCGCGTTTCAACGATCACGTCGGACGAGCGCGTGAACGCCTTGACGATCGGCAGCAGCGAGTAGGTCGCCAGAGCAGGCGCTTCGTCAGTCAGGGTGTAGATGATCTTCGGCGGTGTGGACATGTTCGATGCTTTGCTAGGTGAAGTGATAGACAGAGCGTTTGGTAGCGCTGAGCCGGCGAGGTTGCGACGAAGCAGCAAAACGCAGCGCGCAGGCTCGGCACTACTTTTTACGGCCAGAGCGTGAGTATATGCGTGTTTTCCTCTATTCGCTGCGAAACAAACATATCCAGAACGTGCGCTCAATGGGGTCCAGCCCCGCCACATAAGGCTTACAGCCCCATGACCCGTGGGTTGAAACAGATGTCTTATAGATGACCTAAGACACAAAATAATTTGTGAATGCGAATCAGATGCATTACCATTCGATCGTATCTTTCAGTTTCACCCAGTCGTCTAACAACCACTCGCTAGCACGGCGTCGTTTTTGCACAGACTTGGTGCGCGCCGCCACCTGCCTAATTCAAACAACATGCAGAATTTATTTGTCGCCGGCCGCCCAACTTTTGCGCGCGGCCAACGTCGGACCCCATCGCTGCTCAGCGCGGGGCTTTTCGCCAGCGTCGGTTTGACGCTTTCCACCCTGTCGTCGTCGGGATGGGCGCAGGTCGCGGCAAGCGACACGGCGGCCACCTTGCCGGCGGTGAGCGTCACGGCGTCGAAAGACAGCACCGTGGCGCAAGCCGACACGGTCAGCGCAGGCGCGCTGGGTTCGCGCAAGCAGGTGGACACACCGTTCTCGACCCACGTGGTGACGAGCGACGAAGCGCAGGACCTTTTCGCGACCACCGCCAACGATCTGTATAAATACGACCCGGCCGTGTCGGTCACCAGCGAAAACGCGATCAGCGAAAATTCGATGTTCACCGTGCGCGGCATGCCGATCGACACGTTGAACAGCATCAAGGTGGACGGCCAGACCTTCCCCTCGTGGGATACGGATCTCTCGCTCGAACCGTTCGAGCAGGTGGAACTGCTCAAGGGCCTGTCCGGCTTCATGTACGGCTTCGGCTCGCCGGGCGGGATCGTCAATTACGTGTTGAAGCGTCCAACCGACACCCCCTACCGCAGCGTCTCGATCGGCTACAAGTCGGCCGGCGTGTTCAGCGAAGCGGTCGATCTGGGCGGCCGCTTCGGCAATGACGATCGTTTCGGCTACCGTCTGAACCTCGTCAACGAAAACGGCAACACCGCCGAGGACCACGGCCACATTCGTCGCCAGGTGGCGTCGCTCGCGTTCGACTTTCGCATTACGCCGGACCTGACGTGGAGCGCCGACGCCTTCTATCAGAAGCGCAGAACCAACGGCACGCTGTTCGGCCTGATGTTCAGCGGCGACGCCGGCGGCATTCCGGACGCGAGCAAAGTCACCCACGCGCTCACGCAACCGCAGAACTACTACGAGACCGAAATGGCCTCGTTCGGCACGGGCCTCGATTACCGCATCTCCGAAAACTGGCACGCGAGCGTGAAATACCGCTTCGCCAAGGAGAATCGCACCAATTCGGACAGTCTGCTGTATGTCACGGACGCAGCAGGCAACTACAGCAACACGCTGTATGCGGCAATGACGCGCTACTTCTACCAGAACGTCGACGCGATGGTGCAAGGGCATTTCAACACGGGCAGCATCAAGCATGACGTGGTGGTGGGCGCTGGTTTCCAGACGCAAACCAGCGAGTACAGCAACAGCACGGGTTGGAACGAAGGCTACTTCCTCGGCTACGGCAACCTGTACAACAGCACGTTGCTGACCAACGACGAAGTCAGCATCGGCTCCGACCTGTACCGCCAGCAGCGCACCACGCAGGCTGCCGTGTACGCGAGCGACACCGTGCAACTCACCTCACGCCTGTCGGCACTGGTCGGTCTGCGCTATACGCAATATCGCCAGCACGTGTACGACCCGAGCGGCGCGGTGGCGTCGCAATACGAAGCGGATCCGGTCACGCCGACCTTCGCGCTGATGTTCAAGACCGATCCCTATTCCACGGTGTATGCGAGCTACGTGGAGTCACTCGAACAAGGCGGCGCGGCGTCGAACACCAACGTCAACTACCCGGCGACATTCGGTCCGCTGAAGAGCAAGCAGTATGAGATCGGCTTCAAATCCGACCACAGCAAGTGGGGCGCCAACCTCGCGCTGTTCCGTGTAGACCAGGGCTACAACTACACGAACTCGGCCAACGTCTTCGTGCAGGACGGCACGAAGCGCTATCAGGGCGTCGACGCCAGCGGCTGGCTTGCGCTGACGAGCGAATGGCGCGTGCTGGGCGGCGTGATGTGGCTCGACACGAAGGCCATGGACGTGGACGATGCGAGCGTGGAAGGCAAGCGCATTTACGGCGCACCGCGCTTCACCGTGACGGGCCGGATCGAATACAACCCGTCGTATCTGCGCCCGCTGACGCTCGCATTCGGCGGCAAGTATGTCGGCAACCAGGCCGTGGACGCGCAGAACACGCAGTTCGTGCCGGCTTACACCACCTTCGATCTAAGCGGCCGGTACGAGACGAAGATCGCCGGCAAGGACGTGACGTTCCGCGCGGGGATCAACAACCTCTTCAATCGCCGTTACTGGACGACGGCGTGGGGCTACTACGTGGCGCCGTCGCCGACGCGTACCGCCGTCGCCAGCGCCACGCTGCAGTTCTAGGCGTCTTGTGAACCAGGGGCGCCCGCTGCGGGCGCCCCGATCATCGGCGGAATCTGCGCCACCAGCGCGTCGATCGCACAGCGCGTTTTCAGCGGCAGATAGCGGCTCTTCGGCCACACCAGATGGATCTCCTGAGTCGGCCGGAAACAATGCTCCATCACCGTCACCAGCTCGCCGGTTCGCGCATAGCGGGCCAGTAGCCAAGCTGGCAGCCACGCGAGGCCGAACCCGGCGAGCGCGGCATCCACAATCCCCGTCATGTCGTCGAAACCGAGCTGCGGCTGAACCTGCGCGCGGCGAATCTGCCCGTCGACGTCGACCACATCCCACGGCTGCGGCGAGCCTCCCCGCAAATAGGCGATCACGGCGTGCCCGCGTAATTCGTCCACACTGCGCGGCGTGCCATGCCGCTCCAGATAGGCAGGTGCGGCGCCGATGCTCGCGTGCTGCACGCCGAGCTTGCGCGCGGCGAGACTCACGCTGTCGGCCAGCGGACCCACGCGCACCACCAGATCGAAACCCTCCTCGATCACGTCGACGAAGCGATCCGTAATCGAAATGTCGATCTTCAATTGCGGATGCTTGCGCGCCAGTTCAAGCAGCACCGGCGCGACGCAGTAGTGACCGAAAGCCTGCGGCACGCTCACGCGCAAACGCCCTTTCGGCTCGCGCCTTCCTGAATCGAGGTCGGCCTCGGCCGCTTCGAGTTCGGCCAGCGCGCGCACGCAGCGGTCGTAGTAGGCCTGCCCGTCTTCAGTGAGGCTCTGACTGCGGGTCGTGCGATTGAGCAGGCGCACGCCGAGCCGCTTTTCGAGCCGCACGATCACTTTGCCGACCGCGGAGCGCGTCAGGTTCATGCGCCCCGCGGCCAGCGCGAAACTGCCCGTTTCGACCACGCGAACGAATGTCGTCACACCGTCGAGGATGTCGCTCATATCTATACCCGGTTGATTCCTCAATGGACACATTTCTGGGATTTCTGCGCGTCAATAGGGACACAGATTCCCCCTATATTACACAGTCCATGTGTGGGCCGAGCTCATCGACTATCGAGGGGAATATCCATGAACAATGATCCGATCGCGCCGCCACGGCGCGAAGAACGGCCACGTACGGCTGCGGCAGACAGTCGACCGGGCTCGCGCGAGGTGCGTCCCGAGCAGACCGCCGATGACAAAACACCGCGCGCGTTCCTCTCGCTCCGAAAAAACACCCTGGCGTTGGGCGCGGTGTGTCTTGCGTCGCTGATGTTCGGCCTCGAAATCTCCAGCGTGCCGGTGATCCTGCCGACGCTCGAGCGCGTGCTGCACGGCGATTTCAAAGGCATGCAGTGGATCATGAACGCCTACACGCTCGCCGTGACCACGGTGCTGATGGCCACCGGCACGCTGGCGGACCGCTTCGGCCGCCGACGCGTCTTCGTGATCGGCATCGCGCTGTTCGGCATCACCTCGCTGGTCTGCGGACTCGCGCAAAGCGTGCCAACGCTGATCGCCGCGCGTTTGCTGCAAGGCGCAAGCGGCGGCGCCATGCTGATCTGCCAGGTGGCCGTGCTCTCGCATCAGTTCCACGAGGGCCCGGAACGCGCTCGCGCATTCAGCGCGTGGGGCATCATCTTCGGCATCGGGCTCGGGTTTGGGCCGATCATCGGCGGGACGATCGTCGCGCTCTCCAACTGGCAGTGGGTCTTCTGGGTGCACGCGCTGCTCGCCGTCGCAACCTTGACGCTCGTGTTCGGCGGCGTGCAGGAATCGCGCGACCCGCATGCGCATACGCTCGACGTGGCGGGCATCGTCACGCTGTCGCTCGCGGTGTTCGGCCTCGTGTATTTCATCACGCAGGTTCCGGCGCTCGGCTTCGGCAATCCTCGCGCGCTTTTCATCATCGCGGCGACACTGCTCGCCTTCGTGGGCTTTGTGGTTGCCGAGAAACTCAGTGCCAGCCCCATGTTCGATTTCTCGGTCTTCAGGATTCCGCAGTTTTCAGGCGCACTGATGGGCTCGGCGGGCATGAACTTCAGCTTCTGGCCATTCATGATCTATTTGCCGATCTATTTCCAGATCGGGCTCGGCTACGACAGCGTGAGCGCCGGACTCGCCTTGCTCGCCTACACGCTGCCGACCCTGCTCTTCCCGCCGCTCGGCGAACGTCTCGCGCTGCGTTACGGCTCGGGAATCGCCATACCTGTGGGCCTGTTCGCGATCGGTCTCGGCTTCATGCTGATGCGATACGGCAGCGGCGTTGCGCATGCGAACGCGTGGACCATGCTGCCCGGTTGCGTGATCGCGGGCGCGGGCCTCGGCCTCACCAATACGCCCGTCACCAATACGACGACCGCCGCGGTTCCCGTCGAACGCGCGGGCATGGCGTCCGGCATCGATATGAGCGCGCGGATGATTACGCTCGCGATCAACATCGCGTTGATGGGGGCGATCCTGGTAGGCGGCGTTCTCTTCAATCTGAAGACGCGGCTGCCGCAGACGCTCGACACCGCGCCCCTCGGCGCACTGGCCGAGAAAATTGCCGCAGGAGATGTCGAAGCGGTGAGAGCGGGGATTCCCGCGTTAGCGCGTATCGATCCGTCGGGCAGCATCGTGCATGCTGCGTTGATGCAAGGTTTCGGGTGGGTAATGCTCTACGGCGGCGTTGGCGTGTGGGTGCTCGCCGCGCTCAGTTTCGTGATTTCAGGCAGCGCGTCGCGAAGGCTGGGCCACCGGGAACGCGCGCCTGCGCCCCGACAGGCGAGCCGATGCGACGCGTGCTGAATAGCGCGTCATCAAATGGCTTACCCCCTCGTTCTCGCCCAATAGCCACTTCGAGCGGCGCGTGCGCGCCGCTCCTCACCGCATCACGCCTCGACTTGCACCGGCTGTCCGGCCATGATCGCGAGCCCTTCGTTCAAAGCCGGGAAAAGGCTTCGGTTGAAATTGTTCCAGCGTAGTTCGAGGATCGTATCGTCCTTATCGATTTCGGTATTCAGCACGTCGTGAATCACCTCGCCGGAGTCGATCCCGTTGTCGACATAGTGAAACGATGCGCCTGTCAGATACAACGGTTCGACCGCCACGGTTTCCATCGTCTTCCAGTTGACCACTTTCTTGCCGCGCGCACCGTAGAGCGCGTCGAGCGTCGCGTAGGCGCCGCGCCGCTCGTAGGGCGAATCGGCACGCGTCACGCCCGGGTGAATATTCACGATCTTGCGATAGAACGGCGCGCCGGGCCGAACCAGTTCGTCGAGAATGATCAGCAGACCGTCGAGTACGACAATATCGGCTTTCAATGCCACCAGCGTATCGAGCAGATGCTTTTCAAAGCGGCTCTTGCCTGCCGCGCGGCCTGGTGCATCGAGCGGCTCACGCCGGTACGTCGATGGAATCGCGAGTAGCAGATCGTTGACCCGCTTGCCCTGCACGCGCAAGTTCGGCGGATAGAACCAGCGCTTGCCCGGCTCGTAAGCAAATCCATATTCCTTCAGTTTTTCGCGGTCCGTGCCGGATCCGGCATCGTCGTCGTAGATAACTTTTTCTAACGAGTATTGATCGCCGAGTGCGGTTTCATTGAGCGCTTCGACAAGCGACTCCAGTACCGACTTCATGTAGCGCGCGCCGCTTTTGTACGCGATGTCCTGGCCCGCCTTGTCGGCGGCCGCGTTTCGTAACGACCAGATATAAACGAGTTTTTTCTTCGGCATAGCCAATTCCTATGTGTGTGTGTCGTGGCGCCGCTTTCTATCAAAGCGCGAAAGTCATGCGGTCCGCGCGAGTCGCGTTTGCGCGCGTCTGTCTCGACCGGTCAGCCGAACGGTCGCGCGATGCGTAATGCGCAAGCGAAGCGGCGATTTCGTCGGAGCGCAACGCGAGAACCGACAGCAGCGTGTCGGACAGTCCATGGCTGTCTTCACAGCAGCCTTGCAGGTAAATGCGTGGTTTGAAGGTCACCGGCGTGGCGAGCCTGTAATCGCGCTCGACATTGCCTTGTGTGAGCGCATCGCCCAGATGCGGCGCAAGCCCCTCCAGCAACTCGACATGCGTGTCGCGGCGATATCCCGTCGCGAGCACCAGCGCGTCGAATTGCTCGGCGCGGGCCTGGCCGCTCAAACGGTCACGCAGCGTGAGTTCAATCCGGCCGCCGCCCGTGCGCGCCGCCGTTTCGATGCCGGTGTTCGCGAGCAACCGGTGGCGCGGTTCGGCGCAGACGTTTTGCAGGTAAAGCATTTCGTAGATCTGCTCGATCAGCGGACGGTCCACTACCGCGTAATTGGTGTCGCGAAAACGCTCGATCAGCGCGCGCCGACCGTCGCGCGGCTGCGCGTAGACGACATCGGTAAAGGCGGGGTTGAAAATCTCGTTGACGAACGGGCTGTCGTCGGCGGGTTTCAGCGCGCTCGAGCGAATGATGAGGCTCGCATCCACATGCGGATAGCGGCGCGTCAGATCGACGAACACTTCGGCCGCGCTCTGCCCCGCGCCGATCACCGCCACGCGTTTTCGCGCGCCGTTCGCAGGTCCGACGACGCGATCGATGGACGTGAGGTACTGCGACGAATGCACGATGTTATGCGTGCCGAGCGCGGCGAACGCCTCCGGCACCTGAGGCCCGCCACCGATGCCGACCGACAACGCCCGTGTCACACGTTGCCATTCACGGCCTTCGTGATCGCGCGAGAAAACGCGTAACGCTTCGACGTCGTTGGTATTGTCAGCGCTCTTGATCGCTTCGATACCGGTCACGGTCTGGCCGTAGTTCACGCGATCGTCGAACGACGCCGCCACCCAGCTCAGGTAATCGTGGAACTCCACGCGCGTCGGATAGAAATTCTTCAAATTGACGAAATCCGCCAGACGTCCGCGTTCGAACAGATAGTTGATGAACGTGAACCGGCTTTTCGGATCGCGCATGGTCACGAGATCCTTGAGGAAGGAAATCTGCATCCGGCAGTCGTCGAGCAGCATGCCGCGATGCCAGCCGAATTCCGGCTGTCGCTCAATGAAGCAATGCGTGAGGTCCGACACGCCGGCTTCTTCGGCGAGGCGCACGGCAAGCGCCAGATTCGACGGTCCGAAGCCGATTCCGATCAGATCAAATACGGTGTCTCTGTGCATGTCGCAGGTCCTTATCGGTGGAAGCCGGCACGCCGAATGCGCGGGCCGGCGAAAAATCTTTCGTGATTGATGCGGTTTTTATTCACTGCCTTTTTTGCCGGGCTGCGTGTTCGACTCCGGGTTCAAGCGCCGTCGCGCAACTCGGCAACGCAAGAAGCTCGCGCATCGAGCCGAGCGCCCAGTTGCGTGAAGGTTGGCGCGGCGAACACGTCGGCAATCTCCAGTGCGTGACCAGCGGCTCGCGCGGCATCGACAAAGCGCACGACATCGAACGAACTTGCGCCCGCTTCGAACAGATCGTCGTGAAGCGCGGGTGTATTGCCTTCGAACAGATCGCTCCACACGCGTTCGAGTGCCGTGGCGCGCCGCGTTGTTTCAGCGTGAGATGCCGGGCTTGCTTGCGCGCTCGTTGCAACGCCGGCTGACGCCAGGGTAAAGCGTGCTGAAGCAACGCCCAGTTGTTCATGCGGCGCGTCGACGAACCGTTGCACCACGTCCAGATAGTCGGCGGACAGTGCCTCGACGAAGCAGCCGTCCACCAACTCGTTCGCATACGAGAAGGCGCCCGTCACGCGTCCGTCGGCATGTTCGACCACGTCCAGTTCCAACTCGAACACGACCCGGTGCCGCACGTCGTTGAAATCGTCGAGCGTGAGGCCGGCCCAGTCGCGTCCCGCTGTTCCGGCCGGTCGCAGGTAATTGAACATCACGGAAAAGAGCGGATTGCCGGCTTCGGTGCGCGTGGCGCGCAATGCCGCCACCACGTCGGCGAACGGCGTGTCCGCATGCGCATAAGCGGCGAGCGCGGCGTCTCGCACTTCAGCGAGCAGCGTGACCGGCGTATCCGTTTTGGCGAGCCGCGTCCGCACGACCACCGCGTTGATGAAAAGTCCCAGTGCGTGGCGTGCGGCTTCGCCCGTCAGTTCGCGCGTGGAAGCGAGAACGCCGACCGGCTGATCCGTTGCGCCCGTCGCGCGATATAGCGCGACGTTCAGCGCGGCGTGCAACACCATGGGCAAGGTGGCGTGAACTTCAAGCGCCATCGCACGGGCACGGCGCACGAGAGCCGGGGTCAATTCGAACGCGAGGCGTCCGGCGCGCCAGGTGGGCGACGCCACGCGGCCCGACGGCGGCGAAGGCAGCACTTGCGACGGCGCATCGGCCAACGCATCGCGCCAGAACGACAGGCGCGCACGCGGCGCGGCTACAGGCAAGACGAGTTGTCGAGCCGAAAGCGATCCCGTAGCCGAAGCCGCCGGCGACGCGCCGCGCACGATCGCGACATAAGTGCCGCGCACATCTTCGAGCCACAGATCGATCGACTGCCCGTCCGACACGATGTGATGCACAACCAGCGACAGCACATGATCCCGCTCGGCAAGGCGTAATAAGCGCACGCGCCAGAGTGGCGCCTCGTCGAGCAGGTGGAACGGCGTGAGTGCGTCCTGGTCGGTGAGCGCGATAGCGGCGTTCTCGCGTTCGGCTTGCGAAGGGTCGCCAGAAAGATCGATCACGGGCAGTTCGAACGCCGCCGAGTCCACGACTCTTTGGCCCGGCAGTTGCCCGTCACGTTCGACGATCTGCACGCGCAGCGCGGGATGTCGCGCAGCGGCTTGAGCAAACGCGTCGCGCAATGCAACGCTATCGAGCGGCCCACGCAGACGCAGCGCGACAGGAATGTTGTAGGACGCGCTGTCCGGTTGCGAGCGCCACAGGAACCACAAGCTCAATTGCGCGGAAGAAAGCGGCAGGATGCCGTTCGCGTCCGGCGCAATAAGTGAATTGGAACCGCCTCCCGGCTGTCGTTCTCCGGTATCCGCCACCGTTTCGCTGCGCGCCGACGCCATCACGCGCTGCGCGTATTGCGCGAGCGTCGGCGCTTCGAAGAGCGTGCGCACCGGCACATCGCGCGCGAGACGTTCGGCCACGCGCGTCGCCACGCGGACCGCCGCAAGAGAATGTCCGCCGAGTTCGAAGAAATGATCGGCACGGCCGACACGCTCCACACCCAGCACTTCGCGGAAAATCTGCGCAAGCGTGGTTTCGAGTCCGGCAGCGGGCGCCTGATAGGCCCGCTCGACGCGCTGCGGCTCCGGCAACGCCGCGCGGTCCACCTTGCTATTGGCATTGCGCGGCAACGCATCGAGCACGACGATATGCGCGGGCACCATGTAGTCAGGCAACGTATGACGCAGATGCGCATCGAGTTCCGCTGCGTCCGCGCGTGTGCTGCGCTCGCGCGCTTCGGCGCTCAATTCGACATACGCCACCAGCGCTGCTTGCGCGCCCTTGCCATGCACGACCGCCACAGCTTCGCGCACGTCGCCGTGCGCGGCGAGTTGCGCTTCGATCTCACCCAGTTCGATCCGCAAGCCGCGCAACTTCACCTGATGATCGACACGGCCGATAAAGTCGAACACGCCGTCCGCGCGCCGCTTGACCAGGTCACCCGTGCGATAGAGCCGCGCACCCGGTGCACCGAACGGATCCGGCACGAAGCGCTCGGCCGTGAGTGCCGGCCGGTCGAGATAACCACGCGCCACGCCTACACCCTCGCCACCCAGATACAACTCGCCGATCACGCCAACCGGCAGTGGATTCAAGCGCGCATCGAGCACATGCGCCGAACGCGCGCCGACCAGCGTGCCGATTGGCAGATACGCGCTGTCCGCGAGCTTCGCGGTGTCGTCGGTCGGATAGAACATCCACAGCATTGGCGTAATGACCGTTTCGGTCGGCCCGTATCCGTTGACGATCCGCGCCTTCGGAAACGCCCGGCGCAGCAGAGCAAACGCTTCACGCGAAGTGGCTTCACCGCCTACCGTCAACGAGCGCAAGCTGGGCGGCGCACCGTGCGCGAGCGCCCATTCGGCGAGCTGGGTTGCGCAACCGGGCGGCACATAGGTCATGGTCACGCCTTCGCGAACCATCATCCGGCAGGTTTGCGCGGGTGGCCACAACGTATCCGCCGTGATGGCGACGGCTGCGCCGGACATGTACTGCGAGAACCAGCCTTCATGCGCGCCGTCGAAATTGACCGACTGGAACAGCAGGAAAACGTCACGCTCACCGGCGCCGTAGCGCTCCGCAATTGCCGCGCAATGCAGGGCAAACGAACTGTGATCGACCACCACGCCCTTCGGCTTGCCGGTCGAGCCCGATGTATAGATCACATAAGCTGCCTGGTGTGGCGACACGCGTGGCAACTCGACATTCGCCGCGCATTGAACCTCAGGCTGCGGTTCCTCGTCGATCAGCCACAACCGTAAACGATCCGACGCCGGCAACGCAGCGAGACTCGCGCGTTCCGTGATGACGTGCGTGATTTGCGCGTCATCGAGAATCTGCGCGAGGCGCTCGCGCGGATGGCTCGGGTCGAGCGGTACAAACGCGCCGCCCGATTTCAACGCGGCAATCAGGCCGACCAGCAGGTCGACCGAGCGGCTCAACGCCACGCCCACCCGCATTTCCGCACGCACGCCTGCCGCGACGAGGCGCTGCGCCAAACGTGTTGCGCGCGCATCCACTTCGCCGCGCGTGAGCGAGCAGTTCATGTCGGCGACGCCGCGCGCTTCCGGCCGCGCATGGGCATGGTCGGCCACGCGCTGATGCACCGGCCTGAACGTTGCTTCGCGCGGTAGCGCCGTGCTGTTCCATGCATCGAGTTGCACGCGCTCGGCCTCAGGCAGCCACCGCACATCTCCGATCGCAATGGCGGGTGCCGCCGCCGCGTTCGACAGCAACTCGATAAAGCGCGCGGCAAGGCGCTCTATCGCGTCGGCGTCGAACAGATCGAGCGCATAAATGAAGGTCGCGTCGATCGAACCATCGTCGCGCTCCTCGAAACTCAGCGTCAGATCGAATTTGGCGAACGGCGCGCCCGATGGCAACTCCGTCATGCGCACGTCGGCAAGTGAAGGCAAACGCCGACGCGCGCCATAAGCGGCCATTACCTGAAACAACGGATGATGACTCGCGCTGCGCACCACACCCAGCGCTTCGACCACCTGTTCGAACGGCACATCCTGATGCGACTGGGCGTCGATCAGCGTTTGTCGCGTCGCGCTGACCAGCGCGGCGAACGGTTGCGTTGCCGAAACGGGCGTAGCCAGCGTCAACGTATTCACGAAGAACCCGACGAGACCCGCCACTTCGCCGCGCTCGCGATTCGCCGCGGGCACGCCGATCTGAATCTGCGTTTCCCCCGACGAGCGCGCGAGCAACGCGCTCAGTGCCGCCAGCAATACGGCGAACGGCGTCGCGCGCTGCGCATTGGCCAAGGTCTTCACGCGCTGAGCGAGCGCGGTATCGAGAACGAAACGATGCCGTGCCCCACGCGCGCTACGCTGAGCCGGACGCGGCGATGCGCCCGGCAACATCAGCACGTCGCGATTCGCGTCCAGCCGCTCGCGCCAGAAAGCCAATTGACGCTCACGCTCGCCCGCGTCGAGCCAGCGGCGCTGCCACAGCGCGAAGTCGGCGTACTGGATCGGCAATGGCGCGAGCGACACCGCTTCGCTCTTCGCATACGCGCGATAAAACGACGCGAGTTCCGCAAGCATGACGTCCGCGGACCAACCGTCTGACACGATGTGATGCGTCGTCAACGCGAGCCAATGGGTGCTAGCGTCGAGGCGAATCAGGTGAGCGCGCACCAACGGCCCGACCGACAGATCGAAGGACTTCGCTTCATCGGCGCGTGCAATCTCGGCAGCGCGTGCCTCGCGCTGATCGGCGGGCAGTGTGCTCACGTCGCTCGCGCGCCACGGGCAGCGCGACGGCGCATGCACCGTTTGCAGTACGCCATCGCCGTTTTCAACGAAGGTGGTGCGCAATGCTTCGTGGCGCGCGACCAATGCATCGCACGAAAGACGCAATGCGTTGGCATCGAGCGTGCCGTCGAGCCGCAGGCGTTCGGTGATGTGATACGCCGCCGGTTCATCGATCATCCGCGCATGCAGCCACAGACGCGTTTGCGCAAACGACGCCGGCACGCTCGCGGTCCGCTCGGTGCGCGGCGGAATCGGCAGCACGCGAAAATCAATGCCGGCTGCGGCGAGCTTCGTAAGAAAGGCTTTGCGCTGCGCATCCGGCAACAGTGCGAAGCGTGACGCGAGGGAAAGCAGATCCGGTTTGGCTGTGGTCATGCTCAGGTGTCTCAGTGCGGGTCGGCGGGTCGATCGGTCGATGTGGGCTTATTGCAGTTCGAATTCATCGAGCAGTGCATCGATCGTGCTCGCGGCATCGCCTGCTCCATGAGCCTCGCGTTCGGCGAGCGCACGATCGATCGCGGCGGCACAGCGCTGCAACGTGCGTTCGTCGAACAAGGTGCGTAGCGGCAAGATGAGCGCCCAGTGCAGATTCGCCTGCGCGTTGGCTTGTGTCGCAAGCAGCGAGTGGCCGCCTAACACGAAGAAATCTTCGTCGCGGCCAATCGTGTCGATGCGCAGCACGCGCTTCCAGATCTCGGCGAGTTCGCGCTCGGTGTCGGTGACCGGCAAATCCAGCGCGTGTTCCCCGACAGAGCCGCGCACGGGTGCGGGCAGCGCGTGACGGTCGCATTTGCCGTTCGGCGTGACCGGCAGCGCATCCATCGCGATCAGATACGAAGGCACCATGTACGACGGCAGTTGCGCTCGCAAACCATCGAGCAGCGCCTGCGTATCGAGCGCGTTGTCCGCGCTGCGCGCCACGTAGCCAATCAGTTGCTCGTCACGCACGATCACCACGGCATCGTGCACGCCCGGTGCCGCCCGCAGCAGCGCTTCGATTTCGCCCGGCTCGACGCGCTGGCCACGCAGTTTCACCTGCGTATCCATGCGGCCGAGATAGTCGAGCGCCCCGTCCGCGCGGCGGCGTGCAAGGTCACCAGTTCGATAGAGCCGTGCGCCGTGCGAGAACGGATCGGGAACAAAGCGATCGGCGGTCAGTGCGGCTCGGCCAAGATAGCCGCGCGCAAGTCCCACGCCGCCCAGGTACAGTTCGCCGATCGCGCCTTGCGGCAACGGCTGCAACGCCGCGTCGAGCACGTGTAGCTGCAGGTTCGCAATGGGACGACCGATCGGCACGGAGGCCACGTCGGCATCGCGCGCATCGCAAGTCCAGTGCGAAACGTCGATGGCCGCTTCGGTCGGGCCGTAGAGGTTGTAGAGCCGCGCATGAGGCAGTTGCTTTGCCACGCGCGCCGCCAGTTCCGGCGCCAGCGCTTCGCCGCTCGCGACAATCCGCTCGATACTCGCGCAGCGCGCCGCCGCGTGGAAGTCTTCCAGGTGAGCGACGAAGGCAGCGAGCATCGACGGCACAAAATGCAGCGTCGTAACGCGGTGTGCTTCGATCGCGGCGACGAGGCGCGCCGGATCGCGATGCTCGCCAGGCGCCGCAATCGCGAGCTTCGCGCCGACGGCGAGCGGCCACACGAACTCCCATACCGACACGTCGAAACCGAACGGCGTCTTGTGCAACACGACGTCGCGGGCGTCGAGGCGATACGCGTCCTGCATCCACGCAATCCGGTTCGCCAGTGCGCGATGCGTATTGCCCGCGCCTTTCGGCTTGCCAGTCGAACCGGAGGTGTAGATCAGGTAAGCGAGCTGATCGGGCGAGACTGCGACGGGAGCGCTGAGCGTGAAGTCCGCGCCGCGTAGTGCGTCGACGGTCAGGATTTTCACATCGATGTTGTTGACCGCATTCGTGACCCGTTCTAGCAGATTGGGCTGTGTCAGCACGACGGCCGGTTTCGCGTCGTCGAGCAGATACGCGATGCGCTCCGCCGGATAGTCGGGATCGATCGGCAGATAAGCCGCGCCCGCTTTGAGCACGCCGAGCAGCGCCACCACCATGTCGAACGAGCGCTCGACACACAGCGCCACCGCCGTGTCCGCGCGCGCGCCTGCTTCGATGAGCGAGGCGGCGACGCGATCGGCGTTCGCGTCGAGTTCGCCGTAGGTCATCTGGTGCGTGCGTCCTTGAGAATCGGCGAATTCCAGCGCGATAGCCTCTGGCGATATCAACGCCTTCTGTTCGAACTGCCGATGCAGCGCCTGTTGCTGCGTGAGGGGCCACGCTTGCGCCGTCGCGTTGAAGCGGTTCAGCGCGGCGAGGTCGTCCGCCGTGGCAATCGAAATCGTGCCGAGCAGCGCGTCCGGATTTGCGATCAGGCCCGCGAGGCACGAAGCGAACGCGCGATGCAACGCGGCGACACGCGCGTCATCGAGTTGCGCGGCGTCGTAACCGTAGTCGATCGTAAGCGTGGTGCCCGCTTCGATCACCAGCGTGAGAGCGAAGTCCGTCGCTTCGATATTGCGCAGCTCACGCAGCTTCAGCGCTCGCTCGTCGCGGCCCTGCCAGGCTTCGTCCACGGGGTAGTTTTCGAACACGACCAACGTGTCGAACAGCGCGCCGCCACCCTGCCCCGCCCATTGCTGGATTTCAGACAGCGGCGTATGCGCGTGCTCGGCGGCCGCGGCGTTATCGCGCTGCAGGTCGTGCAGCCATGCCGAGGCCCGGCGTTGCGGCAACGGCGCGGTGATCACCGGCAGCGTGTTGATGAACAGACCGAGCACGGTATCGACGTCCGGCAGCGCGTCGGGACGGCCCGCGACGGTCGCGCCGAAGGCGACTGCCGTGTGATGCGTCATACGTTGCAGCGCGAGCGCCCACGCGCCTTGCACCATCGTATTGAGCGTGACTTTCAGACGGCGCGCGGTGTCGATTAGACGCGCCGTCGTGGCTGCGTCGACGGTTTCACGGCGCGTGAGATGGCGCGATTCGCGGCGACCGCTTGCGGACTCCGGCGCGGCAACCAGCGTCGGCTCGTCGAGCAGCGCGAGGCGTTGCAGCCAGAATGCGCGCGCGCTGTCGGCATCACGCGCGGCGAGCCACGCGATGAAGTCGCGATAGCGCGTCTTCGTGGGCGCAGCGAACAGCTGCGGACGCGGCGGCTCGATGTAATCGCGCAGCACATCCGCAAAGAAGCGCGCGGTGCTCCAGCCATCGAGCAGCAAATGGTGACGCGTCCAGACGAGACGCCATGCATTGTCCGTGATGCGGATCAGCGTGACGCGCATCAGCGGCGGCGATGTCAGATCGAAACCGCGCGAGCGGTCGGCGCTAAGCCAGTTTTCGAAAGCATCCATCGCACCCGCGCCGCGCTCGCGCCAGTCGAGAATCTCGACGGGCATGCGCGCCTGGCGATGCACGATCTGCATCGGCGCCGCTTCATCCGGCGTGAAGCTCGTGCGCAAAATGTCATGGCGCGGCACCGCCGCCTCGAATGCCGCACGCAGGCGCTCCACATCCGGGTCGATCAACGTCGCGACCAATTGATTCACATAAGTGGACTGCTCGGGCGCGAATAGAGAGTGAAACAGAATGCCGTGCTGCATCGGCGAAAGCGGATAGATATCGTCGATCGTGCGCAAGTCGAGCGGCATGCGTTCGATAGCAGCCTGTGTCAGGCCGCCCGCCCGCGCGAGCGGATAATCGCCAGGCGTTGCGCCGCCGCCTCGTTGCGCAAGACGCCCAGCGCATGCGCCAACCAGTTGAGCAAGCGCGCCTTCGAAGCGCTGCGCGAGGACTTCCACAGTAGCGCGCTCGAATTGCGTCGCGCCGTAGACCCAGTGGACTTTGAGCGTGCGCGTGGCGTCGCCATCGATATAGGCGTGAATCGCCAACGCGTTGCCAATCGGCCCCGCCGGATCGCGCTCGCGGCCTGCGCCACCGAAACGCGGTACGAGCGCCGCCTCGCGAGGGGCGTCGAACTGGCCGAGGTAGTTGAAGGTCACATGCGGGCGCGGCACGGCGGCGAGCGCCGCACGCGTCGCCGTGTCGCCGTAGTGGCGCAGCACGCCGAAACCGAGGCCTTTGTTCGGCACCGCGCGCAACGTGTCCTTGACCACGCCGAGCGTAGCGGCCGGGGTGCTTTCAAGCGAGAACTGCACCGGATAGTGACTCGTCAGCCAGCCTGGCGTGCGGCTCACGTCGACGTCGTCGAACAAGGCCTCGCGGCCGTGACCTTCGAGTTCGATGCGGCACACCGGCAAGCCGAGCGACTGCGTCAGCGCGGCAATCAGCAGTTCGATCGTCTGCGTTCGATAGGCGGCATTCGCCTCCGTCAACGCGGCGCGCGTGAGATCGGCGCCGATCGTCTGGATCACGGATTGCGCGTCGGCGTTGGTCGCGCTGGCGTGCGGATCGTCGATCGGCAGATCGTCGTACGGCGCGGCGAGCGCGGTCCAGTACGGTATTTCGGCGGCGAACGGCGAGTGTGTCATGTCGCGTGCGGCGCGTGCGAGGCGCGCCGCCCATTCCTGCGCGCTCGCTCCCGTCGACGCGAGCCGCACGCTGCGGCGCTCGCAAGCGGCGCGATAGACGGCATCGAGATCGTCCAGGAGCACGCGCCACGACACTCCGTCGACGATGATGTGATGGATCGCCAGATAGAGTTTGGTGGCACCGTCAGGCAGCAGCGCCGCCAGGGCGCAGACGAGCGGGCCGCGTGTCAGATCGAGCGTGCTTTGCAACCCGTCGAACTGAGCGAGCGCGTCCGCCTCGTCGCGTGCGCAGACCGCTGCTAGCGGCAGTGTTTCGAACGCTTGCGCGGCCAGCGTGAGCCGCCATTCGCCATGCGACCCGACCGGCGTGAAGCGCTGGCGGAAAATGTCGTGGTGCGTCAGCAGCGTTTCGAAGGCGCGGGCGAATGCGTCGAAGTCGAACGGCGCTTGCGCGTCGAGTTCAATGGATTGATTCCAGTGGCCACGCTGCGGAATATCCAACGCAAAGAAGCGCAGTTGTGCGGGCGTGAGCGTGGTGGCCTCGTCCGTTTTGGGTGGCGTGCCTTGCGCATTCGGGATGGCGGGCGCCGCTTGCACGGCGAGTTCCACCGTAGTCGCGACGCGCGCGAGTTGCGCAAGCGTTGGCGCATCGAATAGTTGCTTGGGCGTGAAGCGCACGCCGCGTTTGCGCGAACGGGCGATCACCTGCAACACCAGAATAGAGTCGCCGCCCAGTTCGAAGAAGTTGTCGTCGCGGCCCACACGTTCGGCTTTGAGCACGTCCTTCCAGACGGCGGCGAGGGTTTCTTCGGTCGGGCCTTGCGGCGCGTCGGCGGCGGCCATTGCGAGCGCTGGCGCGACCGCCAGCGCCCGCAATGCCGCCCGATCCACCTTGCCGTTGGCAGTCACGGGCAACGCGGCGACCTGCTGCAACACCGCCGGCACCATGTAATCCGGCAGGCTCACGCTCAACGCCGCGCGCAACGAGGCTTCGTCATAACGCGCTCCGCTCGTCATCGCAACGAACGACGCCAGACGCAAACGCCCGTCATGCTCCACGGCAAGCGTTTCGGCCTGAGCGACGCCTTCGAGGACGCGCAGCGCCGCGCTGACCTCGCCCGGCTCGACACGGTAGCCGCGAATCTTCACCTGGTCGTCGAGCCGGCCCAGAAAATCCAGTCGACGATCGGCGCGCAGTCTGACGCGGTCGCCGGTTCGATAGAGTCGCTCGCCTGGCACGAAAGGATTCGGTACAAAACGCTCGGCGGTTGCGGCAGGACGACCCAGATAGCCGCGTGCCAAACCCGGGCCGCCAAGATACAACTCTCCGATTGCGCCTGGCGGCACGCTCGCGCCGCTGTTGTCGAGCACACATGCGTAGGCGTTCGGCAACGGCAGACCGAGCGGCACGGCGTGTGCCGCTTGCGTGCTCGGCGCACGCAATGCCGCTTGCTCCGGCGCGGACGTATCGCATGTCAATGCGCCTACGGTTGCTTCAGTCGGGCCATAGTGATTGATAACGCGGCAGGCGGGCTTGAGCGCAGCGATCCGCTCAACCAGCAACCACGGCAGCGTTTCGCCACCCGTCACCAGCGCGTGCGCGGGCAGCACGTCGGCGGGCTGCTGCGCGTCGAGCAGCGCGTGCAAGTGGCTCGGCACGATCTTGAGAATGCCGACGTTGCGTCTGCGCATTTCGTGGGCGAAGCGATCGGGATCGAACGCGCATTGCGCGGGCAACAGGTGCAGCGTGCGGCCCGAGCACAGCGCGCCGAATAGCGTCGTATGGCCGAGGTCGGCCGCGACGGTGGACACCATCGCCATCGAAGCGTCCGCGGCGAACGCGAGTTCGTCCAGCATGCCTTCGACATAATCAGCCAGCGCACCGTGCGAAATCACGACGCCCTTGGGCGTGCCGGTCGAGCCTGAGGTGAAGATCAGGTAGGCGGCTTGATCGGCCAGCGGTGGCATGTGCGATGCGATCGAGTCATCCACGCTCGCTGGCGATGCAGCTTGCGTGAGCGCATCGAAGTCGAGCGCGGCCGCGCCGCCTAACGTGGTGACCGCTTGACCGGCTGTCAAAATCCAGCGCGCGCCACAGGTATCGACAGACGTAGTCAAGCGCTCATTCGGCGCCGCGGGATCGAGCGGCACAACGTACGCGCCGGACTTCATCACGCCGATCAGCGCGACCACAAAGCGCACCGAGCGCTCGATACACACCGCCACCGCCTGTTCAGCGCCAACCTCACGCTGCCTCAAAGCAAATGCGATTCGGTCGGACGCCGCGTCGAGGTCGGCATACGTGAGTTGCTGATCGACATCCGCGAGTGCCACACCGTGCGGCGTTTCACGCACATGGCGCGCGAACAGCGCGAGCACGTTGCCAGCCGCCGGTTGAAATTCGCGTCCGCGTCGCGCGGATCGATATTCGGCGCTATCCGCACAATCCAGTTCAGCAATCGCGCACTGAGGATCGCGCACGGCATCCGCGACGAGCGCGACGTAGCTATGGAGCCACGCGCGGGCGGTCGCTTCGTCGATACCGTCGAGCGCGTACGCCGCGACCAGTTCGATGCCGCGCGGGTCGTCGGTGAAATCGAGCGCGTAATCGAAGCGGGCGGCGAGATCCAGACCCGGCGACATGCGCACCGAGGCGCCCGGCAATTCAGCCGTCAACTCCAGATCGAACTGCTGCGCGAACTTGACCTTCAGCCACGCATCGCCGCGCCGCACCGGCGGCTTGACGGCGTCGAGCACCTGATCGAAAGGTACATCCTGATGCGCGAACGCATTGAACGTGGAAAGGCGCACGCCGTCGAGCAACGCGGCGAACGATTGGTCCGGCGCGACGCGCGTTCGTAGCGCAAGCGTGTTGAGGAAGAGGCCCACCAGCGGCACGGTCTCCGCCCGCTGCCGATGCGCGATCGGCGCGGCCACGACGACATCGGTCGCGCCGGTCAAACGATAGAGCCACGCGTCGAAGGCGGCGAGCAGCACCGTGAACGGGGTTGCCCGCGCGCGTCGCGCCGTCTCGCGCACGGCTTCGGAAAGTGCTGCGGGTAAACGCAGCGCGAGACGGCCGCCACGATAGTCGTGTTCCGGTGAGCGCGGCCGGTCGAGCGGCAACGCGAGTGGTTCGGGTGCATCGCTCAGCGCATCGCGCCAGTACGCCAGTTGCCGTGCGCCTTCGCCCGCGTCAAGCCAGTCGCGTTGCCATTGCGCGTAGTCGGCGTACTGCACCGTCAGTGCGGGCAACTGCGGCTCGCTTCCCATCGCGAACGCTGTGTAAGCTGTTCGGATTTCGTCGAAGGCACAGCGTGAGCTCCAGCCGTCGCTGATCGAATGATGCGTGGTCAACAGGAAACGCTGCGTATTGTCGGTTAGCGTGACAAGCGCGGCGCGCACCAATGGCCCTTTCGATAGATCGAAGGCCGCGCCAACGTGCTGTTCCGTGAACGCCGCCAATCGCGCAACGCGTTCGACCTCACTCTCGGCGCGCAAATCAATGTACGCAATCGCGACCGGCAAGCGTGCGTGAATGCGTTGCACGACGACTCCATCATCGGACTCGACCAGCGTGGTTCGCCATGCCTGATGACGTGCGATGACACAGTCGAGCGCGCGTTGCAACGTGTCAAACTCGAGTGCGCCCTGCACACTCCATTGCACGGCGACGTGGTACGCCGCGCCTGCGTCCTGCGTTTGCGCGAGCACCCAGAAGCGCTGTTGCGCGAACGAGGCGGGACGGTCGACGAACGGCGCGTCAGCGGTATGCACAACGTTAATCGAATGCGAACCTGCTGCTGCTTCAGGCTCGCTCTCGTCGATCAGACGCGCCAGCGCTTCGAGCGGTTGATCGGCGAACAACGCATCGAGCCGCAAATTCACGCGCCACTCGATACGAATCGCCGCTTGCAATTGCATCGCCGTGAGCGAATCGCCACCGCAAGCGAAGAATCGATCCGTGCAGCCAATCGGCGCCGCGCCGTTCAACAGCGCTTGCCAAAGCACCGCCAGGCGCGTTTCAGTGGCGGTGCGAGGCGCGACATGATGCGCATCGGCCACAACCGGCATCGCAGCAACGAAGTCGCGCAAGGCGGCGCGATCGAGCTTGCCATTCAGCGTATAAGGCAAACGCTCGAAGCGCGCGATGCGCTGCGGCATCCACGCCTGAGGCAAATGCGCGGCGAGATGCGCTTGCAGTGCGGCATCGTCGAGTGCGTCGTCGCGCAGCACCACGCAGGCGATCAATTGCGTCCGGCCGCCTGCAGTTTCGGCCAGCACGCCCGCATCGGCCACCGCCGGATGCGTCAGCAGGCAGGCCGCGATTTCGCCGGGCTCGACGCGCACGCCGCGCACCTGAACCTGATCGTCGATGCGGCCGAGATAATCGAACGAGCCGTCGTCACGTTCGCGTGCGAGGTCGCCGGTGCGGTAAATCCGTTCGCCCGGTGCGCCGTGCGGGTCGGGCAAGAAGCGCTCAGCTGTCAGCGCCGCACGGCCGTGGTAGCCGCGCGCGAGACACACGCCGCCGAGCAATAATTCGCCGGCCTCGCCCCGTTTCGCCTCGCCATCGACACGCGCCACGCGCCGCCCGATCGGCCAGCCTATCGGCAGCGATGCAAAACCATTGCCTTCTTCTAGCAACGGCGCCACACCCGGATCGACGGGCCACAGCATCGGCGAGATCACCGCCTCTGTCGGTCCATACCCATTGACGAGACGGACCGACGGAAATACGCGGCGAATCTCGTCGAAACTGTCTTGCGACATCGCTTCGCCACCGAACAGCAGCGTGCGCAGCGAAGGCGGCACGCCTAAACGCTCGCAAGCGTTCGCGAACTCGCGCACATAAGCGGGCGGCAGCGTCGTATTGGTGATGTTTTCGCGCAGCATGAACGCATGCGCGGTTTCTGGGGCGAACGGCGGTGGATCGCTGATCACCACGCTGCCGCCGACGGCAAGCGGTACTAGCCACGCTTCGATGGAGACGTCGAAATTGACCGAAGCAAAATGCAGCACACGGTCGGCGGCGCTGATCGGCAACGAGCCGGCGAGCGCTTCGCCGTGCGCGGCGAGCGGACCGTGCTCGACAGGCACCGCCTTCGGCGTGCCTGTCGAGCCGGACGTGTAAATCATGTAGGCCGCCGCGCGCGGATGCACCGGCGTGTCTTCGTCGTCGAAATATGGCGCTGCCGCATCTGCCGTGTCTGCCGTAGCAACGCTTGCCACGTCGAAACATTGAACGAAACGCGTGCGCATTGCCGCATCAGCCGAACCGTCGACGATGCCGTGCATGAGCCCAGCATCCCGCGCGACCCAATCGAGGCGCGCTGGCGGATGACGCGGATCGAGCGCGACGAACACGCCGCCCGCCTTCAATACAGCCAGCAACGCGACGAACAGATCGCAGGAACGCGCAACGCACACGCCCACGCGCACTTCAGTCGTCACGCCCGCGGCGCGCAGTCGCGCGGCAAGACGCGCCGCGCGACTATCCAGTTCCCCGCGCGTCAAGCGCACGGTGTACGGCGTAAACGACGCCAGTGCGGGCGCATCGGGATCGATGCGCGCCATGGCGCGGATCTGGTGGTGCAACGCAATCGGGAAGCTCGTCATGGGCATGAAATCCGTTAAAACCGGCCGCTTCGGCCAAGTCGCCGGCCGCAATGGGCCGCTTCATTGGTGTGACGATCCGCAATCGCAAATTTTTACCGCGCATGGCGTTTTATTTGGACTGCATCATTTCGTCGTGGCAGATCGCTGCGCACGGTAAATGTTTGCTTCGCCCATTCGTCTATCAGGCGAGGGGCGAGTCTTCGCGCCCCGCTGAATGGCCGCATGCACGCATGCGCTGCGATTTACCGATCCATTGCGACCCACTGCGACACCTTGCCGATGACCGCTGCCAACGAGCGCCACGACGCGCCACCCTCGTCTTCTTCCTCTCCCTCCCGCTCCACGGCCAAGCCCGCCATGCGCCTGATCGTGGCGCTGCTCAAGCGCTCTCGCGGCTCGTTCGCGATCGCGTTGAGCGCCTGCGTGCTGAACGGCATCGCCAGTGTGCTGCTCGTTGCCACCTTGAGCCGCGCGCTGTCGCAAGCGGGCGCCGCCGATATGTCGCTCGCCATGCGCTTCGCGTTGTGCGCGGTGATCGCACTCGTCACGCGTGTCATCACCGGCGTGCTGTTCGCGCGCCTTTCGCAAGACACGATGGCGCAGTTGCGCGAACATGTCGCGCGGCGTGTGGCCGAAGCCGAGTTGCGCGATGTCGAGCGGATCGGCGCGGCACCCGTTCAATCCGTGCTGACAGACGACGCCACCAACGTCTCGATGCTGTTCTTCGCGTTGCCCAATCTCGTGATGCACGGCTCGATCGTGTTCGGCTGCCTGGGTTATCTCGCGTGGCTGTCGTGGCCGGTCTGCCTGCTCGCGCTCGCCGCGATCCTGGTCGGCTCGCTCGGCTATCACGCCGGCGACAAGCGCGCGATCGCCTCGCTCGAAGCCGCGGGCCGCTCTCAGGACAAGCTGTTCGGCTACCTCGGCGCGCTCTTCACCGGCGCGAAGGAACTGAAGCTGCACCAGGCGCGTTCGCGTCAATTCGTGGACGGCCAGCTCGGCTCCGCGATCGACGAAGTACGCGATCATCGGCGCCGGGCGTTCAGCGCTTATGCGGTCGGGGTCGGCTGGATCGTGTTCCTGTTCTACGTGTTTCTCGGCGTTGCGGCGTTCTGGCCGGCGCTCGGCGTGCATGCCGACGCGCCGTCCGCATCGGGCTACGTGGTCGTGTTCCTGTTCATGCTGCTGCCGCTGGACGGCCTGCTCAACAATGTGCCGACGCTGAACGCCGCGCGCGTTTCGCTCGATCGCATCGAGAAAGTGATGGCTGAATTCGGCGCGCTGCGCATCTCGCCGCCGCCCGACGAAAACGCTTCGCATGCGCCGTATCGCACGCTCACGCTCAGCAATGTCACACACTCGTACTTCCACGAGCGCGATGAGCGGATGTTCCGTGTCGGGCCGGTCAATCTGACCTTCAGGCCGGGCGAACTGGTGTTCATCGTGGGCGGCAACGGCAGTGGCAAGACCACGCTCGCAAAAGTGCTGACCGGCCTCTACGAACCCGAAGACGGCACGATAGAACTGGACGGCAAGCCGGTCGGCTTTGCGGAACGCGCCGCATATCGCCAGCGTTTCACCGCCGTGTTCAACGATTTTCATCTTTTCGACGCGCTGCTCGGCATCGTCGATCCGAACGACGCCTCGCGCGCGCAGGAGGATGCCCGAGCCAACGCGCTGGTCGCGAAGCTCGCGCTCGATCACAAGGTGCAGGTCGTGAACGGCGCATTCTCCACACGAGCGCTTTCCACAGGACAACGCAAACGCCTGGCACTGGTGGTCGCGTATCTGGAAGACCGGCCGTTTTATCTGTTCGACGAATGGGCGGCGGATCAGGATCCGCAATTCAAAGCAGTGTTCTATGAGCAACTGTTGCCGGAGTTGCGTTCACGCGGCAAGACAGTGCTGGTGATCAGTCACGACGATCGTTACTTCCATCTCGCGGATCGGGTGTTGAAGCTGGAGAACGGCAGTATCGTCAGCGAGACGCATGGTTCGGCACAGGCGGTGCTGAGCCCGGCAGCGGCCAACGGTACGATGGGATGATGAAGTGAGAGATCTGCAAGCAGAGCGCTGTTTTTTCTGCGCTCCGCTTGTTGGAGCGCGGGTCGCTTACTTCTTTACTGCGGGCTTCGGCAAGGACAACAGCACGTCCGTCATCGTATCGGCGAGCCGCAACGCCGACATCGGTCCACCAAATCCCCAGATATTGCGCTCGACAAGCCCAACGCGCCCCGAACTTCGAGCCGGCACGAAACGCCAGATCGGCGAATCGAGTTTGGTGGCGAGCGGGACATCTTTTCCAGTCGCGCTGACGAACAGCACGGTCAGCGCCGGCTTCTTCAATAGATCTTCCGAACTCACGTATGCAGTGCCTTCGCGTGTCGCTTCGGCGGGCCACGGATCGAGTCCAAGCGCTTGCGCGACACCCGCCGCCGTGCTGTTGCCCGTAAACGCCCAGTAGCGGTCCGGCAAGCCCAATTCCTGCAACCAGGCCACCTGTTCGCCACGGCGGCCGGCTTCGGCAAGGCGCTGGGCGTCGCGGGCGAACCCGGCATCGACCTTCGCCTCGACGGCACGCGCCGCCTCTTCGCGTCCGGTCAGGCAACCGATGGTGCGCAGAATCTTGCGGCTCCAATCGAGTTGCGTGACGTGGGCGCCGTCTTCGGTGAAGTTCGGGCCGTATTTGAACAGTACGGTCGGCGCGATGCGTTCCAGTGCCGCAAAGATCGGCGCATGGCGCAAACCGACGCCGAGGATCAGATCGGGTTTGACTGCTGCGATCGCTTCGAGGCTCGGCTCCTGCCGTGTGCCGATGTCGGCCACCGACGCGAGGCGCGCGTTGTCGTAGCCGATCCACACCGGGTAATACTCGGGATCGGCCATGCCGACCGGCGTGATGCCGACTGCCGCGAGGTCTTCGGCGAACATGAATTCGAGCACGACGATACGCTTTGGCTGTGCGGGCAACGTCGGACTCGATTGCGAAACGATCGGATTGTCGGCCAACGGCGTGCAGGCTTCCTGCGGTGTTTTCGGGTTGGCCACGCGAGTTGCGAGGCCTGTTTTCGTTGCGGCCGCGGCAGTGCTAGTGCTTTGTGCGAACACATACGAGTTGGAAAACAACGTTGCCGCCACAGCGGCGGTCACGCAAAGCTGCCTGAAACGCGGGATTTTATTCGCATGACGTGGCTTGGGCGCCGATGACGCCACCCTCGTCATCTTGACGCGGTCTGCAATGCGATCTCCGCATCGCTCATTGTCAATAGCAGGGGGCAGCGTCCGCACAGTTGCGTCTCTCCGGGAATTTCATAACGTACACAGCACACACGCCGTGCGCTGAACGGGTTCGGCAGACTGGCGGCGCGCGGCTTTGCCTGACGCACCGGCAAACGCAGCGGATTGGCCTCGCCATTGGTACCGAGCGGACCGAACAGCCATGCCATGTCGTCGCTCAAATCGAATTGCGGCGCGCACTGTTCGAACAGGTAGTCCAGCAGATTGCCTGCGTTGCTCCACAAAACGCGCGGCGCGATTCGAGTCAGCGCACACAGTGTCTCGATCACCGCATTCAAGTGCTCGACGAGCGGCGCATATCGGCGAGCAGGTTCACATTCGACGGGCTGCAGTGCATCGCATGCGAAATACGCGGCGATGGGAAGGCCGTCGCGCAGCACGACATGCGTTTTATCCGGCGACATGACGAGCGGCCTGCGCAGCAACGCCGCCGCGACGAATCCGGCGGTCGCGGTGAAACCGAAGTAGTACTTGGTCCATTGCGACAGCAACGCGCGTGCATGCGTTTCGCGCTCGCCGCCGTATAGCGTGACCATCGCATCGAGCAATTCCGCGCGATGGTTGGCCAGTTCGCTAACAGGGATCACAGTCAGCCTTGCTGTTGGGCCAACGGCGAGTGCGGGTTCATCAACCGCGTTCGGCGTACCGAGCCACACATGCTCGAGATAATGCGCGATCGACTCCGGCGCGAAGCGCGCAAAGCAGCGCGCTCGCTCGTCGTGCACAGGTTGCCGCATCACCGTTTGCCCCGCTTCTCGCGACGCGCCTCCACGATCAATAGCGCAAGCAGATAAGGCGCACCGATCAATGCGGTCAGCACACCCGCGGGAATTTCGCGCGGTGCCAGCAGCGTGCGCGCGGCGATATCGGCCACGACCAGCACCAGTGCGCCGCACGCCGCAGCCAGCCATAAGCGCGTGCGATGAGCACGCGCGCCGAGCATCGACGCCAGATGCGGCGCCATCAATCCGATGAAACCAACCGGCCCCACCGCGGCCACCGCCGCGCACGCAGCGAGCGTCGCCACGGTCAGCACCAGCGGACGCAGCACGCCAATCGGCAAACCGAGCGAGGCGGCCTGATCGTCGCCCAAGGCGAGCAGATCGAGCGGACGCGCGAGCAGCGCGAACATCGGCACGGCCAGCACGCACCACGGCAGCAGCGTCGTCACTTCGCCCCAACTGCGCCCGTACGTGCCACCGACCAGCCACACCACGAAGCGCGCGGGCTGCACGCTTTGCTGGGTGATGAGCCATTGCGACAGTGTCGTCCACAGCGTGCCGATCACGATACCCGTGAGCGCAACCGCGAGCGGCGCATAGCAATGCCGGCGATTCAGCACGAGGGTCAAGGCCAACGTGATGCCGCCGCCCGCAAGCGACGCGACGGCCAGCGTCGAATGTGCCGCGAGCGGCCACATGACGAGCGCCGCGAGCGTTGCAAGGCCCGCGCCTTGCGTCACGCCCAGCACTTCCGGACCGGCGAGCGGATTGCGTACGATGCTTTGCATCAGTACGCCGCTCGCGGCGAGCAGCGCCCCCGCCAGCAATGCGCAGATAAGGCGCGGCAGACGCAGATCGAGCAGCATTCTCGCCAGCTCGTCGCGGTGATCGAAGGCAGCGAGCCAACGTTGCACGCCGATCGTCGTTGGACCGAACGAAGCGCCCGCACACACGATCGCGATAGCGAGCAGCGCCAATATGCTTGCCGTCAGCGGCCAGGGCCACCTATCAATCATGCGCACGAGGCGCGTGCCAGTTCGTGCGACGGCGCGGTCATGACCGGCATGCAACGCGCCCGACCACGCGGCGCCGCTCCGGATCATCGCCAGCATTAAAGGCGTGCCGACGAAGGCAATCGAGACGCCGGTCGAGAGGGTCGCGTCGAGATCGAGCGCCTGCACGGCGCTATCGGTAACGAGCACCAGCGCGCCGCCGACCAGCGCGGACAAGGGTACGAGCGCGGCCAGCCTCGAAGACTTCGCGCCGCGTATCTGCCGCAGCAGATTGGGTGCGATCAGACCAACATACGAGAGCGGTCCGGCGACACTGACCGCGACGCTCGCGAAACCCACCGCCACCACCATCGCCGCGAGCCGCGTGGCATCCACGCGAACGCCGGCCGCCGCGGCGGCATCGTCGCCGAGGGCGAGCGGATCGAGCGGGCGAAGCACGAACGGCAACGCGATCAGCGGCAACACGAGCCAGGTTGCCGCGATCTTCAACCCGGCCGCGCCAGGTTGATACAGACTGCCGCTCGCCCACAACGACACGCCGACGATGCTCTGCTCGAAGAACGCAAGAATCAGCGTTGTCAACGCGGAGAACAGCAGCATGCAGACGCTGCCGGCAAGAACGAGCCGCAACGGCGTCGCGCGCCAGCCGCCCGCAGCCGCGGCCACGCATGCTGCCGCGCCGAGACCGCACGCGAACAGCAGCGGCACGGACGCCACGCCGGCCAGCGACGGCACCAGCATCGCGGCGAGCAAGCCGAGCTGCGCGCCGCCGGTAATGCCGAGAAGATCCGGCGAAGCCAGCGGATTGCGCGTCAGCGACTGGAACAACGTGCCCGCCACTGCAAGGCAGCCGCCTGCCACCAGCGCCGCGAGAATGCGCGGCACTCTCAGGTCGAATAGCAGAATGCCGGCGAGCTGCGCGGCGTCGCTGCCTGCCGGCGCGGAGAACCATGCGCGAAAACCGGGCGTAATACGCATCACAGACACGACGACGATCAACGCGACTAGTGCGGCGGCGATCGTGGTGACGCGGCTTTTGACGGGCGCACGGTAGCTGTTGAGAGCCGGCGCATTGCGGCGCATGCGTTTGCGCGCTGCCAGCGTCGTCATGCGGCGAGGTCCTTGCTCGTGGCTTCCTCACGAAGCGAGGCGCAGGCACTAGCGATATCCAATGCATCGCCTTCATACGCCGGCACGCACATCGGCGCACCCGTTTGCGGATGCGTGATCTTGAGCATCGGCACACTGAAGGTTTCGTTCAGGTGGCGCGGGTCGAGCATTGCATCGGGCGACCCTTGCGCAACGATGCGGCCGGCGCGCATCAGCACGATTTCGTCGCTATAGGCTGCGGCCTGGTTGAGATCATGGAGCACCCACACGATCGTGAGGCCGCGCGTTCGATTCAATCGGCGCAATTCGCGCAGAATGTCCAGTTGATGATGGATGTCGAGATACGTAGTCGGCTCGTCGAGCAGCACGATCGGCGCCTGCTGTGCCAACGCCATCGCGATCCACGCGCGTTGCCTTTCGCCGCCCGAGAGCGCGGCGACGTCACGCGCGGCGTCGGCCGCGAGTCCGCTGGTCGCGAGCGCTTCGTCGATCGCCGCGTGGTCGGC
This sequence comes from Paraburkholderia sp. RL17-380-BIE-A, assembly GCF_046028085.1. Classification (NCBI taxonomy): domain Bacteria; kingdom Pseudomonadati; phylum Pseudomonadota; class Betaproteobacteria; order Burkholderiales; family Burkholderiaceae; genus Paraburkholderia; species Paraburkholderia sp. RL17-380-BIE-A. The sequence continues at coordinate 307,075 of NZ_JARESQ010000006.1, forward strand.
GCGCGACAGTCCGCGCAGCCAGCCGCCGTGCGCGTACCGGCCGTACGCGACCAACTCGCGTACGGTGAGGCCCGAAGGAATCTGGTTGAACTGCGCGAGCATGGTGAGCGTGCGGGCGAGTACACGGCGCCGGTGCGAAGCGAGCGGCACGCCGTTGACATCGACACTGCCGGACAAGGCCGGTTGCAAACCGGCGAGCGTGCGCAACAGCGTGCTTTTGCCGCAGCCGTTCGGCCCGCACAACGCCGTGACGCGGCCGGCCGCGATGTTCAGGTTCAGACCGTGGAGCACGGCGTGATCGCGATAGCCGACCGTCAGCGAATGCGCCGCGAGCGCCACGCCCTGCGATTTCGTCATTGCGGAGCCATCCGTTTTTCGCCTTCGGCTTCGCTATAGCTTCTTGACATCGCCACCACGACTTTGCGTGGCCCTTCGAACGGATCGCGAGCATGCGCGGTGAGCATGTTGTCGAGCATCAGCACGTCGCCGGTCAGCCACGGAAACACGATACGTTGCTGGTCGAGCACGCCGCGGATCTCCGCCAGTGCGTCCGCTTCGAGCGGTTCGCCGTCGCCGTAATAGACGTTGCGCGGCACGTTTTCCAGGCCGACTGAGTCGATCAACGCCTCCTGCATGTCTTCATCGAGCGACGAAAGGTGGAACAGGTTCGCCTGATTGAACCAGACTTGCTCGCCGGTGCGTGGATGACGCGCTACCGCCTGGCAACGCTCGCGCGTGCGCAGCAGCAGTTCGCCGTCTTCGCTATCGCGCCATTCGCACTCGATGCCACGCGCGCGGCAAATCTGCTCGACCGTGCGCGGGTCGTCCGAACCGAACGCCTGCTCCCAGGGCAGATCGAGCCCTTGCCCGAAATTGCGCACATAGAGCAGTTCACGCTTCGTAAAGCGCTCGACTAGCGACGGATCGAGCGCACGGTAGATCGCACGGCTATCGGCGATCGGCGTCGCGCCGCCTGAGCGTGCAGCCAGCGCGCAGTGAAACCAGATACGCAACGGCCATTCGCGCGTGTAAGACTGTTCGTTATGCAAAGGAATCGAGCGATGCGGCGGATATTCCGTCGACGTGTAAACCGCGCCCTCCACCTGGCTGCGCGGCGTCGAGGCGAATTCATAGCCGATCAGCGGATGCCCGAACGATCCCGCGAAACGTTGAAACGCGTCGATCGAGCCCACGTGGAAACCGGTGAACAGAACACCGCCCGCGCGCTCAAGCGTGTCGTCGACTATCGCGCGCAGCAGCGGCGCCGCTTCCTCCAATGAAATTGCGGCGCCCGCGCGCGGCGAGACGATAGTCGGCAGACCGGGCTCGATCGATAGATCGGCGAGCGTGGGCAGCGGCATGGAAAGCATGGTCATACTCTGAATCCTTTTGCTGGAGCGGCGTGGCCGGGAGCATGCCCGAGGCCGCCGGATTTCACTGCGCGCGCTTTACGCCGTTCCGTCCATGTGGCGGCGCAAGCTGGCAGGACGCATGTCAGTCCATACCGTCTCGATGTGCGCGAGGCATTCGGCTTTCGGACCACTCACGCCCACTTCGCGCCAGCCGGCCGGCACGTCGCGGAATGTCGGCCAGATCGAGTACTGCTCTTCGTCGTTGATGACGACCGTGTAGGCGAGGTCGTCCGCCTCGCCTGCTGCCGTGCTGGAGGTCTGCTGTGCTTGCGTCATGATGAAAGGCTCAGTCGATGAAAGGTCAGAAGGCGCCCGGACAGTGCGCTCGCATGCCCCGGCACAGCGGTGTCCGCGTGTTGCGCGCGCACCGCTTCTATTCAGTTGACGTTTGGAGTGCGCGCTTTTTTACCGCCGACGCGCGCGGCCACTGCAAAACGCGGGACCCGCCTCGCCGCGATTGCAGGCGTCGAGGCAATCAGCGCAATGCTTCTCCGCGTCGCGCACCATGAAATGCACCAGCGTCTGCGAGACGTCGAGTGCGCGCGCCGTGCTTTGCAGCGTTTCTTCGCGCAGACGCACCATTTCGAATGCGGCGCGACTGCGCGGCGGCAGTTGCTCGAGCGCGTTGTAGACGTGCCGCAGCGTGTCCCTTACGAGCAGCGCGGCTTCCGGCGAGGGTTCCGGTGATGGCACGTGCAGGCCGTCGTCTTCGTCGGCGTGATAGGTGTTTTCGAGGCTCTGGCGGCGAAAGGCGTCGATCGACGCGTTGCGCACCATGCGCGTGACGTAGGCGACCGGTTGCCGCACCGCGTCCTGATCCGGAAAGTCGACCAGCTTGATGAAGACGTCGTGCACCACGTCTTCCGCGAGACTCGCGCAACCCACGAAACCGCGCGCCAGATTGACGAGCATCGGTCGGTGCTCGATTAGCACGTCGAGCAGCGTGCCCTTCTCCCAATTCACCGGGCGCGGGTGGGCGCGAGTGCGGCGCGAGACCGTGGGACAGGCGCCTGCGGCGCTGAGAACCGCTATCGGCATCGCTGTTGAAGGCTCTCGCCGGACAAGCACCTCAGCCATAGATTCGCTCCGTTTTGTCAAAGGACAGGGCGCCAATCTAACGTAAACGCGAATCATTCTCAATCAAGATTGGGAATGACCTTACAGTTTTCGATAGTTTTGTATGTTGATTCGGGGGGCGTAGCGGTGGGTGGGCGACGGTCGTTGCTTCTGGCCAGCGGCAGCTTTGATTGTTTTAGGTATCCGTATGATTTTTTTCAGGTGTATCGAAGGGAATTTCGAACGTGGTGAGCGTTGGCTGCGTGATCGATTGACGGCAGGTTTGCACTGTTACGTTGGGCTACGGCGTTACGTAGCACGCAAGCGGAACATGGTTTTGCCGAGTTGAATTAATGGCCGTTTTTTCAGTTTATATTTTATTAATTACACGATAGTTCGATATATATTCTTTCAAATAACAATATTGCAGCATAACAGACTTTGGCGTACATCTTGCTTGAATGTCCCTATCAACAGTCGTTCTACGGGGACATCATGAAGAAACTTGCCGGTCGGACAGCCATCGCTGTTGCGACATCCACATTACTCGCGCTCTACGGTTGCGGATCGACGCTTCATACCCCAAGTATCGGTGGGGGCGGACTGGGGGGCACGTCGGGCACTTCCTCGGGTACTTCGGGTACGTCTGGCACTTCGGGTACGTCGGGTACTTCGGGTACTTCGGGTACTTCGGGTACTTCCGGTACTTCCGGTACTTCCGGTACTTCCGGTACTTCGGGCACTTCGGGTACTTCGGGTACTTCGGGCACTTCGGGCACTTCGGGCACTTCGGGCACTTCGGGCACTTCGGGCACTTCGGGCACTTCGGGCACTTCGGGCACTTCGGGCACTTCGGGTACCTCGGGTACTTCCGGTACCTCGGGTACTTCCGGTACCTCGGGTACTTCGGGTACTTCGGGTACTTCGGGGACCTCGGGTACTTCGGGCACTTCGGGCACTTCGGGCACTTCGGGCACTTCGGGCACTTCGGGCACCTCGGGTACTTCGGGTACTTCGGGTACTTCGGGCACCTCGGGTACGTCCGGCACCTCGGGTACGTCCGGCACCTCGGGTACGTCCGGCACCTCGGGTACGTCCGGCACCTCGGGTACGTCCGGCACCTCGGGTACGTCCGGCACCTCGGGCACTTCCGGCACCTCGGGCACTTCCGGCACCTCGGGTACCTCCGGCACCTCCGGTACCTCTTCCACCCCCATCGGCACTGTCGTCACCCAAGCTAGCAATCTCATCACGGCAGTCGGCACCACAGTCGCCGATACCGGCACCAAGGTCACGGGCACGTCGATTCCTGGCGTGAACGGGGCAACGACCGCCGGCGTCGGCACCGCTCTCACCGACCTCGGCAACGGCGTGAAGGTGCTGGGTAACGGCACCGCCGCTGGCCTCGGCACCCTGGGCAGCGCGGCCAATCCGCTCAGTCCGACGCTGAACTCCACCACGGGCGTCATCTCGAATGCCGGTGCTGCCGTCACCGCACTTGGCGGTGCGGTGTCGAGTCTCTCGAGCGGCCCGCTCAAGCCGCTTTCTCCGGTGACTTCGACGCTCGGCAGCATTGTCGATGGCGTGGGCAGCGGTGTCGGCTCTGTCGGAGCGGGATTGAACACCACGCTCTCCAGCGCGCCGGTCCAGCAACTCGAGACCGGACTCAGTTCCGCGATCAACCCGATCACCCTAGCCGTCTCCAACACGACGCAGACCATCGGCAACGCGACGGGCCTCGGCACGCCGCTGGACAAGCTGCTTGGCACGCTCGGCAACGGACTCAATGCGGCCGGGGTAAAAGTGTCGGGAGCCACGGGTGATCAGGTCGGCAAAGATGTCGGCGGAATCGTGAGCCAATTGGGTAACACCGTCACGAGTGCGGGCGGATTGCTCACTGGCGCGACCACCAATCCGCTCGCGCCGATCACGGGTTTGCTCGGGCCGCTCGGCGGACTCGGCGGCACTGGCGGTTCGGGCGGCGTCTCCATTCCGCCGTTGACGGGTCTGATCGGCAACCTCGGATCGTTGGGCGGCGCTACCGGAGGTTCCAGCGGCACAGGCGGCGCTGCCGGTCTGCTGGCACCCGTCACAGGGCTCCTCGGCAAGGTTGGCTCATTGGGTGGGACGACCGGCACGAGCAGTCCGCTCGCGCCCGTCGTCACTCTGGTCGGCTCGTTGACGAGCGGCGTGACGGGCGCACTCAATGGCGCCTCGCAAGGAAGCACGCCCGCCAATCCGCTCACGGGTCTTGTCAGCGGATTGACCGGCGGCTCAGCGAGCGGCACAGGCAGCAGCGGCTCGACCAGCAAGAACCCGCTTGCGCCGGTGACGAACCTCGTCGGCGGATTGCTCGGCGGTGTGGCGACAGCCGGCAAATAAGCATTACGCAAGCTCAGCGGCCGGGCGCAAAAAAACCAACAGCCCGGCCGCCATCAATGTCATGACTACGAGGGATGACATGAACTCCACCTTCAATACGGTCGCGCGCACGCACGACCCGCGGCCGCGCTCGGCGACGCCGTTTTCGATCGGCTTGCTCGGGATCGGCGTCGGATTGCTCACGCTCTGGTTGCTACGCGACAGCGGTTCGATCGATGGCGCGACGCGTAGCACCGTTGCATGTCTGGCGATCATCGCGACCATCGCAATCTACGAGCTATTCGTCGCGCGAGTCTATTTGCGCCCGAGCGCCGGCCTCGCGAGTCGCGCGGTGCGGCCGCTGAGCATCGTGCGCGTGGAATTGCGCCTCGCGGCGCTGGCCTCGGTGTACGCGGGCATCGGCGCGCTTTACTGGCTGCTGCCCGAGTATCACGGCGCCTTCTATAACCCGTTCTGGTCGCTGCTCGGTACGCTAGCACCGTATGTACTCATCGCGGCGCCCTTCTACTTTGCGTGGATGGACCGGCATCAGCGCGAAACCGACGACGCGTACCTGCTATGGGCGCGCTTCTTATTTCGCGGCGTGCGGCCGGCGAACTGGCGCCCTGTCAGAGAGATGCTGGCCGGGTGGATGGTGAAGGCGTTCTTCCTTCCGCTGATGATCGTCTACCTGTCGACTAATGCGGACCATCTGAATGCGTCGTTGACGACCGCGCTGAATGCGCCGTTTTCGCTTGCGACTTTCCGGTTTATGTACGACCTGTCGTTTGCGATGGATCTGATGTTCGGCACGGTGGGTTACCTGTGTACATTGCGCATTCTTGATAGTCACGTGCGCAGCGCTGAGCCGACCACGTTGGGTTGGCTCGTTGCACTGATCTGTTATCAGCCGTTCTGGTCGCTGATTTCCAACCAGTACATCCGCTACGAAGGCTCAGTCTTCTGGGATAGTTGGCTTAATTCGATGCCTGTTGTGCGGGTAGTCTGGGGTGCTGTCATCATTGCTTTGCTGCTGTGTTATGCGCTGGCGACTATTTCTTTTGGCTTGCGGTTTTCGAATCTGACTAATCGCGGGATCATCACTTCAGGGCCTTATCGGTTCACCAAGCATCCGGCTTATATCGCTAAGAATCTGTCTTACTGGATGGTGACGGTGCCGTTTGTCGAACCGATGGGGTGGAAGGTTGCGGTGACGCATTGTGCGGCGTTGCTTGCGGTGAATCTGCTTTACTTCCTGCGCGCCAAAACAGAAGAAAAACACTTGATGAATGATCCGGCGTACCGGGAGTACGCGGAGTGGATCGGGAGGAATGGGGTGTTTGCGAAACTTGCGCGGGTGTCGGGATGAGCGAGGCGGGCTGCGTGAGGACCCTGCGTCCATTGCACGTTCAACTGAAAAAAATCGACGTTCTGATTTGTTGAGTTAGCCGTTGCGGATCCATCGATTGCGTAGAGAACCCGATAGGTTCGAGGCAGAAAACGCCACCAAAAAAAAACGGCCCAAGGATACCCAAATTCGTACGCCCTGGATACCGCGATAGTGTGCAATTGAAGCGCTCGGATCGGCGCACTAGAGATAACGCTCGCCAACTCCCTTTCGCTGTTCCCGGCCGCAGCAAACCGTTACGGCCTACGTAACGTTACGAGTCCGCAAACCAGTAAGTTTGCGATCTGCTCGCATCGCTTGCGGAAGCTCCTCGAATACCGTCAAGGCCTTGTCCGACAAGGACTCTCTCCGATCACATCAAATCCGCTCCACCTCAACGCATCAATTGGCACGCTTGCTGCTTTAGATTATCTGGCGCGCAACGGCGCAACGCAGCGGGCACACACGGTGGACAGTACATTTCCCCAATCGCCTCTCCAGGCTGGTTGGCCACAGACCTTTTTGTCCTATCGGGCGAATCCCAGATTGCGTGCAATTCCGCGCTTCTTCGCGCACGCGTGTGGTTTTGTATTTGCGAAAAGTGCGATTGCTGTAGCAAGAGAGACGAGAACTGCTCAGGCAAACACAAGTTGAGCGGACCAATAAGAACGTTTGGCGCGAGAGACCAACACGGGGAATAGAATGAACAGGGCGAATTTTGCGTGGCATATAAAAGCAGGAGGTCTGAATGGTACTAACCAGGGGCAACGTGCGCAATGCGCCGAATGACCCGCGCGCAGCGCTCGCAGGGCCTCCGTTCTTCTCCGCATGCTTTTGCGTTCGCAGCAGCATTGTCATTTGCGGCGTCGGCGCAGGCGAGTGAGCCTGCGCTGAACTCGCTGGGACAGGCCGGAGGATTGGTTATTCCCTACGCTTTCGCGCTGCCCAACGGCATGGCGGAGGCACAATATAACGATTACGTCGATCCGCGGTATGGCAAGCGGGCAACTGGTTCGCAGATCTATTGGGCGGCCTTTGGCATCTTCCCGTACGTGGAAATGTCGGGGGGATTGGCGAACTATCCGACAAACGGGGGCGCGGTATTTACCAACGGAGAGCACACGATTCTCCGGCATTTGACAGCCGAAATAAAAGTAGAAGTACCTCGCTTCTTTAGATATCAGCCGTCCATCGCTTTCGGCGCGACCGACGTCGGCGGCCGGACGCATTATTTCCGCTCAAAGTATGGTGTCGCGTCGCAAGCATTCGGGCCGGCGACATTAACCTTAGGCTACGGCCAGGGTGACAGGCTCGACGGGTTGTTCGGCGGCATCCAGCTGTCGATCTGGAAGACCGGCTTCTCGCTCCTTGCTGAAGATGACGCAAAGACACCGTATGCAGGTTTGCGCTATCAATCGCCGCGCATTAGCTGGCTAGCGGACGCAAGCCTGATCGGAACGGTGACACGATCACTGCGCTCCACGGACGGCGCGTCGCCACGCACGTCGATTGCGATTGCTGTGCAGATACCTCTCGGCAGGCGCTTCGACGCAGCGCGTTGCGGCGACGGTCTTTGCGAAAAACAGCCGACGTCCGCTAGCGATACTGTGTCGGACATTACTGACGAAGAGATCATTCGACGCGACACGCTCAGGCCTGTCAGTCTGCACATTGCCGACACAGCACCCTCCCTTGCTGCAGCGCCGATCGCCTATGTGCTGCCGTTGCAGACTTATGCGTCCGCGCTGTTAAGCGACGCATCGACCGCCCCGCCGCAGAAGCAGATCGATACGTTCTCCGACTCACTGGACACCTCGGCGCTCGACGCAATCGCAACCCAGCTTTTTGCCGCGGGCCTCGAACGGGTGCGCGTGGGTATGGCGGGGCGTGATCTGGCAATCGAATACGAAAACCATCGTTATAACCAGAACGAGGCGGACGCGCTCGGCATTGTCCTCGGCGTCGCCAGTATCAATGCGCCACGTGGAACCGATAAAATTCGTGTGGTCATCAAGAAAGCAAATGAACCGCTGGGTGAATTGGCCGTGGACCGGGAAGCGTTCGCACACTTCATCAAGGGCGCAGCACCCACTGCTGCAAGCGGATCGATGACGATGCGCACGCGTCCAACCTACGACGCCGACTCCATCGCCTGGCACGGCGACGAACGCAAACATGGACTGACGCGCATCCAGATCGAGCCCATTGCGAGCTACCTGTACGGCACGGAGTACGGCAATTTCGATCTCTCTCTAGGTGCCAATATAGAAGGCTTCGTGCCGCTATGGCGTGGCGCGGAGTTCTATGCGAGTTATATCGCGCCGCTGTACAACACGAAAAACATGGACAGCGGCCGCGTCTTCAGCGACTACCGCTTACGCGGCGGCCTATCGACAGTGGCGTTGGGCCAGAGCTTCTGGATTGCGCCGCGGGTCCTTAACGTTGCGGCCATTGGGAAATTCGATTTCGATTACATCGGCGTTCAGAACGAGACGACGCTGTTCGTCCCTGGCCGCCCTGATCTGGTTCGCCTTCGGCTCGCCTATCTGCATCACGAACCCGGGCATGACACGCTGCCAAGCGAAAAGAACGCGATGCTCACGTATCGATGGGTCCAACCAGCTTGGAACCTATGGGTTGAAGCGGGTGTAGCACGCTACGTCGGCGGCGATAAAGGCCCTTTGATTGCCGTCACTCGATGGTTCGACGACGTATCAGTCAGCGTGCATGGAGAACATAGCGGTCAGGGCAGCTTCGTTGGCGCGTCAGTCAGTTTCCCGTTGACCCTGCGTCAAGGCATGAAGCCAGGTATCACCCAAGTGTACGGCTCGGAGCAGTTTGCGCTCGATTTCCGCTCACGCGTGGGCTCGACAAATTACCTGACGCCGGACGCGGCGCAGAACATGAGCTTCCCGTACAGCACCCAGCAATATCTGTTGAATCAAGGGCGGTTTAGTGGTGAGTATTTCTCCACCCAGCTCTACAGAATGCGCGATGCCTATCTCCGCTACGCGAACCCGGATGACAAAGCGAATCGACCCGACTCCCAGAGCGACAGGGCGCGCGTGGGATTCTAAAGCTGCGCTTTTGCATGACAGATAAGAGTAGTGCGCAGGCGCAGGTGAAATGCAGGTGCCATTGCCAGTTAATCGTAAGTGATTTCCACCTTGGAGAGAAAAATGAAAGTTCTAGACACTGCAACGTCGCGTATCCTTCAGTTCGGATCTATTTTTCTGGCAGCCGTGGCACTGACCGCTTGCGGCGGCGGAGGCAACCCTGCACTAGGCTCGGTTAGCGGCACCGCTGCTATCGGCGCACCGTTGGCGAACGCGAGTATCCAGTTGGCTTGCAAGAATGGCTCAGGCAGCGCCGCTGCTAATGCAAACGGTGCGTATTCGGCAGCGTTCAATTTCGACGGTCCCTGTGCCATCACTGCGTCGAGCGGCGCGGTCACCATCCACTCCTTTGCTGCCGGTACCGGCACCTACAATGTGACACCGCTCACCCAATTGCTCTTGAGCTATCTCGCGGGTCAGCTCGGAACGACCGTCGACGGGTTGCTTGCCGGCATCACCTCAAATGCCTCGTACCAGTCCGCACTGACTAATCCAACTATCATTGCGAACGCTCAGGCCGGTGTCGCTCAACTACTGAAGACGATGTACGGCATCACGCTCTCATCTTCGTCGTTCCTCACCGTTTCATTTATACCAGGACAACCGGGCGCCGACGCCGACCTCGAGACGTTGCGGGCGGCCGGCGCGATCACCAGCGACGGCCAGCCGGCAGCGTCTCTCGCTGCAGCAGCTGTCTCGGCGGGCGCGGCTTCACCGATTGCTGGCAGTGGCAGCAACGGCGCCACGGGTGGCACGGGCGGGACTGGTACGACCACCAAGTAATGCGTCAGACGCCACACGGTGGCGTCTCTCGACTTTCAATCACACCACTGATTGCCGGCAGCCCTGCCGGCTTCGTACAGCCACTTCACAGGAAATCCAGAAGCAGGACGTTACGGCACGCCGTTACGTTACGGCGCCGCGAAACCTGTGTGATTGACCGCTGCGGACGATCGCGCGCAAGCGTGAAGCCCTTGTCAGGCTTGATTCTGCAACGAGATGGCAAACTTTACGTCCTCAATTTTCATCCTGGCATATTTACTGCTTTAACCCTATCGCTGCGCAAAAGACGCAGGCAACAGAAAACGGGGAAAGCAAATGAGTATCTCTTTCAATAGCTCAGTCTGGCTCGGGGTGGGCCAGTCTCGTGGCAACTCACGCCACGGGAACGCACCGGGCGCGGCAGCACACTTTCGGCCAATGAGCGACGGCATTTTGCGCGACCGCGCAAAGCATCGGCGCTGCTGAAAGTCGTTGTGTGGCCGATCAGCCAGCAGCTCAACCATCCCCTCCGGAATCAGTAAGACCTCGGCTTCGTCGACAGGCTGAGCTCTCGTAAAAGAGGAATGCTAAAAAACAAAATCCATCTTGTCATGAGATGGATTATTCCGGGTGCGCGACGTGCGCCAGGAAAATGTATAGGACACGGCCCATAGCATGAACGCTACATCAATTGCACATGAGAGCAAGAAGTCGGCGGGCGTCCATGGATTGCTCGCGCGAGTCCTCGACATCTCGTTGATCGTCGGTGGTGCTGTTTCAGCTTCGCGGATTCGCTTCGACGATCTGACAGCGGCTCACATAGACACTGGTTTCATCGCATTTGCCGCGGCCTTCGCGCTGGCGCTCTTTCCAGTGTTCGGCGTATATCAATCGTGGCGAGGCCGCTCCATGCTTCGCCTGATCGGTCAGATCAGTCTCGCGTGGCTAGTCGTGCAAGGTTGCGGGCTGGTTCTCATGTTCTCGCTGCATCGGACCGATTTCATCTCGCGACTTTGGTTCGCCTACTGGACGGGCACGACGGGTGCAGCGCTGATCGTCTCGCGATCGTTGACGTATGCACTGCTGCGGCGCGTCCGCAATGCAGGTCTGAATTTGCGCAGCGTTGCGGTTGTTGGCCGCGGATCACATTGCCAACAAGTGGTGCGTAGCATCCAGGCAGCCCGTACCAGTGGTTTTCGGGTAACCGCCGCATTCGACGTGCATCCGGGTGAAGAACGTTCCGCCTCGAACACACCACTGTTCGATGATTTCCGCGATTTCTCCGAATTCGTTCGGGCCGAGAATCTCCAGGAGATCTGGCTTGCACTGCCTCTGTCAGAGGAAAGCATGATCTCGCGCTGTCTGCACGAATTCCGTGACGACCTGGTCAACATTCGTTTCCTCCCGGATGTGAGCAGCCTGGCCTTGTTCGACAGCAGCGTCATCGACCTCATCGGCGTGCCGGCCATCAATCTCGTCGCGTCGCCTTTGTCGTCGCACGCCTTACTGAAGAAAGATATTTTCGATCGGGTATTTGCGATCGCGGCGCTGGTCTGCGTGGCCCCTCTGATGGTTTCCGTTGCAGTCGCAGTCAAGCTGTCCTCACCCGGTCCGATCTTCTTCGGGCAAAAGAGAAAGGGAGCCGATGGACGCGTATTCACGATCTACAAGTTTCGGACGATGCGAGCCCACGCCGCCGAGCCCGGCGTCATCAAACAGGCGTCACGCAACGACCCACGGATTACCCGAGTAGGCGCTTTCCTGCGTCGCACAAGTCTGGATGAATTACCGCAATTCCTGAACGTGCTGAGAGGCGACATGTCGGTGGTCGGGCCGCGCCCGCATGCCATTGAACACGACGAACTCTACCGGACCATCGTCGACGGATACATCCACCGGTACCGGATCAAACCTGGAATCACCGGATGGGCGCAAGTGAACGGCTTTCGAGGAGAAACCGACCGCGTCGAGAAGATGCAGAAGCGAGTCGAGCATGACTTGTACTACCTGAGGAACTGGTCCTTCGGACTGGACATGAAAATCGTACTGGCAACCGTGGTACGCGGATTTATGCACCGCAACGCGTATTGAGGGAATTTGAACAGGTTTCCGCGGAGCAAAAAACTATAACAACGGCTAGCGCGTCTTGATGACTCAATCGGTTGACACATCGACGACTCCGACCAGCTTACCTAAAAAAGAAATGAACGATACGAGGGTCTATCTTATGGGACATTCGAAAACAACTCCTGAACACGGTGCCGCGCGTCAATATCGACGGCACGCACGCGGACTTTTATGTGTTGCACTCTGCTACGGACTCGTGGCATGTGCAGCCGCGCCTGGTATGCGGATGCCGACATCCGCAACCTTGCCGACGGGAAACAGCGACGCGCAAGGCGCTCAAGCGGATCTGCAAATTCCGATCGTCGACATTAACACCGCACTAATCAAGAAGCTGCGCGAGACCGCCGATCAGACGAGCACGGATCAAACGCGCGAATTGTCTGGACTGTCCGGACCTTATACGCTCGGCCCAGGCGATGTACTGCAGATTACCGTCTGGGACCATCCCGAACTCGCAGCCGCATTGGGCACGCAAAACCAGAACAATGCCCGACCGTTCGATCCTGCCCAAGGCTTTGTGGTCGACAACAGCGGCAACATACAATTTCCGTATGCAGGCTCGATTCATGTATCGGGTCTCCGTGTCGAACAGGCTCAGCAAGCAGTGTATGCAGAGTTGTCGAAGGTTTTCATCAAGCCGCAACTCACCGTTCGAGTCACATCGTTTCGCGCCAAGCAGATTTATGTGGACGGCGAAGTCAGGACGCCCGGCGCTGTGCCGGTCAACGACATTCCGTTGACGCTCTACGAGGCGATCAATCGTGCCGGTGGCTTTAGCACGACCGCCGACCAAAGCCGGATGGTTCTGGTTCGCAATGGCGTTTCACATCGTCTGAACCTTTCAAAGATGCTCGAGAGCGATCAGAACCCATCCAATATCCTGCTCAAGAACGGCGATCTGCTGAGAGTCGTATCGCGCGACGACAACGGTGTGTTCGTCATGGGCGAAGTCAATAAGCCGATCACCGCGCTACCAATGAAGAGCGGCAAGCTCACATTGAGCGATGCGCTTTCGCAAGCCGGAAGCCTGAATACCGCCAGCGCGGACGCGGCCCAACTCTATGTGATACGCGGGTCGACAGAATCACAGGCCGAGGTATTCCATCTCGACGCCCACTCGCCGGTATCAATGATCCTGGCCAATCAATTCGAATTGCAACCGAAAGACGTGGTGTACGTCGACGGCAACGGCCTCGTGCGTTTCAGCCGCGTATTGAGTCTGCTTCTTCCCGCCATCAATGCTGGTCTAACTACGGCGATTGTGACGAAATGATCGATACGGTACTCATAGTCTGTGAAGGCAATCTCTGCCGCAGTCCCATGGCGCAAGGGCTTTTGCAGCGGGAATTGTCCGACGTCGAAGTGACTTCAGCCGGTCTTTCCGCTGCCAAAGGCGCACCGATCGACAGCTTTGCGCGCGACATGCTGTCGGTTCGAGGGATCGACATGTCATCTCACGCGGCCCGGCGTCTCAACGAGCGAGTGTGTGGCGCGGCTGACCTGATCCTGGTCATGGAGTTGACTCAGAAGCAGGCAATCGAAACGTTCTACCCGACCACTCGCGGACGCGTCTACCGACTGGCAGAGGCGGAGCACGCCGATATACCGGATCCTTTTGGCCGCTCGGCGCGCATCTACGATCAGGCAATGGCCCTAATCGAACGAGGTGTTCGGGACTGGACAAAACGCATTGCGGATCTGTCCCGGGGTTCGCGTACATAACATGATGAGTTGGTGAGTCATGCCAATAAACCGCTGAAATACGAGTTCACAAAAAAATGAAAAATCAATTTTCCCGCGACGAGGACGAAATTGACATTCGTGCACTTATTGATGTCATTTTCAAGAATAAGAAGTTGATAGCTGCGGTCACTATCGTATGCCTTGTCTTCGGCGTGACGTACGCGTTCCTCGCGACGCCGATCTATCGCGGCGATATCACGGTTCAGGTTGAAGACAACTCCGATATCGCGGGCGCGGCAGCCGGTAATCTGATGAGCGGTTTGACGTCTCTTTTCGACATAAAATCGACCGATGATGGGGAAATGCAGATCCTCGACTCGCGACTTGTCACGGCGAAAATGGTCGACGAGTTGCGCCTTTACATCGACGCCAAGCCCAAATACTTTCCGCTATTTGGGGCATTCGTTGCGAAGCACAGAAGCTCGCTGTCGCAACCGGGAATTTTCGGCATAGGCGGATACGCATGGGGCTCGGAAAATATCATCGTCGATCAATTCGACGTACCTGGTGAGTTTGAAGAAGACAAGTTTTCCGTCACCGCACTGGGTAACAACCGCTATCGACTCTCGGGCAGCGACCTCGACACCGATGTCACCGGTGAGGTCGGCGTCCCATTGGTAGCGAACACGCCATCCGGGGCGGTCAAGCTGCTGGTGTCGCAACTGAGCAGCAGAGAGAACGCAAAGTTCGAGCTGAAACGCTATTCCCGAATTCAGGTCCTGGAGCAACTGCGAAAAGATCTGGTGATTACGGAGATGGGCAAGGATCAATCCGGCGTGATTGGCGTGACCTATGACGATCAGAATCCCGCGCGCGCGGCTGCAGTTCTGAACAAGATCGCCGAAAACTACGTCACCCAAAACGCCGACCGAAAGGCGGCAGCAGCCGAGAAGTCGCTTGTCTTCCTGAAGAGTCAACTTCCGGAGGTAGAGCATAGCCTGAGACTCGCTGAGGATCGGCTCAATGCTTATCAGAACCGCCACAAGGTCGTGGACCTCAGCGAGCAGGCAAAGGCCGTGTTGGGACAGGCTGTCGAGGCGCAGTCCAGTCTGT
This sequence comes from Paraburkholderia sp. RL17-380-BIE-A, assembly GCF_046028085.1. Classification (NCBI taxonomy): domain Bacteria; kingdom Pseudomonadati; phylum Pseudomonadota; class Betaproteobacteria; order Burkholderiales; family Burkholderiaceae; genus Paraburkholderia; species Paraburkholderia sp. RL17-380-BIE-A. The sequence continues at coordinate 322,092 of NZ_JARESQ010000006.1, forward strand.
TCCAGCTCGAGCAGAAACGGAAAGAGCTCGCAACGATGTACAGCGCGCAATATCCCGCTGTGCTTGCCTTGGATCAACAGATTGCCGCCGCGCGCGCGCATATCGACAACTTCAACGAGTCGATCCAGCGACTTCCCGACGATCAGCAGAATATTGTCCGACTGAATCGAGATGTGACCGTGCAAACGAGTCTCTACGTCGGCTTGCTCAACAGCGTTCAACAACTGCAACTCGCCACAGCAAGCAAGATCGGCAATGTACGTGTGATCGACCATGCACTAGTCGCCGACAAACCGACGAAACCGAAGAGAGCCCTGGTCATCGTTCTGGCAGCCGTCATCGGGTTGTTCGGTGGAATCGGATTCGCTTTGGTCCGTTCAACGCTGTTCGGCGGTCTGACTGATCCTATGGATATCGAACGTGATCTGTCTCTTGACGTCATTGCGACTATTCCGCTGAGCGATACCCAACGTCAATTGACGCGAGTCCGGGAACGCGGTGGCCGTCGCGGTCCGTCGATTCTCGCACTGGCGCGGCCGCAGGAACCGGCCGTCGAAGCCATTCGAAGTCTCTGCACCGCGTTGCAATTCGCCCTGCTGGAGAACCCGAAGAACAACGTCATCCTGATGACCGGGCCCTCGGTCGGGATCGGCAAGTCGTTCACATCCGCAAATCTGGCCACTCTGCTGGGGATGTCCAAGAAGCGCGTGCTTCTGATGGACGTGGATCTTCGCCGCGGCCATCTGGCTGCCGAGTTCGACGTGTCCGGAAAAGTCGGTCTCTCCAATGTGCTTCGCGGCGACATGTCACTGGATGCGGCCGTCATCAAAGATGTTTCGCCGAACGTGGACTTCCTTGCGACGGGTCCGCTACTGGCGCAGCCGGTCGAACTACTGTCGTCGGGTGGCATAGCTAATCTCCTCGCGGACGTGTCCAAGCGATACGACATTGTTCTACTGGATTCACCGCCCGTCCTTCCAGTCACCGACGCCACTATCTTCGCGCCCTTCGCCGGAATTGTTCTTCTGGCAGCGCGTTCGGGCATGACCAGCAGTGGCGAGCTTCTCGAGTCCGCCAAACGAATCGAGCGCGTTGGAGCAAAAATCACCGGGATTGTGTTTAACGGCTTCAAACCAAGTCTGCGCTCCGCGCAGTACGGGGACTACGGCGGCTATGCGTACCTGAGTAATGCGTCTGACACGTAATCGGGCGACTGCAGACCATGAGGCAACCGGAAGCTTTTCTCCATTGAAAATTTATCAAGCGACGAGACCAACGCTATGTCATTCGATGTCGTTTCCATCATTGGACTTGGTTATATTGGATTGCCCACCGCTGCGGCGTTTGCCGCACGCCGAAAGAAAGTTATCGGCGTCGATGTATCGCAGCGCACAGTCGATACAATTAACAAAGGCGAGATTCATATCGTCGAACCAGAGCTGGACATGCTGGTTCACGCCGCCGTCACACAGGGATATCTGCGCGCGACCCAGGCGCCGGAGCCAGCCGATGCATTCCTGATCGCTGTTCCAACGCCGTTTTGCGATGGCAACAAACCCGATCTGAGCTACATTGAGGCGGCAAGTCGTTCGATCGCTCCTGCGCTTAAAAAAGGCGATCTTGTCGTGCTCGAGTCGACTTCGCCTGTGGGAGCGACCGAGAAGATGTCGGCATGGCTCGCTGAATGCCGTCCTGACCTAACCTTCCCACAACATTCGGGCGAACAGTCCGACATTCGCATTGCGCACTGTCCGGAACGCGTGCTGCCGGGACATGTCATTCGCGAGTTGGTCCAGAACGACCGCGTAATTGGCGGCATGACTCGCCGATGCGGCGAGTTGGCTCGCGATCTCTATCAGATCTTCGTTCAGGGCGACTGTATTCTGACCGACGCACGTACCGCCGAAATGTGCAAGCTTTCCGAAAACGCGTTTCGGGACGTCAACATCGCGTACGCGAACGAACTGTCGATGATCTGCGATCGGCTCGACATCAACGTTTGGGAACTCATTCGACTCGCCAATCGTCACCCTCGCGTGAGCATTCTCCAGCCAGGGCCTGGTGTCGGTGGACATTGCATCGCTGTCGACCCGTGGTTCATCGTCGACTCCGCCCCAGAAGAGGCCAAACTGATTCGGGCCGCGCGCGGCGTCAACGACGGCAAACCGCATTATGTGATCGATCAAACGAAGCGCCTCGCCGCGCGCTTCAAGGCACCCGTGATCGCCTGCCTTGGCCTGGCATTCAAGGCCAATATTGACGACCTGCGCGAAAGTCCGGCGATAGACATCGTCAATCAACTAGCCGACGAACACGTGGCGGACATCGTTGTTGTCGAGCCCAACGTGACGGTTCTTCCGGACGCGCTTCGTGGCAAGGTCGAGCTAACAAACCTTGCAAGCGCGATTGAAGCCGCCGATATTGTTCTGCTGCTGGTCGATCATCGCGAGTTCAAGGACATCAACCGGCGCCGCTTGCAGTCGAAGCTGCTTGTCGATACGCGGGGAATCTTCGCGTGACTGAGCATGCAAAGGCGACGACGGTGCGCCACCGCTCCAGGATCGATACGCTGGCCAGCGCTGTATCCGTTCAACGTATTGAAGCCCTGATCTGCACCGGATCGCCGGGACTGTATCGCGTGGTGGTTTTCTTCGCGATACAGCATGTCTATTCGCTCGCGGAACTCGGGCGGACCGCATCAAGCATGTCTATCGCGCAGATGGTTGCTTTCTTCACCGCGATCGGATGGGCGACATTGATACTGGTGCGCGTTCCGGCGGCTACGACCGAGCGAAGTGCCGTTTCGGCTTTCTATCACGTCGGCGCAATGAGCCTTGTCACGACTGTTTTGTGCACGGTTCTTGGCCTTGGGATTGCCGTGTCCAAAGTCATTCCGTTCGATCTGTGTGCGTTTCTTGCCTTGCTGTGGAGTTGGACTGCTTATCAGATTGCTCGCCACTACTTTGTTGCCTTGAAGCGCTATCGCGCCGCGATCGCGTTCGACGTCGCACTGATCGGTGGGTCGGCCGGCACGCTTGCCATATTTCGTTACGCCGGGCTCTCCGCAGCGGCTGCGCTGGCGACGGGACTCGGTCTGATTGCAATTGCTATGTTCGTGAAGATCGGTCGACCCGACCTGCAAATGCTGCCAAGGAAACTGGAGATCGAAGGGCTTCAGTTCGGTCTTACGAACTTTCTGTCCGGCGGCATTCCCCTGATTTTCGTTCCGGCCGCGACTGTGATGTGTGGCGCCGCTTTCGCGGGGATGCTCTCGCTGCTGTCTTCGGGGATTGCGATCGGGATGCTGCTGCCGCGGGCGATATCGATGATGCAATTGGCGGACCTCGCGAAGCGTAAGGCGGCCTTTCTGTCCCTCGACGAGTCGCTTCGCCGAATGAGCCGCTGCATCAACTGGTGCAATGGAGCGATGCTGGTCTGTAACGTCATTCTGGTCCTGTTGTTCACCGCGAGACAAGCACGCGACGCAAGCTTTCCGACCGGCGTCGTATTAGCCGGATTGCTGCTCGCGATCCAATGCGCGGTCGGCATGACGGGCGTAGCAAACAGTAGCGTCATGATGATATTCGAGCAAGGTGCTGTAACAGCGAAGATCAACGTCTTAACGGCTTTGGCGTTCGCATTGCTCGTCGCCCCCTGCTATGCATCCGGCGCGCTGACCGGGTTCGCGATGATTCTTTGCTCTGCGATTGTGATCACAGTCTGGCGCAACTGGCTGATTCGGCGTCACGCGCACTTGATATACCACCAGTATCTGACTCGTTGCCGATTGGCGGATGTTTCCAATACGGAAGTCCGGTTGCAATCACTAGTCTGTGGAGCGCCCCGATGAACGCTAGCACTATGTCAATGTCACTATCGCGTGAATCTCGATTCACGGGATGGCATTCGGTCGGCGCATGGGCGATATCACTCGCCTACCTTCTTTTTTGCGTCAGCGATACGTTTTTATCGCTCGAAATGGATGGCTCTCAGTTCGTAAAGCTAGGCGCGTTCGTCCTGCTGTCGATCGCGATTTTGCTACGCCCAAGATTTCACAAGCTCGTTACATTGATGCTGCCCTTCCTGCTAACTCTCTATATAGCGATGTGGCGAGCTTTCAATGTCGACGCCGGTGGGGAAGAATTCATGCGGTTTCTCGCACCCATGGCGATCACCGTTGCAATGTTCGCGTACAGACGCAGGCTTTCACCGGTTATCTTCATGTTCTTTGCTGTCGTAGTAAGCAATGACTTGTTCCAGTGTTACTTCTACCTTGCATATGGGCTAAAACTCCCCCTGTTTCTGCCGGTTAAATTCGACTCCGGCCTGTATCTTCGCGCGCAAGGATGGATAGGTTTCTTCTCAGAGTTCAGTTTTATTAATTTTTGTGCGTTTCTCTTATGCCGTCATCACCAGCCAACGAGGCGATCAAGGCGAGTGGCGTGGATCTTCTTGACATTTTCGCTATTGGGCGTCTCCTTCAAGATTTTTGCGACGATTGGAATGTACTTTGTCGTCGCGAGAAAGTTGACCGTGCGTTCTGTGATCGCAGCCATCGGCGGAATTGGCGTCGTACTGTTCGCATTGCTGGCGGGACTGCTTGATTCACTAATCAAGGTTGCCATGGCCAAACTCTCCTTCTACGTCGTAGCAGGCAATTCGGCTCGAGCAGAATCGTATCGCGTTATGTTTCAATCGTTGATGAAAGGCAATTTCTTCGGCGAGGGCCTCGGCTCGTTCGGTGGATCGGCCTCAGTCAAGTATCACTCGCCGCTGTACAGCATCTATCACTTCAACTGGTATGGGCTTGGAAACACTCTCACGACCACCGACACGTTTTATCCACACCTCTTCGTTGAACTCGGTGTTCTGGGCGCGATCTTATGGCTCAGTTTCATGATCCTGTATGGGCAAGTTAGTCGACGCAGGTATGTTTGGCTATTCCTAGTTGGCGCCTTCTGCTTCGACAACCTGTTCTCCTTGTCGTTCGTGTCTGCATCCTATGTCTTCTCGGCATTGATGCTCATGTATCTGTTCTCGAGCAATGCACCGTCACAAAATCGGTCCTCATCGCTCAGCCAAGAGGTTGTCGGAGCCGTGAAATGAGCGTGCGAATTCTTCAGGTTGGTCCGGGGCATGGGCAAAAAGGTGGCATCGCAACGGTGCTTTCTCAGTTGGCCACAAGCCGAGATCAATTCGAGAAGGCCGGCGTATCTCTCTCGTTCTTCGAAACGCGCGGATTCCGGAATATCGGCGGACCGCTGGCGTTCTGGATGGTCGATGTTCCGTTGTTTGCGCGATCGGCTATTTCTGTTGATGTTGTGCATTTTCATGTCTCCGAGCGGGGGTCGTTCTACCGGAAACTTGTGCTGTTCCTTGTCGCGCGACTCTTTGGGAAGCGCACGGTATTTCAGCTGCATTCAGGCAATTTCGAACAATTTTTCGATAGATCGGACTGGCTGCCCCGTCGGCTGGTCGAACTGTTTCTTCGCAAGGTTGACTGCGTAATCGCGGTTTCGACGCCTCTAGCAAATTGGCTTCAGCAATGGCGGAGAAAGGATGCAGTTCGGGTTATCGGAAATATGGCGCTTGACGCAGAGCACGGTGCGCCGGTACCTAACCGCCTTGCGCACGCGAGGCCATATATTGCATTTGCCGGCCGATTGAATGAAGCCAAGGGGCTCGATGAGCTCCTTCAAGCCGTTGCCGCTCTGACGCGGAAAGGGCGCGATATCGAACTCCGTGTGGCCGGAATCGGTGACACGCACCGCTGGAGGCATATCGCCGAATCGCACGGAATCGCCGACCGCGTGGTATTCGAAGGTTGGCTGGAAGGCGATGCGAAGCTCGCGTTTTATAGCGGTGCACGTTTGTTCTGCATGCCCAGCCATTTCGAGTCGTTCGGCATTTCTACACTCGAAGCAATGTTCTGCGGCTTGCCCGTGGTAGGAACCCGCGTGGGCGGATTTCTCGATCTCATTGAAGATGGCGTGAGCGGGTATCTCGTTGATGTCCACGATTCACGCGGGCTGGCAGAGGCGCTTTGCAAACTAGTCGACGATCCGGAGCATGCAGTTCGAATGGGCTCCGCAGGACTTGCTCGCGCTCAAACGTGCTTTAGAGCGGAATCAATTGTCGAACGATATGTTCAGTGCTATCGATACGTTGATACGCAATGCGGGAGTAAGCGATGAACCCGAAACACCTTTCCTGGCTACGCCACGTTGTGACAGCCTCGCTGTGCCTCGTCACAGCCTGCTCGGCACAAACACGTGATGCTTCGGTTCTGGATATGCCGGGTTTTCACAATCTGTTCGCCACCAATTGGGCACACGGGTTCGGTCCGGCGGTAGACATTCAGAGTCCGGATACGCAAGACCTCATTGTAGTCAATGATCCGCTATCACCTGATCAACGCGCGGTGAAAGTTAGCATTCGACGCAGCGAGAACTTTTCCCACGTCGCGAACGGCACGCCCCGCGGCGAAATGGTGTTCGCACGAGCGGCAAAAATCGTTTCTGGCCGTGAGTACCGCATAGAGTGGACCACGTTGCTGCCGGCCGATTTTGTATTCGACGACGACCAGATGCAAATCATCATGCAAATCCATCAGCCAGACATGTGGGTGGGCTCTCCGCCAATTATGCTGCAACTACACGGGAGCGATTACGTGTTTTCTGAGCGCGGCGGTTCCGATACCAGGCACGGCCACGACGCCAGCTTGCCCGGCGCAAGTTCGGACCGTGGTAAATGGGTTCGCTGGACTCTCCACTATCGACCTGATTCGACCGGCGAGCATGCGGTAACGAAATTATGGAAGAACGGCACTCAGGTCTTCGCTTCTCGCGGCGTCCCAAATGAGTACCCTCAGGAGCGCCACGCATACTTGAAGCTTGGAGTCTATAAGCCGAGTTGGCAAAACTTTCGTTCGAAAACTACCGAGACAGGTCTGTTCTATGGGCCCGTCTCGATCTCCGAGCGCGTGGAGTCAAGCGAATGACTATCCATCTGAACGCCAGCGAACTCGCCGATGCACTGATTACGCAATGCCGTGCCACGGACTATGCAGGATACGACCCATTCGATGGCCTCAACAGCGAGCTGTTCAAGAAACTAGGCCTTGGCTCTCTGCCATTCGCCAAAATAGCGTGGCTGCAACTCCATAAACGCAGTCTTGCAAACTTGCGGCCGTTAGTCGGTGTGGCGCGTCGCCGCAACCCCAAAGGTATTGCATTGATCATCCTCGGTCTTCTCGAGTACGAAAAACTGGTCGGTAACGGATCACAAATCGAGGAAGCCATTCGGCTTGCGGAATGGCTGCTAGAGGAGCGTTGCGATCGGAGCAGATGGAAGCATAGTGCATGGGGGTATCACTTCGACTGGGCCGCGCGAGCCTTCTTCGTACCCAAAGGCACGCCTAACGCAATCACGACTTGTTACATAGCACGCGCACTTGCGGCACTTGGAGACGAAACTGGCAATCAACGGTTCGTCGACGCCGCGACAGATGCCGGTCTATTCCTGAATTCACTTCACCGGAATGACGGCGGTTATTACGCATACATTCCAGGCGAATCCGCGTTCGTGCACAACGCCAACCTTTGGGCAGCCGCCGTTGTCGGAGAAACGGCGAAACGGATAGGCAATAGCGCTCTGATGCAGCGTGCGCTAAGCGCCACCCGAAGCTCAGTCGCGGCGCAGCGCGGGGACGGAGCATGGCGCTATGGCACGCGCGATCATCATTCGTTCGTGGATGGTTTTCATACCGGCTATAACCTGGAAGCGCTAGCGGCGCTACAACAGGCGGCAGACACCAGCGAGTTTAGCGACGCCATCAGCCGCGGGATGGACTACTACCGGAAAAACTTCTTCTTGCCGGACGGCACCGTCAAATATTACGACAATAGCATTTGGCCGCTCGATACTCATTCTGTCGCTCAAGCTATTCTGACATTGCTGAAGGTGGGGGGGGCTGATGAAGATCATCGGTTGGCGACCCGCGTATTTGAAAGAGCGTTAGAAACACTCTACATGCCGGATGAACGGCGCTTCATGTATCAGAAGAACAGACTGACAACTAATCGAATTAACTACCTACGCTGGACGCAGGCATGGGCTTTCTACGCGATCGGTACATACGCGAATCGCGTCCAGTTCAAGCGCACTGAAAAGAACTTGAGTATCGCCGGGGAGAAAACACAATGAAACGAATTGAGCTATTCGGATGCCCGATGGACCTCGCCACCATGCAGGAAACCGTGCAAATCATCGGTGACCGCATTGAAGCGCGGCAGTTCACGCAGCACGTCGTTGTGAATGTCGCCAAGCTTGTCAACATGCAGACCGACAGCGTACTTCACTCATCGGTTCGCGCCTGCGACATTATCAACATAGACGGCATGGGCGTCGTTTGGGGTGCACGTCTCTTGGGTTATCCCGTGCCCGAGCGAGTAGCAGGAGTCGATCTCTTTGACCGCCTCTTGCAGATGGCGGCGACGCGCGGGTTGCCGGTATTCCTGCTGGGCGCAACGGACGAAGTCGTAGGTCGAACCGCAGCGACCGTCGCAATGCGGCATCCAGGTCTGCAGATCGCTGGTTACCATCACGGATACTTCTGGGACGACGAGGAAGGCGTAGTCGAAAAGATCCGTCATTCCGGCGCCAAGCTTCTTTTTGTGGCGATCACATCGCCAAAGAAGGAGAGTTTTATTCACCGCTGGCACGATCGCCTCGGTGTCGACTTTGTGATGGGCGTCGGCGGTACTTTCGACGTGGTCGCGGGTAAAGTGCGCCGGGCTCCGCAATGGATGCAACGCAACGGCCTCGAATGGGCTTACCGCGTTGCACAGGAGCCGGGACGTATGTGGAGGCGCTATTTCATTACAAACAACAGGTTTGCGGTAATGCTATTGAGAGCACGCCTTGCGTCGACGTTCAAGCGGATGGCGGAGGAACACTGAACATAGACGTGGATATCGGCCTTCCAATGCCCAGTGAAGGCTTACTCAAATGAGGAATAGATCGACCGGTTATCAGGTCGATCTTCTCGACCCGGCGGCGTTTGGATCGCCTCGCCATGTTGCTCTTTTTTCTGGGACATGCAGCTTTATTTCGCGCCGAACCGTCATCGAGTATGGTCGGGCGTCATAGCGCCCGCCCTAGCCCCAACACCCTCCCCAACCCAGCCTGCGCACGCGCAAACATTGCCCCCTGCACCAACGCGTCAGGCCATCGGCTCACCCACTGGAACTGTTCTTTCGTATCGACACCACTCACCACCACCCGCACATCGAGCGCATGCAGCAGGTCCATCAGCGCAGTCATCACCGTCCCCGCCCGCTGATCGTTCGGCACTGTCGCCATCAACTCACGCGCGACGGTAACGGTATCCACATCAAGCACACCAAGCAGCGCCATCGAGGAACCGCCGTTGCCCCAATTGCCGAGCGTGATGCTGATGCCCACATCCCGCAGACCCGCGGTCAACGTCCGCAAGGACAGCAGTTTCGCCGCTTCAGCGCTATCTGAAACCTCAATTTCAAACAGCGCAGGCGACACCCCATACGAGCCGGCCACACGCGCAATTTCGCCCGCGAGCGACTCATGCAGCGCCACATGAACCGGCATCGCGATCGCTACCGGCTGCAAGGGCAGCTTCGCTTCAAGACAACCGCGCAGTTCGCGGCATACACCGTCCACAATAAACAACGCCATTTCCAACGCGACCTGCGGATGCTCGATCGGCAGCATGAAACTGCCCGGAAGCAGCACGCCATAATCAGGATGCGTCCAACGAACCTGCGCTTCCAGACGTGCCAGAGTTCCGCTCGCCGCACGATATGCACCTTGAAACACAAGGTGAAATTCACCCGCGCTCAACCCCTTCAAGACACGGCTTTCGAATTCGCTCAGTCCCACAGGAACATCACCGGCATCATCCGGGTCATTTGGCGCGATCGGCGCGGCATGCGCAGCACGCTTCGTGAGCGGGAGCGCAAGCAATTCAGGTTTGGCATAGTCGAGCGTGTGCATGGCGAATTTGTTTTTTGTCTCGCCGACATACGCACATGTCGTGCCAACAGACGCGATCACTACCGCTTAAAGCCCGCCGAATCGCCGGAAACCCCCGCCGGGCATCGCACTGCACAGCACAAGGAGCAACCTTGGCGAAGCATGATTTGCTTAGCCAAACGTTTGCGCGATACCACACGTTACGTAGCGTCCCGCTTTACGTTACGTTGCACCGCACATCGTCGCGAGCGCGCGGAACAAATACGAATACCGACGAAGCTCGCCAAGTCCAGCCCATCAAAGAAGTCAAGCACATCAAGCGAGAAAATCCGGAACAATCTACCGCGACGCGTCGCAACAAGACAATTTGACCGATAAGAAAAGATTTACTAGTATCGCCACAGATGCAGCGGAAAACGACTGCGCATTCCTCACACAGTGTTCCGGGGCAGCCATGCTACAAATCCCTCTTTCCGACGACGACTGGGCGCGCGTCCAGAGTCTCTTTCCCGACCTTCGATCTACCCGCGGTCGGCCTCGCCGCAGCGATCGGGAAATTCTCAACGCGATACTCTGGTTGCAGCAAAGAAAAGAGAAATGGCACAGGCTTCCGGCCACTTTTCCGCCGCAGCAGACTTGTTATCTTCGATATATGACCTGGAAGAAGACGGGCGTGCTCGACCAGGTGAATGAGCTGCTTCCAGTATGTTGCACAGAGCTTTCGAATTGCTGATCGGCTATTTGATTTGCTTCGCATGCCGTAGCAAATCAGAGGCGAGCTACTGCGTTGACGGTCGTGTCTGCAGGACGCACTGATCCGCATCACCGTCAGTCATTAGATCCTCTGCAACCGTACACGCGATGCCGCTTTACCGAGGCTTTAAACCGCCTGAGGCTGCTCTGCCGCCGCGCGTGGAAACGAAACGCTGATATGCACGCCTTTGCCGCCCTCGCCCGGCTTCAGCGTAATTGCGCCGTGATGGGCATCTGCGATTTCACGCACAATGGCAAGGCCGAGTCCAGTGCCCTCCGTATCCGCGGACGCACGGAAAAACGGCTCGAAAACGCGGCTGCGCGACTCGGCCGGAATGCCGGGGCCATCATCCAATACGCGTACGGTGACGGTATCGGCTTTGGCATCCACGCCCACGGTCACGTGACCGCCACTGCCGGTATAGCGAATCGCATTCTCAGCGAGATTCGCTATCAACGCCTGAAGCAGCCCGCGGTGCCCGGCTACCGGCGCGGTCCCGTTCAGTTCGGCGCCCAGATCGATGCCCCGCGCCTGCGCGAGCAGGGCGAGATCCTCCACAACTTCCATGGCTAGCGGGACCAGGTCCACCGTTTCCACCGCCAGTTGCGTGTTGTCTGCCGCCTCGGCTTGCGCGAGCAACAGTAGCTTGTTCGTGAGCCCGACCATCGAACGATTACTGCGATGCATGGCGGCCAGTGCTTCATCGAGAGCGGGATTCAAGCCCTCCTGTTGACGCGCGAACTGCAACTGCGTGCCGAGCAAAGTAAGCGGCGTGCGCAACTGATGCGCAGCGTCGGCGATAAAGCGGCGCTGCGCAGCCACCTGAACGCCCAGCCGCGCAATGCACTGATTGATAGCTTCGACGATTGGCCGCAACTCGGTATGCAGCCTCTCGACACGAATGGGCGCGAGTTGCATTGGATCGCGGTCGGCCACGTCCTCTTTCACTTTCATCAGCGGCCGCAATTCGAAAGTCAGCCCGATGCACACCAGTGCGACCGCCAGCACGATCATCTCGATCTGTCGCACAAGTTGCGGCTGCCACAACTGCTCGGCCATCGCGTCGCGCGAGCGCACGGTTTTCCCGACCGTCACGAGCACGCGATGAGTCGCGCCGTTGTCGTACATGAGACGCACAAGGCCGACCGCGCGCACGGCATGGCCCTGCAAATGCGTGTCGTAGTGATCGGGCGTATCCGCGGTCTGCGCCGGACGCGTGGGAAACTCAGGCGTGCCCGCGAGGAGCCGGCGGTCGTCGACGCTCACGCTATAGAACACCTGGTCGCGGTAAGGCGACACGAATACTTCGAGCGCGGCGGGCGGCACATCCACGCGCAGGAAACCGTCCACCCATTCCACTTCGCCGGCGATCATCCGCGCCGACGAGATCAGTTGATTGTCCTGCACCAGATCCGCCGTGCGCCGCGCGTTATCGTATTCGGCCTTGCCGGTCACGAATACATACAACGCGAGCGGCACCAGCAGCCACCACAACAGGCGCATGCGCAGGCTATTGGTCATCTTCTTTCTTGCGCAGTAGATAGCCGAGGCCGCGCAGCGTGACGATCGCCGCCGAGCTGCCGTCGAGTTTCTTGCGCAGACGCGAGATGTAGATTTCGACAGCGTCTTCGCTAGGCTCGTCCGCAAGCGTGAAGATCGCGTCGACCAGCGCCGGCTTGGTGACGGTTTTACCCAGTCGCAGGATCAGCGCTTCGAGCACGGAGCGTTCGCGCGGCGTGACGTTCAGCGGTGTCCCCTTCAGCGTGAACTGCCGCGTATCGATGTCGAACGCCAGATCGCCGCACACCACTTCGCTCGCCTTCGAGGGCGACTGCCGGCGGATCGCCACCTTGATCCGTGCAATCAGCTCACGCACTTCGAACGGCTTGACCAGATAATCGTCCGCGCCGGCCCCGAGCAGTTCGACCTTTTCGTCGATCGAGCCGCTCGCCGTGAGAATCAGCACCGGCGTCGCGTCGCCGCGCTGGCGCAGACGGCGCAGCACGTTTTTGCCCGACAGCTTGGGCAGATTCAGGTCGAGCAGGATCACGTCGTAGTGGTTGGTGCGCAGCAACTGGTCGGCCGCGTCGCCGTCCTGCACGGCGTCGAGCGCGAACGACTCCTGCTCCAGCATCTTCGCGAGCCAGTGCGCCAGTGTGGGGTTGTCTTCGATGAGCAGCAGCTTCATGGCGGGAACGGCAAAAGTCAGGCCGTCGATTGTGCCGTAAAACAAGGTCTTTGCGCGCTTCCCCTGTGGTTTGCGCCATACGCTGTCGAGTTTTGGGCGGGGTCGCGGCGAAGTTGCGGCGGGGTTGCGGCTAAGTTGCGGGTTAACACCCATGATTTGCCCCCAACCCCGAAAGCTACCAGAAGGTTTCAAATTTCTATAATCGCCGTCATTCACCCAGAAAGCGCCGCATGCATCACCCAGCGGCGACTAAACCTAAGGAGACTGCTTCATGCGTACCTTGCGCCAGATTGCCGCCGTGTCAGGTGTTGCATTCACCCTCGCCGCCGCCTCGGCCGCGGCCCACGCCGAAAAGCTCACGATCATGGTCGGCGGCGCCACCAAAATCATCTATCTGCCCGCCAAGCTCACGGAGCAACTCGGCTACTTCAAGGACGAAGGGCTCGACGTCGAAATCCTCTCGCAACCGGCCGGCGTCGACGCGGAAAACGAATTGCTCGCGGGCGCGGTACAAGGCGTGGTGGGCTTTTACGACCACACCATCGACCTGCAAAGCAAAGGCAAGGAAGTCCAGGCGCTGGTGATTTTCGGTCAGGTGCCGGGTGAAGTGGAGATGGTTTCCACCAAGGCGGCGGAGACCTTCAAGAGCATGGCCGACTCGAAGGGCAAGACCCTCGGCGTGACGGGCCTCGGCTCGTCGACCAGTTTTCTCACGCAGTACCTCGCACAACGTGCGGGCGTGCCATCGACACAATACACGCTGCTGCCCGTCGGCGCGGACAACAGCTTTATTGCGGCCATCAAGCAGAACCGCATCGACGCGGGCATGACGACCGAGCCGACTGTTTCGCAGTTGCTGAAGACCGGCGACGCCAAGGTGCTGGTCGACATGCGCACCCTGGAAGGCACGCGCGCCGCGCTCGGCGGCACCTATCCGGCTTCGAGCTTCTACGTGCAGCGCGCGTGGGCCGAATCGCACAAAGACGAGGCCGCCAAGCTGTCGCACGCTTTCGCGAAAACGCTGAACTTCATCGCGACGCATAGCGCGGAAGAAATCGCCGCGAAGATGCCGAAGGACTACTACGGCAACAATAAAGACCTGTACGTCGGCGCACTGAAAGCATCGCTGCCGATGTTCACGAAGGACGGCAAGATGCCAGCCGACGGTCCGGACACGGTATTGAAGGTGCTCTCGGCGTTCAATCCTTCAGTGAAGGGCAAGCATATCGATCTCGCCAAGACCTACACCAACGACTACGTGTCGGCAGCGGTCAAGACCGCGGCGAAGTAACGCTCTTATATCAACGTCACGAGAACAGCGAGGCAGCAGCCGATGAATCAACCCATGTCACGCGATACGCCTGCGATCGAGATGCGCAACGTATCGTGCCGTTTCATTTCTCCCGATGGCAAGGCGACCATCGCGTTGCGCGACTTCAGCATGTCGGTGGCTCGCGGCGAGTTCGTCGCGGTGGTCGGTCCCACGGGTTGCGGCAAGTCCACCACACTCAGCATGATTACCGGCTTGCTGAAACCCACCACGGGCGAAGTACGGGTGATGGGCGCGCCGGTGGACGGCATCGATCCGCGCATCGGCTTCGTGTTTCAGGCCGATGCCGTGTTCCCGTGGCGCTCCGTGCTCGACAACGTGGCGGCGGGCCCGCTGTATCGTGGCCGCTCGAAATCGGCCGCGTATGACGAAGCCAACGAATGGCTGCGTCGCGTGGGCCTCGACAAGTTCGGCAAGCACTATCCGCATCAACTCTCCGGCGGTATGAGGAAGCGCGTGGCACTCGCGCAGACTTTCATCAACAAGCCGGAGATCCTGTTGATGGATGAACCATTCTCGGCTCTCGACATGCAGACGCGCACGTTGATGCAGGACGAGCTTCTGCAATTGTGGGGCGGTGTCGGCTCGGTGGTATTCGTCACGCACGATCTGGAAGAAGCGATTGCGCTCGCCGACCGCGTGTTCGTACTGACCGCGCGCCCGGCCACACTGAAGAAAGTGTACGAAATCGATCTGCCGCGTCCGCGCGTTACGTCCGAGGTCCGCTACGACCCGCGCTTTATCGAAATCTCGCGTGACATCTGGCACGACCTGCGCGAAGAAGTGCAGATTGGTTAATCAAGGAACGGCAAACATGTCTACAAGCCCTCAACAGATGATGCCTTCGGGCATCGACGCCGCATCGCTCGCGCAAGTCGAACGTGTGGCCCAAAAACGCATCCGGCAGCGTCACGCGCTCGTGATCTCGTTGCGTATTGTCGTGCTGGTGGTCGTACTCGGCGGGTGGGAACTGTCAGCGCGCCTGAAGTGGATCGACCCGTTCTTCTTCTCGATGCCAAGCGCGATTTTCGACCAGATCGTCGACTGGTTCGTCAACGGCACCTCGCAAGGTCCGCTGCTCACCCAGGTGTGGGTCACGCTCGAAGAAACCGGCCTCGGCTTCATTATCGGTTCGGTCGCCGGGGTGTTCTGCGGCATCGTGCTCGGCCGCAACAAGCTGCTCTCCGACGTATTTAGCCTCTACATCAAGATCGCCAACTCGATTCCGCGCGTGGTGCTCGGTTCGGTGTTCGTGATTGCGCTAGGTCTGGGCATGGCGTCGAAGGTGGCGCTGGCCGTGGTGATGGTGTTCTTCGTCGTGTTCGCCAACGCTTTCCAGGGCGTGCGTGAAGCCGACCGCTATATGATCGCGAATGCGCAGATTCTCGGCGCGTCGCGCCGCCAGGTGACGACTTCGGTGGTGATTCCGTCGGCGTTGAGCTGGATTCTCGCCAGCTTGCACGTGAGCTTCGGTTTTGCGCTGGTCGGTGCGGTGGTGGGCGAGTTTCTCGGCTCGAAGCAGGGTATCGGTCTCCTGATCTCCACTGCCCAAGGCGCATTCAACGCAAGCGGCGTGTTCGCAGCGATGATTGTGTTGGCTGTGGTCGCACTCGCAGCGGATTATCTGTTGACTGCGGTCGAACAGCGGCTGTTGAAGTGGCGCCCGGCTGCGGTTTGATCGCGGAGTCGTTGTACGCTGAATAGCAACACTTGCACCGAAGGCTAATGCCGTTCAGTCATGGACTGAACGGCATTTTTATTTGTGTGCTGGCCACCGCCGACACATGGGTCGCGCTCAATGATTGCCGGAAAAAACTCGCGCTGTAAGCCAAATAAAAACTTGGACGCCAATCGTATTCGCCGCCACTCCACCCGCCGATATTTTTTCCAAATACGCATTCAGGATGGCTGATTAATACTTGAATCCGAAAGCGATCTATACGTCTGCTTCACATGACGGAGGCAAAACCGGCTCTCTGAACCGTCCCCGAACAATAAAGCCTCAGCGCGCACCTTTCCTTGCTACACGAAGCACTTCGATAACGCACCTCTCTGGTGCGCTGCGCAGAATTCGACAAGGAAGCCGGTAATCGTCTCCGCCCTGTGTTCCGTCGGATTGTCCGCCGTGTGTTGCGTGCAGGTCCGGCGGAACTTCCGCAATGAGGTGTCGCGAGAGCGACGCCGAGGGTTTGAAGGAGATGGACATGAAGAAGGCTCTGATCATCGCAGGCGGACTGCTTTGCGCGTTCACATGGCAAGCGCACGCTCAGGACGCCGGCACGGAGAGTACGGCGCAAACTCAACCGTCGGCAGCCGACGCGGTGGGCGGGCAACCCGCCACCACTTCGATGTCCGGCAGCCCTGCAAGCACACAAGGACTCTCGCGCGCAGCTGTCTACCAGCAACTCGTTCAATCGCAGAAAAACGGCGAAGCGGCGCGCTTGCAAGATCTGTTCAAGGGCGGCAATTAAAGAGCGCGACAGCATTGAAGCCGGTGACATGACGTGGATAGTGAGTCGTCCACTTCATTGCATGACGACGCCGTATTTTCGTACTCGTCTGGCTGGACGAAGCGAATGCGGCGTCTAATCGAAGTAGCCATTATTCGTAGACAGTTGGCCGCGTGCTTCGCCATTTCACACCGCCTGTCTCACTCCAACAAACTCGCGATCGGCATTCGTCGGTCCACGCACAACACATTTGCGCCGTTCACAACGGCCGTCATCCCGTACACGCCCGCCGTATAAGACACCGTGCGCTATGGCACGGTCGATGCATAAGAGTCGACACCCAGTCGTGCACTTACCAACATCGGTTGAATCGAGGTGCGTCATGTCGAGTGTGCAAAGTCAGCGTCGTCCAGTGAATTGGCGGAGCCGGTCTCTTTCCGCGGAGAGTGGTTCGAAGCATCGCACTCGAACTCATCACCTTGCCAGCGGATTCGTGCCGTTCGGATTACGGACCGCCGGTTTCATCGGGCGCGGCCCGAAGCAATTGTGGCCCTATGTTTTGCCGTGGGTCTTCGCGGTGCTCACCATCGGCTTCTTCTGTCTCGTCGTACGTGGCGTACTGACGCGGCAATTGCTAGTGCCGCCGGTTGAAACGCCGCAGTCGCTCGTGGAACGCGGCTATTCGTCGAACTTCCTGGCGGAACGCATCATGTCTTCGATGAGAGCGATCGGCCAGGACGCCGAATCGATTCCCCACGACACCATGACCGATAACGACGCGCAACCGGACATTCAAATCCCCGGTCAGGAAATGTCATATGCGACGACGGTGCGTTTCATTAAAGGCATCATCAAGCGCACGGACGTTGTCGTTCACGTCGGCATCACCAAGGTGAACGACAGCGCGGATTCCTACATCGCCCATGTGCAGATTGAAGGTGGCCCCTTCAATTCCCGTGAAAGCACGGTGCCTTTCGAAGGACGCGATCTGGAAAAGTTCGTGCACGACATCGCTGTCAAAGCCATGCGTCTGGCCGAGCCGAATATTCTCGCCAGTCACCTCTATTCGCAAGTCCAGAGAACCCGATGCTCGCTCGCGCAATGTGATTACGGCGAGATCGTCTCGATCTATGACGAAGTTCTGGCACTGCCCGCCTCCGAACAAGGCGAATGGGCGCTCGCCGGCAAGGCGTGGCTGCTTGCCAATCAGGGACTCTCCAAAGAAGCCGAACAGCAGACCCGCGAAGCGCTGACCGTCTACACACATTCGGCGGTGCTGCGTGCGAGCCTGGGCATTGCACTCGAACAGCAGCATCGCATCGACGACGCACTCGAAGCATTGCGAGCCGGCGCGAGCGAGAAGTCGAAGACGGCCGAGAATTTGCGTCTTCTCGGCGACGTGCTGCTGCATGCGAATCGTCACTCCGAAGCACTCGACGCATTCAAGCAGGCGGACCGCATGAAGCCGGATTCCGTCGACAACCTGCACGATTGGGGCGAGGCGCTCGTCACCGTCGGCCGATATGACGAAGCGATCGAAAAGCTCTCCCGCGCGGTCGCACTGCGCCCGGATCTGGCGCCTTCATACGCGGAATGGGGCCGTGCACTGGATCGCAAAGGCGATCTGCTCGGCGCCTCGCGCAAATATGCGCAAGCGTTGCAACTCGACGCAGGCAGTCTGTCGGCGCGAGAGAGTCATCTGGCGCGCGTCGCCAAAGCGGTTCAGGAAGGCGATCGCCGCGACATGACGAAACCCGATAGTCAAGTCAGACCGGTTTCCCATCCCCCCGCAGCACTTCCGTTTCAAACCGCTTAACAGGCGCCCCGTAGTACCGGATGGACCGCCACGCAAGCGGCTCGGCCCAGACGCACTTTTACCGTTGCAGTCATACACACAGTGGAAGAGGAGATGATCGATGGACAACTTCGATGAAGCGTTCAAGGCTCTGATCGGAAATGAAGGTGGGTACTCCTTCAATCCGCATGACCCTGGCGGAGAAACGATGTGGGGCGTAACAGCACGCGTGGCGCGCAGCCAGGGCTATACCGGCGCCATGAAAGATCTGCCGCTGGACACCGCTAAACAGATCGCGAAACAACGGTACTGGGATCCCTTGCACCTCGACGAACTCGACTCGCGAGTGGCCTTCCAGATATTCGACGCCAACTACAACGGCGGACTGGTGGTGTTGTGGATGCAAAAAGCGTCCGGTGCGCAAGAAGACGGCAAGTTCGGCCCGGACACACTGGACGCGGTTAAAAGCGCGGACCCGCTGAAGTTTGTCATGCGCTTTGCCGCCTATCGCTTGCGTTACCTGCGGAACCTGCATGCATGGCCCAATTTCAGCCGTGGATGGACAGAAAGAATGGCCGCTAACCTTCTCCTTGGAGCAGCATGATGGACTGGTCAAAAGTAGCATCGAACATTGGCAGCACCGCCCCGCTTCTCGCAGGGCTCGTGGGTGGTCCGGTCGGCCTCGGTGTCACCGCCGCCGCTTCGATCATTTCACATGCACTCGGAACGCCGAGCGATCCCACCTTCGTGGAACCCGCGCTGAACGATCCCGGCGCAATGGAGAAGATCCGGCAGGCGGAGAGCGCGAACTCGTTGCAGTTGCAACAACTGATGGTCACTGCCGCCCAGGCAGGCCTCGCGCACGAAAGCGACATGGCGCGTATTCAGGCCGCCGATCGGGCCGACGCGCGTGCAATGGGTATCAGCAATAAGGACTGGGTGCCCAAGGTGCTCGCCATGGCGGTGACGGCAGGCTTTTTCGGCATTCTGTTGCTCATGGCGTTCCAGCCGCTGCCGGGGCCGAACAAGGATCTCGTCAACGTGATTGTCGGCGCATTGGGAACGGCGTGGATCAGCATCATCGGCTACTACTTCGGCACCTCGGTAGGATCGATGCGAAAGACCGAGTTACTCGCCAAGCCCAGCGTTCCCATTACGCCGGACAGCGCCGTCACGCTACGCGAGCCCGCCACTTCCGCGGCGCGCTCACAAGCAGCGCCCGCTCCTTCGCATGGCGAGATATTTCAGCCGTTCGCGCCGGGTGGACAAGGTCCGATCTATTCGGGCAGTTGACTCGCGCTTCGACGTCCGGACGATGCAGCGACGAGGGAACAACTCTCCATGCGCATCGTCCGTTGACGGCAGTTTGTCTCAGTTTCAGCAACAAACATTACCTGAAACGGGGATTACTCTCTCCAGATCGCAAATCTAGAATGCAATCACTGACTACGAACGAGAACGCTCGTAGCAAGACAAAAAACCGAACTGGAGGTAGTTGATCATGAAATCGCTCATTCAAGCTGTTGTTATCGCCACTGTACTGGCCGCTCCTGTCGCTTCGTTTGCGCAGTCCAACCAGCCCGCGACCCGCGCTCAAGTGCGTGCGGAATTGATTCAACTCGAGAAAGCAGGCTATCACCCGGGCCGCGACGACCCGCACTACCCGGCTGACATTCAGGCCGCGCAAGCTCGCGTCGACGCTCAGAATGGCACGGCGCAGGCAGCACAAAGTGGTTTTGGCGGTGTGGTGAGTGGCGCGTCGCAATCCGGCCGCCCGGCGCTCGCGAACGGCCCGAGGTCAGTCTACTTCGGCAACTAAGCCGGGGCCCAAGCGGTAATCAGGCAGGAACCCAGCCTTAACCCGCTGTTCAGCGGTCCGACGCACGCAGGCACCACGGCTTGCGCGTAGCCGGGGCGCTCAGCGCGCGGACGCAATGCGCGCACTGATTCAAATGAACTGGCCCGCGACCGAGTCTTCCCGATCGCGGGCCAGTTGTGTATTCCTTACCTCCGTCATCGGGCTCCCGATGGCTTCCGCCTGGACCTTCGCGGTCCGGGCGCTTTTTACTGGCAACCGGTTTGGCGGCGCCACAACCCTGGCAAAATGCGGTTATGGCGCGGTTTCATATATTGGGCGAGCGAATCGCGTCAGTCGCGCGCCACCAGATCGCCCACCTGACCGCGCCCGGTGACGAGACAGCTGGATAGAAAATTCTCGCCCTGGCTGCTGGCGCCCATGTCTCCAAAGCCTTTTTTCAGCGCGTTCGATTTGACCAGCTCGGCGCCCTGGTGGCACGTTATCGTCCCCATCTCTCCCGCTTGCGCGCGCATCAGCGCCCTATCCGCCATCAGATAGCCAAGCAGCAGCACCACGGCAATATTGAACGCCTGTCTCATGGTTCGCCTCCTCTTTTGAGCAGACTAACGCGAACCTTGGATGCGTGGTCCTAGGGGTTTCCCGATCGAACGCTATTTCATGATGCAGATTAAATCAGGTAATGCTTCCGCGCGAACCGTTATGCGAGGTGACTGGATCCGGCGTGACGCGCAGAAAGCGAAACTTCTGAATGCTCTTCTGCACACGTTTTGTATTCTGCTCGAACAGCATATAGACCGCGTACGCATACAGGTAACACGCAACAAGCATGATCAGGAGCACCAGCGCGCCGCGGGCATCGAACTGGATACGCTGCCCGAATCCGACTGCGGCGACGAATAGAATGAAAGAGAAATGCGTCAGATACAGCGAATAGGAGAACGCGGAAAAGCGTACCGCGACACGCGACACAAGCGCCGGACGCAGTCGAACGTTTTCCCAGAGAATGCAGCGCAGAAACAGGAAACACGGTACGCCGACGATCCAGTCGTTGCTCCACAGGAACAAACGCGAACACACCAGCGCGGTGATGAACGCCGCTCCGCTGGCGAGCGTGAACCAGGGCAAGCCCGTACGCGCGCCGCGCGACGGAAAGCGTTTCTCCAGCACCACCAGGACGACGCCGAGCAGCCATAGTCCGAACCCGTTCAGAAGCGACGGAAACGCAATCATCGTGGCGAGTGCGAATGCAGCCGCGCCGAAGGCCACAAAGCCTCGCCGCCGACGCAATAGCACGACGCACGCGGGAAACCAGAGGTAATACCAGAACTCGTTGGCGAGGCTCCACAGCGGTCCGTTTGAACCATAAGTGCCGCACGCGAGGGTCTGCAGGAACACGAGGTTGCATGCCAGCGTCGCGCCTCCAAGATGCGACGCGACGTTGATCTGCTGATCGAACGTACCTTCGGTGCCAAGATAGAAAGGCCCGCCTGCCAGCGCGATACCCATGCGGTCCCAGAACATGGTCAGCAGCAATGCGGGAATCAGCACGATCCACAGCCGCGACATGCGTTCGGTCAGATAACGCTGCCAGTTCCATGTTCCAGCCTCGACCTGGCGCAACACTGAACCGCCCACGAAGTATCCGCTCAGCAGGAAGAACACGATCACCGCGGTGTGGCCGTAGTTGCTGATGAAATAAAACAGCTTGCCCGCCAGCCCGATTCCGGCGCTCGCTCGGTAATCGACAAACATGAGATTGCGCAGATGGCTAACGCACACCGCGCCCGCCGCTAATGCGCGGATCAGGTCCAGCGTGTCGCAATGTTGTTTGCCGGTAAGCGCCATGTAAATCTGAATCGGACAGAGGAGTTGTCCGTCAAACTACGGCCCACCCTGCTTTTATTCGGTACGCTCCCCCACATTGCATGGGAGATGGGGCGGCGCCCTACCGAAACAGCAAACGGCTCACAACATTCAGAAACGCGCTTCGATCTGGCTGATCCGCCGTTCGACAGCGTGGCGCACCAGCCCATTCGAAGGCACCAGCAACAGGGACGAAGCGATGATCTGATACACCTTGTTGCGCCTGACTTTGGAGACTTTCTGCGGATCGAGCCAGGCATTGTTGTCCACGAGAAGGATGAGCGTCTCCAGACCGATCAGAATCGGCCAGAGGCTCGCGAGACGCAGGCGTACCGCAAACGCCGGAATTGCCAGCGTATAGTCGAGCGCTTCGCGGAAATGATCGAGTGTCTTGCGCAGCAGTTCGATCATCAGCGGGCGGGCCCGCACGGAATTGGCCGGCAGCAGCAGGTCTTGCGCGCTTAGACCATATCGGTCGAGCATAGTCTGCGGAAGGTAGCAGCGGCCAATTCGCAAATCCTTGCCACAGTCACGCAGCACGTTGGTCATCTGCAGCGCCTTGCCGAAACGCACGCCGCGCCGCGCCATGGTTTCGGGCTGCTCTTTCAGCGTGCCGGGCATGTGCGCGTAAGTCATCGTGGTCCAGAATTCGCCAACGCAACCCGCCACCAGGTACGTGTAGCGGTCGAGTTCTTCGTATTCTCGCAGCGCCGCGATCTGGCCGGAACGTTCGTCCGGGAAGGTGCGAAGGTCGAACTCCATGCCCTCGGTCAGCGTCGAAACGATCTCGCGAACGGCCTTGCGATCGAATTCGCTCAGTTGCAACAACACGTCGAGCGCCGGACCGAGCGATTCGAGCAGCACCTTCTCATCCGACTGGACCTGCTGCCCCGCCACTTCGGCCGCCATGCGCTGGAACAGCGCACCGTCGTCCGCCGCGCCGTTCACCTGATCGCGCAGCGACAGCAGCAAGGCGAGGCGTTGTTCCGGAGAGATCAGCGAAGTGTCCGCGATCGTGTCGGCCGCGCGCGCCAGCAGGTAGGCAAGTCCGATCGGATCGCGCATCCCGGCGGGCAGCACGCGCAGCGTGAGATAAAAGGAGCGTGAAACGCCTTTCAGGAGCGGGCCGAGAAGGAAGGCCCGGGTCGGATTCGGCATGGACGGGATCAGGTCAGGATTAGCGAAAAGCGGGCAGAAATCTGGCGCTGCCGAATTGTATACGGCGCGGCGCTGCCACTCTTCTTCCTGTTGCCATTGCATCGATTGAAAAGCTTGCCTATATGGTGGCCATCGGATCGGCCCATTCGCGCCCATTGGCCGCGCGTCCCTTACGCGCCGCCCCGAGTGGCGGTTCGCCAACCGGGCCGCCACCAGATAGAATCCCCCGCATCCGCGCCCACGCGAGAGCGTTGCCGTGCGACAGCGGGAACGCAAATTGCTGGCGAACGTAGTTTGAGTAACAGACGGTTCGAGTGCGGGCCGTCGCTTCTGCGCACCTTGAATGACACTTCGACAATGACTATCCACGAATCTCCGACGTCTTCCCGACCCAACGTGGAAACTGGCGTCCCCGGTCTCGACGAGATCCTGGGCGGAGGTCTGGTCCGCGGCGGCGTCTACCTGCTGGAAGGCATGGCCGGCGCCGGCAAGACGATTCTGTCGAGCCAGATTGGTTTTCATCGTGTAAGCCAGGGCGAGAAGGTGCTGTACATGACCTTGATCGCCGAATCCCACGACAAGCTTTTGGGGCATCTCAAGGGTCTGAGCTTCTTCGACGAAAAAGCGGTCGCACAGCAGATGCTGTTCGTCTCCGGCTATCACGAACTGATGCAGGACGGTCTCGACGGCTTCCTCAAACTGATCGCCTCGAGCATTTACGATTACCGCCCGAGCCTCATGATCATCGACGGCTTTCGCAGCGCGCGCGAATTCAGCGAAACCGAGTTGTCGCTGTCGAAATTCATCCATGAGTTGAACGCGCTGGTCGCGGCCATGGATTGCACGACCTTGCTGCTCGCGCCGCTCTCGGGTAACGAACCGCATCCGGAACATACGCTGGTCGACGGTCTGATCGAACTGAACCGGTACAACGACGGCATGCGCCGCGCGCGCGAAATCGAAGTCCACAAGATGCGCGCTCGCAATCATTTAATGGGCAAGCATTTCTTCCGCATTGCCGAAAGCGGGCTCCTGATGTTCCCGCGTCTCGAAGCGCAATGTGCCGTACCGCCGGGTCCGGTGGATCTGAAAGCGCGCCTCGGCTTTGGCCTGCCGCATCTCGACAGCTTGCTGGGCGGCGGCTTTGCGCAAGGCTCCACGACCACGCTGATCGGGCCATCGGGCGTCGGCAAGACGCTGCTGTGCCTGCAGTTTCTTGCGGCCGGCGTCGCGCGCGGCGAACGCTGCGTCTATCTTGGCTTTTACGAAGGTCCGCAGCGGCTGATCGGTAAAGCCGAGGCCGTATCGATCGGGCTCACCGAGGCTCACGAAGACGGCCGGCTCGTCATCCAGTGGCAACCGGCCGTTGAGCTGGCTGTCGACGAGCTCGCGGCCACCGCGCTCGCCACGGTCAAGAAGATCGGCGCGTCGCGCATCGTGATTGACGGGGTGGAGGGGTTCCGCGATTCCGCGTTGCGCACCGAGCGTTTTGGCCTGTTCCTGAATGCGCTGCTGCACCAGCTTCGCGAAGCCTGTGTCACCACGCTGCTGACTGAAGAACTGCCGCTTTATGCCGACCCCGGCCATGCGAAGAGCGTGCGGATGTCGGCGCTGACCGAAAACCTCTTGCTGCTGCGTTACGCCGAAACGGAAACGGGCCTACGGCGCATGATTTCCGTGGTCAAGCAACGTGAGAGTGCTCACGACACCTCCTTGCGAGAACTCGTGATTTCGGCTCAGGGCCTCGACGTGATCGAAAAACTGGCGAACCCCGCCAACGTGTATCCGGCGACGGGCCTGTCGGCCATGCTGCCGCCACGGCGAAATACGTAGCCGCCCATGAAAACCATTCTGGTCGTGGACGACGAGTTCGACATCCTCACAGTGTGGCGGCTGCTTCTGGAGCGGCACGGCTACACGGTGCTGGTCGCGTCGAACGGGGCCGCCGCGCTCGAACAGATACGCAAGACCCGTCCGGACATCATCGTCTCGGACTGCATGATGCCGGTCATGTCGGGACTGCAGTTGTGCGCGGCGCTCAACGCCGATCCCGATCTGCGCGCCATTCCGATCATTTTGTGCAGCGCGGCCGCGGATATCCCCACGCAGCCGAATCCCACCATTGCATACGCCCGCAAGCCGCTATCATTCGACGCACTGCTCGCGATGCTTCAGCGCATGGCCGCATAAAGCAACGTCAGGCCGCTGATTCGGCGGGCCGACGCGCTAAACGCGAAAACGCCCGGCCGCAACCCGCCTTCAGCGCTGCGCGCTGACATCCGGAACGCCAGCGAAACCACGCGCAACGCGGCCAACAGCTCCCAGCCCATGCCGCTCCAGGCATCTTGAGACGATCGCGCCATTTGTTGAGCGCGCCCAGCGTTCTGCGTTTTGCCGCCGCCTTTTACAGTACGTCATCGATCGCGCGATACCGGAACACTGGCGCGCGACGCAACTTTCGGAGGATCGGTGATGAGCAGCAATCGCGGGAGGATTCCAGTTGCTTTCTTCGGGATCGCGGTGGGCGCACTGGCGTTCGCCAATTTGTGGCGCGTGGCGATCAGGCTCTGGCACCTGCCGGCCGCGATAGGCGGCTTGATGACGGTGGCCGCGCTCGTCGTGTGGATCGTCATTCTGGCCGCCTACGGCCAAAAATGGTTGACGCATGGCGCCGAAGCGCGCGCGGAAATGCAGCATCCCGTGCAATCGTCGTTTGCGGCGCTCGGTCCGGTTTCGAGCCTGCTCGCCGCGCAACTGATAGAGCCGTACGCGCATACACTGGCGTTCGCGCTGTTCGGCGTGGCCGCAGTTGCACAACTGGCGCTCGGCGTGTATTTGCATGGACGGCTCTGGCAGGGCGGGCGCAAGCCTGAACTGGTAACGCCCGCCATTTACCTGCCGACGGTTGCGCCGAGCTTCGTTGCCGGCACGACTGCGGCCGCGTTCGGGTTCCATCAGTTGGGCGGGCTTCTCTTCGGCGCGGGTGTGCTGTCGTGGCTTGCGATCGAATCGCTGATCCTGCACCGCGCCGCCGTGCACGAACCACTGCCCGAAGCATTGCGCCCGCTGCTCGGCGTGCAACTCGCGCCGCCGGTGGTGGGTGGCGTGACCTATTTGAGCCTGAGCAGCGGCACGCCTGACCTGTTTGCCCTGGTGCTGCTCGGCTATGGCCTGTACCAGGCGGTGCTGCTGTTGCGCCTGCTGCCATGGATTCGCCAACAGGCCTTCACGGCGGGTTACTGGGCCTTCAGCTTCGGCGTGGCCGCCCTGCCGACCATGGCCCTTCGGATGGTCGAACGCGGCGCGACGGGTCCGCTCGAATGGGCCGCGCCGCTTCTGTTCATCGCGGCGAATCTGATCATCGGGATCCTGGTGGTGAAGACGCTGAGTCTGCTGGTGAATGGCAAGCTGATTCCCGCGGCCGCGGCCCCAGCGGCTAGCTCCCGGTCCGCATCGGACGCACCGGCCGCTTCACGAATCGCACAAGCCGGCTAGACTGCCGCAACGGATTTCGGCGAGGCGCGCCGCACTCTCGCGCGGCCCAGGTTGCCAGCGCGACCCGCTGCGCGCCGCGCTCAGATGGACGCCGCCACCAGCGCGCCCACATCCGCAATCGCCGCATTGCTGCGCGCCGCGCTGCCATCCGTTTCAGTCAGGTACACCGTCACCAATATCGGACCGCGGCCGGGCGGCCACAGAATCGCGATGTCATTGGCGGTGCCGTGATCGCCAGTGCCGGTCTTGTCGCCCACGCCCCAGTCCTTCGGCAACCTGGCGCGAAGCCGCGCTCCGCCGGTTTCGTTGGCGGCGAGCCACGCCAACAGTTGTGCCCGCGACGACGACGACAAATGCTC
This sequence comes from Paraburkholderia sp. RL17-380-BIE-A, assembly GCF_046028085.1. Classification (NCBI taxonomy): domain Bacteria; kingdom Pseudomonadati; phylum Pseudomonadota; class Betaproteobacteria; order Burkholderiales; family Burkholderiaceae; genus Paraburkholderia; species Paraburkholderia sp. RL17-380-BIE-A. Next base: position 349,314 of record NZ_JARESQ010000006.1, read on the forward strand.
TCCAAGCAGAAGCTCGCGCAGATTGCCGAGCATGGCGTTAGGCGTGGTGGTGTCGCGCGGATCGCCGGGAATGGCTTCGTTCAGCGTCGGCTCGTTACGATCCAGACGCGTGATGCCGTCGCCCAGCCCGCGCGCGAATGCGGTCAACCCTGCCGGTCCGCCGAAAGTCGCCAGCAACAGATTGGCCGCCGTGTTGTCGCTCAGCGTGATCGCCGCCTTGCACAACTCGGCGATGCTCATGCCCGCGTTGCCGGTCAGCTCGCGCGTGTGTTTGCTCGTGGCGGGCGAATTCGGTACCACGTCGCTATGTGAGAACACCACGCGCCGCTGCAGATATTCCGCGCCACGGTCCGTGCGCGCCAGCACGGCGCCCGCCGCCAGGACCTTGAAGGTGCTGCACATCGGGAAGCGCTCGTCGGTCCGCAGACCCGCGTGCAAGCCCGACGTCGTATCGACGATCGACACCCCCAGGCGTCCACCGCTCGCCGCCTCGATTTCGGCAAGCCGCCGACGGATCGCATCCGCCCGGGCCAACTCGCGCCCCTGCGCGGTGGCCCCCGTGTTAACCGCCTTGCTGAACGCGCCGGCACTCCCAACCGCAACCCCAGCTATCGAAACACCCAGCATCGCACCCGCGAACTTCCGTCTCGTGATCATCGCCGCTCCTTTGTGTGAAGCCGCAACTATCGGTTTTCCGCCCGCCGCTGACAAACGATGATAAGTTAGCCAACTCACAAGAAAATCTTATGCCTTCGCCATGAGACCGTACCTGCCATTGAACGCGCTGCGGGCTTTCGAATCGTCCGCGCGGCACTTGAGCTTCACCCGCGCGGCGCTCGAACTGAACGTCACCCAGGCCGCCGTCAGCCAGCAGGTTCGAACCCTGGAAGAGCGGCTGGGAACTGCGCTCTTCAAGCGCCTGCCGCGCGGCCTTGCCATGACCGACGAGGGCCTCGCGCTGCGTCCGGTGCTGACCGACGCATTCGATCGAATCGAAGCCGTACTCAAGCAATTCGAAGGCGGCCACTTTCACGAGGTGCTGACGCTCGGCGTGGTGGGCACATTCGCGGTGGGCTGGCTGATGCCGCGCCTCAAGTCGTTTCGCGACGCACATCCGTTCGTCGAACTGCGGCTGCTGACCAACAACAACCTGGTCGACCTCGCCACCGAAGGTCTCGACTTCGCGATCCGCTTCGGTGACGGCACGTGGCCCGGTTCGCTCGCGACGCGGCTGCTCGACGCGCCGCTCGCGCTGCTGTGCACGCCGGAGATCGCCGCGCGGCTGTCGAAGCCGGACGACCTCGCCAACGAGACCTTGCTGCGCTCCTATCGCGCCGACGACTGGATGAGCTGGTTCGCGGCCGCCGGTATTCCGCCGCGACCGATTCGCGGGCCGGTGTTCGATTCGTCGCGGCTGATGGTGGAAGCGGCAATGCAGGGCGCGGGTATCGCGCTCGCACCCGCGTTGATGTTCGATCACGAGATCAACACAGGCCGGCTGGTACGCCCGTTCGAGGTGGAGGTTCACGCCGGCAGTTACTGGCTGACATGGTTGAAGGGCAAACCCATGACACCGGCGATGCTGCTGTTCAATCAGTGGATCATCAAGGAAGCGGCCGCGCAGGCGCGCAACTAGCCGGTTAGCAGAGCGCCGTGCGGCGATGGCCGTTCATTGCGGGCCGTTCGGCTTGCGGCGGGAACACATTCCACGAGCCGTCGTCATGACGGAAGAAGAAGATCGACAGCAGGCCGCCTGGCCGCAAGGCTTCCACGCAGACATAGCGCTGATGTTGCGACGCACGGTGGCAAAACTGCACGACGCGTGCGGGCATCGACGGGGTCGGGGCGAGCCATTTGTCCACAGCCCAATGCAAGGTCTTTTCCGCGGCAGCCATGATGTTCTCCTTGAATGCTTGAATGTTTGAATCACTGAAACGGGATGTGGCCGGCTCACGCCAACTGCACGGAACCTTGTGCGCCCTTCGCGCTGGCTTCCACGAAAGCCTTCACGAGGCACACCAGCGCATGCATGCCGGTACGCGGATGGCGCAGGCAGCAATGCACCTGTTCGCTACGGCTTTCGCCGAGCAGGCACCATGAGCAGAAGTGCTCGCAGTTGTTCGTCAGCAGGCGATAGTGGTTTTCACCGAGACGGGAGCGTGCGCGGCGCACGGCTTCGTCGCCGACGTAGCGGGCCGATGGGGTCGAACGGATCGACAGCGGGTGGCCGCCAGCGAAGCGTTCCAGTTCCACTTCCTCAACCGGGCCGCGATGCGCTGAACTCGCAAAGCCCGCGTAATGAACCACGCGGCCATTGCCCACATAAATGCCGTGGTGTTCGTAACCGCGACGTTGCGTGACGAGATGCGCGCCGATCGGCAGGTCGATGGTGGACGCGGCGTCGCGGCGGTCTTCGCTGCTGTCGCTGCTCGTCTGAAGAGGGTTCGTGTTCATGGCTGGCCTCGCTTCGATTTCCAACACTGTTGCGAGGTTATTCGCATCATCCGGGCCATGCGCGCGAAAGCCTTTATTTAAAGGGCTTCGCGAGAAATTGCAGCGTTTCGGATGCGACGAGTGTGCGATGTGAACCGACAGAATTTTCGGCGAACTGTTGGCGTACGACGCTCATTTACGATTGCCGCACGAGGTGCAAGCCGGTCCGATAGCGGGGGCATTGGGACGCAAGAATCTGTTGGGTCCGACACCGGTTAGCGTTCGCGCTTGTTGGCTTGCAGCCGACCGATGAATCCGCATGCGCTCATCCGGTATGTGCGCCAGGGCACGCAATCGCCCGGCCATCAAGGCATGACGACAAACCACGAAAAAGGCCGGCGATTTGGCATGGCACTTGCAACCTAACGCCCAGATTCTTTAAAAACCGCGCGTCACCGCGCGCGTTACACGCGGCCAACCGGAGAACGACATGTCTTCTATTACTGTGAACGACCTCTCGCTGAACCTCGCGCTAGACCGTAAAGCGATGACAGCGATTCGCGGTGGCGGCGGCGCACCGTGGGTGTATGGCTGGATTCAACCTTACGTACGCAGTACGCCCAGCATCGGTCCCGTCGTGAACCTGTACGACGTGACCAACAACTTCTATGCTAACCAGATGATCAACACGTTCCAGTCGGTCGACGTCCGCAACACCGGCGCGAACTCGAACATCAGTGTCTCTCCCGACGCACGCAGCAGAAACGATACGGTGTAAACGTTGTGACCTGTGCGAGCCAATTTCGCTGGACGTCGTCCGCGCATTCCGATCCCGGACGCGTCCGCGAAATCAACGAAGATGCCTGCCTGGACCAGTCCGACCTCGGGCGCTGGGCCGTTGCCGACGGCATGGGCGGGCACGCGGTCGGCGATCTGGCAAGCCGTCTGGTGATCGACGCGCTCGCCCGGCTGACCTCGCCGGTCAGCATGAAGGCCTTCGTCGCCGACGCGCGCTCGCGCCTGCAAAGCGCCAATCGTCAATTGAGGGAAGAAGCCGCGCGCCGACAGGTCCAGCGTATCGGCAGTACAGTCGTCGCACTGCTTGCCTGTGACCGCTTCTGCGGCTATGTGTGGGCCGGCGACAGTCGCCTGTATCTGCTGCGCGAAGGCAGCTTGCGGCAACTCACCCGCGATCACAGTCAGGTTGAAGCGCTCAAGTCGCTCGGCGTGATCACCGAGGAAGAGGCGCGGCACCATCCGGCGCAGCATATGATCACACGAGCCGTTGGCGCGACAGACGTACTCGAACTCGACGACGACGCCATCGAAGTGATGGACGGCGACGTCTTCCTGCTCTGCAGCGACGGCCTGAGCAACGAGGTCGGCGAAGAAGACATGCTCGCGGTGCTCAGCAAGGCGGCGAACGCAAACGCCTCTGAAGAACTCGTCGAGCTGGCCCTCGCGCGCGGCGGCCGCGACAACATCACCGCCGTGGTCGTGCGCGCCGAAGACCCGAACGCATCCGACAAAACCTTGCTGAACCCATCCCCTTGAGCCCGTTGCACTGACGGCGTTTAATGCGGCGGACTCAAGTCTCTTCGCTTTCGTCGTCGCGCTCGTCCGCGCCGTTCCGGGTAGCGGCCGGCACATTGCGATTGCGGAAGTCCTTTGAATGCAGGCCGTGCTTCTTCAGCAGCATCTGCAGATGCGAACGGTTCATGTCGATACGACGGGCCAGTTCCGCGACCGTGCCGCTCACTTCGCGAAGGCCGCGCTCGAGAAAGGCTTTTTCGGCGTCGTCGCTGGCCGCACGCTTTGCGTCGCTCAGCGACATCAGGTTCGTCACGCTGATCGGCTCCTGCCCTGTCGTGGTCGCCGCGTTGAACGACGCCGCGGATCCGGGCGCCGCGGGCCGCATGTCCTGCGGCAAGTGATCGACATCGGCCATATCGCCGGCTAGACACGATACGCGATACATCACGTTGCGCAGTTCGCGGATATTGCCCGGATACGCATAGTTCAGCAGAAAGTCGCGCAGACGCGGCGTCATTCGCACGGGCCTGCGCTTGAGCGTACCCGCGGCTTCATCGCCGAACCACGCGATCAGCAAAGGAATTTCATCGCGGCGCTCACGCAGCGGCGGCAGCGTGACGTGAATCACGCTCAGCCGGTAAAAGAGGTCTTCGCGGAACTTGCCCTCTTCACTAAGTTGCCGCAGATTGCGATTGGTCGCCGCGACAATGCGCGTATCCACCGCGATCGTTTCATCGGACCCGACGCGCTGAATCTCGTGCGCTTCCAGCACGCGCAGCAGCTTCACCTGCCCGGCGAGCGGCAATTCGCCGATCTCGTCGAGAAAAATCGTACCGGTATGGGCGCTTTCGAATTTACCCTTGCGGTCATTCGAAGCCCCCGTGAATGCCCCCTTGCGATGCCCGAACAATTCCGACTCCAGCAAATTGTCGGGAATCGCGCCGCAATTCACGGAAATGAACGGCTTGTCGGCACGCGAACCGTTGGCGTGAATCACCTTCGCCATCAATTCCTTGCCGGTGCCGCTTTCGCCGTCGATCAGCACGGGCAAATCGGTCGGCGCCGCTTTCTCGGCGATTTCGAGCGATTCGAGCAAACGCGGATTGTCGCCGAACGTCCCTTCGAAAATGAAGCTGCGTTCGAGCAGCGCCTTGCGCCGCGCGCCTCGTGATTGATCGACGCGCTCCTGCGGTTCGGCGGCCACCGCCGCTTGCACGAAGCGCTCCTTGTGCGAGAGTTGCATCACCTCGTCGCGCAGCGAGGTGGCTTGCCGAAGCAGTTTGTCGATGTCCGCGCGCTCCAGCCGCGACGACCACCGCAACGTCGAGCGCAAGATCTCGATCCGCTCGATCAGGCCCGCGTACGAAATCGCGGGGCTAGCCTCTTCAATCTGGTCGAGTATTTTCATCATCATGCGCTCAACTGTTTCTGGACCAGTTGGTAATACATGCCGCCGCGCTGGATCAGCTCATCGTGACGGCCCTGTTCGACAATCGCTCCTTCGTACAGCACGAGAATCTTGTCCGCGCGCATGATCGTGCTGAGCCGATGCGCGATGATCACCGCCGTGCGGCCTTTCAGAATGTCGTGCATATTGCCGAGGATATTGCTCTCCGACTGCGAATCCAGCGCCGAGGTCGCTTCGTCGAACACCAGCAGGCGCGGATCGTGATACAGCGCCCGTGCAATGCAAAGCCGCTGGATCTGCCCGCCGGACAAGCCGATTCCGCGCTCGCCGACAATCTGCTCGTAGCCGAGCGGCATCTTGCTGATGAATGCGTGCGCGTCGGCCATCTTCGCCACTTCCTCGATGCGACGCCGGTCGGGCGCGTCGTCGCCGCTCGCGATATTTTCCGCGATCGTGCCGGAGAACAGCAGGTTGCTCTGCATCACGTAGCCAATCTGCGCACGGTAATAGGCTTTATCGACCACGCCGAGATCGTAGCCGTCTATCGTCATCTTGCCCTCGGTGGGCGTGTAGAAGCCCACCAGCAGCTTGGCGAGCGTGGTCTTGCCCGAACCGCTGCGGCCTACGATCGCCACCAGTTCGCCCGGCTTGATATCGAAGCTGATGTTCTCGAGCACGTAGGCCGAGTCGTTTTCGCCGTAGCGGAAATAGACGCCGCTGAGGCTGATTTCGCCCTGAAGTTCGGGCAGCATCACACGCGAGGGTAAATCCTGCGGTTTCTGTTCGGGCTCGATATCGAGCACGTCGCCGAGGCGCTCCATCGCCACGCCCGCGTCGTTGAGCATGCTCCACAAGCCGACCAGACCCATCAACGGACCGAGCACGCTACCCATGAATGCGTTGAACGCGATCAACTGACCAATCGTCATTTCACGCGCCAGCACGAGATTCGCGCCGACCCAGAGAATGGCAATCGTCGTGGCGGCGTTCAGCAACTGACTGCCGAGTCCCACGAGAATGTTGAATGCATGCGCGCGATATTGCACTTCAAGCGCCTTCGCGTACTTCTTCTCCCAGCGCAAGCGCACTGGCCGCTCGATGCCCATGCCCTTGATCGTCTCCACGCCCGCGAGCGCTTCCATCAAAAACGACTTCGATTCAGTCGAGGCGGTGAACACTTCGCGCGCATAACCCTTGATCTTCGGCGTGGCAATCGCCGTCAGCGCCATGATCGGAATGACGAACGCGATCAGCACCAGCGTCATCTTCACGTTGTAGACGAACATGATCGTGAAGTAGATGAACACCATCAGCAGGTTCAGCGCGGTGGTGACGGTGGATTCGGTCAGGAAGGCGCGGATCGTCTGGTTCTCCTGGAAGCGCGCGAAAATGTCGCCGGTCTTGCGCTTGGCGAAAAACGAAAACGGCAGCGACAGCGTGTGCTTGAAGAACTGCGACATCATCGCGAAGTCCATGTTGCGCACCATGAAATTGGCGAGATAGGCGCGAATCGACGACATCAATTGCGAAAAGACATTGGCGATGATCAAGCCGCCAATCAGCAGATGCAGCAGGCTGACATTCTGATGCACGATCACACCGTCGAGAATGTTCTGGATAATCAGCGGCGGAATCACACCCAGCACCTGAATCACGAAGGTGGCGAGAAACAGGTGGCCGAGAATCTTTTTGTACGGCGTGAGATAGCCGACAAAGCGTATCCACGGCGAACGCGCGGCGGACATTTGCAGCAGATTCGGGCCGCCGGTGAACAGCAGACAGGTACCGCTCCACCCGCGCTCGAAATCTTCCACGGTCATCTTCTTGAAGCCGACGGCCGGGTCTGCGACCCACACATACTCTTTGGAGAGTCCATACACCACGACGTAGTGGTAGCCCTCCCAATGCACGATGAACGGTAGATCGAAGCCGCGCAACGAATCGAATGTGCATTGCACACCGCGCGCCGTGAAACCCAGCGATTCGCCCGCGCGGGCGAGACTGTCGAGTGTGGCGCCCTGAGTCGTGACATTGGCTAGCTCGCGCAATTTGCCGAGCGTCATTGGAATGCTGTAGTGGCGGCATATCATCGCGAGGCACGCCGCGCCGCAATCCATTTCTTCAGCCTGCTCGACCAGCGCGAAGCGTTTGATGACTTTCTCGCCGAACTCGGGCTTGGTCTGCAGATCGAGCATGAGCGGCAGCTTGCGCCGCTGTTCGACCCGCTTTTGCCGCTGTAACTCGCGGTCCCCGTAGCGAATCCGCTCGTCGAGCACTTCACGCAGCTTCGGATTGCGTTCGAGAATGAAGTGGACCGTGCGCTCCGGAATCACCAGCAGGCGCGTGTCGGTTGTCGCGACAACCGAAGCCATCTGCTCCTGACGCATCAGACACGCTTTCTCGCCGAATATTTCGCCTTCGCCGAGCGTGGCAAGCGTGTAGTCGTGGCCTTCCTCATGCCGGACGATGCGCACTTCACCCTGGCGCACCACATACAGCCGCCGGTCCTCGCGTCCGTCCTGCTTGAGAATCTCCTTACCGGCCGCGACCCGCTTCACACCCACGCTGCGTACATATTCTTCGAGTTCCGCCTTGTTCAGTTTGCCGCGCAGATCGAACAACTGCGCGACGAAGCCGCCCGCTGAGTTGATCGCCACATAACTGGCGACGAACGCCAGCGCGGCCTGATTGCCGGCGATCACCGGCTCGATTGCGGCGCGCGGAATGAACAGCAACTCGGTTTTCGCCGACGCCCGCACCGACGCTTCATGCACATAGGCGCGCAACATCGCAATATCGGCGAAGATCTCGCCCGATTTGCGCACGCCCATGCTGGTTTCCTTGCCGTGCTCCTCCGTGAAGATCCGCACGGAACCTGAACGAACCACGTAAAGTCCGTCGGCCGTCTCACCCGCGGAGCAGACCGTTTCGCCGAATGAATAGAAGCGCGCTTGCGCATATTCGGCAAGACGGTCGATCTCGTCGCGCGAAAACGGCGAGAGAATTTCCACCGAGGTTAGAAACTCGGCTGTGGAAGGCGCGGTCTGGGGTGCATCCATGTGCTTGCGGACCTCGAATCGGCGTGTCGTTGCGTTGTTTCAATGCGGCGTGCAGGGCACGAACGCGCTAGCGCGCTTCGATCACGTGCTCCTGAGCGCGTGCAATCAGCCAGCTTTCGCGCAGCAGGCGCCGGACTTCCGAAGCCACATCGGCATCGAGCGTTGCGGGATATTTGGCCGTCACGGCGAAAATCTCGAAGCACGATCGATCCGCCGATGGAAAAGGCCCCAGCAGGTCGCCCACTGCCGCATTGAAAATCTTCGCTTCGATATCGGGCTTCAATGAGCCGCGCAGCACCTTGCCGATCACGCCGCCAGCCTCACGCGTATCAGCAATAGAGTGCTCGCGCGCCATGTCGGCGAAACTGTCGGGATCGTCGTGCAGATACGAAATCATTTCCTTCGCCTTGCCCTCGCTGTCGAGCACGATATGGCTCACTTCGATCGCGTCGAACTTCGGCGAATTCAGCGCGAAGTAGTCCTTGATCGCGGCGTCGTTGCCGATCTCGTCGAGCATCTTCTCCTGGTACAGCCCGTCGGTAATGAAGGCCTCGAATTCGTCGAGACTGACATTGAGCGCATCGAGGTACTGATTCATATCCGTCGCGCGATGCAAGCCGCGCACGCGGCGGAATTGATCGGCGCGCTGCTGGATTTCATCGGCGCTCACGGTGATGCCCTGTTTCTTCGCGGCGTGAACCGTGAGCTTGTCGCGCACGATCTGCTCGATCAGGCTCTCGAACTGGCCGGTCAGTTTCAGAAGACGAATGAACTCGGCCACGTCCACGACTTCGTCATCGATTCGCACTATCGCGGTCATCTCATTCACTCCTTTTATTGACGTGTGATCCGCGCGGTCAACCCGCCACCTGCCTGAACGGATCGAGACCCAGATCGATCAGGCGGCGCTCACGCACCACGATCTCGGCGCTTGCCGTCATGCCGTAACGCAGTGGATAGCGCGTGTCGGCAATCTGGTAGTAATCCTTGTCCAGCGTGACCCGGCCTTCGTAGACCGGCTGCTTGTCCGTCGACGACGGTTTGGTGGCCGGCGAAATATAGGCCAGCGTGCCGCTAATCAGCCCATAGCGCTGATACGGAAAGGCATTGAATTTCAGCTTGACGGGCAGACCTTCGTGCAGAAAAGCACGGTCGTGTTCGGCAATTTCGATCTTCAGCACGGGCCGCGCGTCTTTGGGCGCAATGCCGCCGAGCGGTGCGTTGGCCTGAATCTTGTCGCCGCGCTGCGTCGACGTGACGTCGGTGATGACGCCCGAGACCGGCGCGAGGATCAGCAGAAAATTGTCCTTGTCGATATTCTCGAAACGAATCCGCGCGGCGGCTTCGGACACCAGCCGCGCGCTTTGCAGTTGCAGGCGCAACTTGTCTTCCGCGTCGGTAATGTCGCGCACCGCCGAATCGTATTGAAGCTGCAGGTCGGTGGTCTGCTGGCCGCTGGTTTCCAGTTGCGCATTCGCCTGCGCATATTCGTGGCTCAGGCGGAAATCCAGTTCCGCGAGTTTCGATTGCGCGACACGGTATGCGTTATCCGCTTCCATCGCCGCGGTGCGTTTCTGCTCCACCTGCAATTCGGCGATGCCGCCGCCGCCCGGCTGCGCAAAGAGCCGCGAGTAGCGGTCCAGTTCCTGACGCGCCGCTTCACGCGTGCGGCGGGCGTTGTCGAGCACGCTGCGCGCTTCGTCGAGTTCGGCCTTCTGCCCCTCCGCGAGTTTGGTCGTGCCTTCGGAGACGCGATTTTCGTGCTGGCGCGCTTCCACTTCCATCTGCGCCTTCAGCGCGGCGGCTTTGCGCTCCATCAGCGCCTTCTTCTCGGGAAACTGCTTCCAGTCGCGCTCGGCGTCTTCCAGTTTGAGTTGTGCTTGCAGCGCATTGCTGGCAGCCTCGATCGCGCCGCGCGCATTGAGCCGCGCGAGCACGTCACCTTTCGATACGGGTTGTCCTTCGGCGATATACAGATCGGCGAGTTCGCCGTCGATCGGCGCATAAATGCGGCGCACCTCCGATTCGGGCGACAACGTGCCTTGAGCGCTGACGATCACGTCTGCGCGCCCCACGAACGACCACAGCAGGCCGACCACGACGAGCGCGACCATCGCCCAGATCAGCGCGCGCGCGAGCCGCACCGGCTCCGCCATCAGAATCGCAATGCCTTCGACACTGTGATCCTCCAGCGCCTCCGACAACGGTCTAGGGTGACTGTCGCGTTTCACTCTGCTCGCCTCCGATCAATGCCAGCTTCGCTTTCAGAAGTCCCGGATCCAGCACCATGCGCAACTCCGTCAGCGAGCGGCGCTGCAAATTGGCTTCGGCGTCGATATCGGCAAGCAGACGGTCGAAGTCGGCGGGATGATCGGCCTTCAGTTGCGTGTAGATGCGCATACCCTGTTGCGCCGACGTTTGCGCATCGGAAAGTAGACGCGCCTCGCTGCGAAATCCCGGCGAAATACCCGCTTCGAGGCGCTGCGTTCCGCCGATCGATCCACTCGCGCGGTACTGCTTCCACAAGCTTTGAGCGCGCAACATCAGGTCTTGCGCACGCGCCAACGCTTTGTCGTGCAAGGCGGCCACGTCTTTCTGAATCGACTGCAGGAACCACACGTCTATTGCCGGATCGAGGCTTGCGTAGAACGACAGCAGGCGCTGGTCGTAATCCTTGTCGCCGCGCGTTTTCTGCAATTGCGCATACTGGTCGAGCAGAGCCTTCTTGTGCGCCATTTCCGCAGCGAGCACATCGGACCACGGCCCGGCGGGCATGGCTTGCAACCCGGCTAGTGCCTGTTGTGCGTCACCGTGCTGCCATGCCGCCGTCACGGCGTCATGGCGAGCAATGACATCGGGTGACGGCAAACGGCTGGCCGCCAGTTGCTGAAACTGCGCCTGAAACGGCGGCGTGCTGAAATGCGCCGCTTTCAGCATGGCGAGCAATGGCGTCAGTTGCCGGCTCAACGCGGCATTCAGCAAATCGGTGTATTGGCGCAAATCGCCGCGCACCCGGTCTATACCCGCGAGGCGCGGATAGCGCTGCGCGTAATCGTCGAGCACGGGAGGTAGCGCAGCGGGCTTGTCGCGCGCCAGTTCGGTGCGAATCGTGCCATTCAGGCGGTCGATGGCGGCCAGATAAACCGAATCGTCGCTTTCCAGTTTGCGCAGATGGCTCAGTGCCTGCGCATAGGGGTCGGCGAACACGGGCACATAGGAAGCGATCCGGTCGAGCGCGCGTTGATGGCTCTTCGCGTCGTCCTCCCAGCGTTGCAGCAGATTGCCGATCTTGCCCTCGTCCGTGTACATGCGAATCGGTGCTTCCATGCCACCGCGGCCCGCCACGAAGCGTTCCAGATCGCCAACCCACTGCAATTCGCCGATCAGCGAAGTAGCGTCCACATTGTTGGTACTCAACGATCTCATCTCGTTGAGCAACGCGTCCGCCTGATCGAACTGCGCCTTTTCCAGCGCATTCAGCCAGTTGGGGACTTTCGCCTTCAACAGCGCTTCACTCGCGAGCGCGCTGACTTTCGTGTCCGTGGGGTGGCTCGCCAGATAGCCCTTTGCCGTGGTTACCGCGCTGCTGTAATCGCCGCTTGCCAGCAGATTCTTTAACTCGCGCTCCGACGAACCACGCATGTAGAGCGCAGAGGCAACCGCCACTAGCACCACCCCGGCCACGCCGCCCCATACCGCAATGCGCCGCACGCTCGTGCGGTCGCCGATCGCAAAAGCCTTGCCGAGCTCACCCACGAGCAGGCGCCAACGTTGCGGTTTGCGCTTGCCCGCCCCTGCATGCGCGGCGCCATTCGCTCCGCCCGTGCCGCTCGCCACTTTTTCCGTGCCCGTCGGGGTATCGCGTTTCGCGTGCGCGGACGTGGACTGCGCCGCCTCGTTGACTTCGTCCTCGCGTTGCAGACCGGGGTCGACGCAAAAGATATCGAGGAAGGAATGCGCGGCGCCAACGAACGTGGTCTTGTCTGGATCGCCGGCTTCGTCGGCGGCCGGGTTGAGAAAGAGTTGGGTCACGGTGGGCTCGACTTCAGGGGGCTTCTGCAGCGTCACCCTGTAGACGAAGTGATCTCCGCCAAATGCAACGAGGTCTCCCTCTACGAGCGGCAGCGCGGATTCGTCCAGCCGCTTTCCGCCGACGAATGTGCCGTTGGTGCTGCCGAGATCTTCGACATACAGCTCACCGCCCTTCAGAAAGATGTGGGCGTGACGGCGCGAAATGTAGTTGACCTGATGCGGATAGCGGTCCTTGTAGCGCGAAAAGACATCGTCTGTTTTGCTGACGAGAAACGGAAACGCCTGTACCTCGATGGGTTGCAGGCCGAGGTCGTCGCGCTGCGGCACCAGCAGCAATCCCGGCGCGGCGGGAGAAGCGGCGGCCGCCACGATACGCGCGCGCGGCTCGATGCTCACCCGGTAGCAAAGCTCGCCGCCGAAGCACAGTTCGTCGCCGGCACGCACGCGGGCCGGCGTTTGCCGCACGGCGACACCATTCACCGTCGTACCGTTCTTGCTGCCGAGGTCGGCCACGTAGACCGCGCCGTGTTCCGTGAAAATCCGCGCATGACGGCGGGACAGGCGCGCAATCCGTTCCGCGGGATAGTCGGTAAAAGGTGCCTCGCTGCGCCCGATTGCAAACAGATTGTCGACGATCCGGATCGCGTCAAGCGCGGGACGCTGCCCGGACGCAGCCGGCGACAACACCACGTCGAACGCAGCGTCTTCAGTCGCGCGCATCTCAGCAATCGGAGCTTCGCCGGCAGCCATTTTATCTGGATCACTAAGCGTTTACCCGTTGCGAGGAGTACGCAACGGAAACGGGACAAAGGACTACGGCGGAAAGATATTGTTTGAGTGAGCCGTGCATTAGGCGGCCCCTTAAAGATTGTAAGTCACACATGGCGAGTGTCAATTTTCCGATCGTCGGTTATGAAGGCAATGAGTGCGTCAGTTACAGCCGAAATACCCCCTGCGGCGCGCCACATTGCGGATTAGCTCAGTGCTCCTTTACTTCCGTCTGCACGTCGACGCTCGGCCAACCGCCGCCCAGCGCTTTATAAAGCAATACAGTGTCGGACAGAATTTGCTGATGGTTGGCGAGCAGTTCCTGTTGTGCTTCCAGCAAAGTCCGCTCGGTTTCGAAAACCTCCAGCTGGGACACCACGCCGAGTCGTAACTGCGACTGGATCTGGTCCGCCACGATTTGCAACCGCGACACTTCCTGCTGCAACTCCACGCGCTGTTCCTTGTGCGAATTCACATTGACCAGCGCGTTTTCCACTTCCTCGAACGCGGCCATCACCGCCACGCGATACTGCTGTTCGGCAACCGTCGATTGGGCCTGCGTGACTTTCACATGTGCCCGCACGCCCGGATCGAGCAGCGGAATGTTGATGCTGGGCATGAATCCGTACGTGAAGGATTTAAGCAGGTCGGTCAACGCAAAACTGGCAGTGCCGCCGTGCGCAGTCAGGCTGATGGTCGGCAATTGCGCGAGCTTGGCCTGGCCGACGAGGTCGTAAGCTTCCAGCACTCTGAACTCAGCGGCGACCACGTCGGGACGCCGCGCGAGCAGTTGTGCGGGCAGGCCGTCTGGTACGGGCGGCAGTTGCACGCGCTGCTGCAAATGCCCCTTGGGCATCTGAAACTCGCCAGCCGGCACGCCGAGCAACGTGCAGAGGGCGTTGTTGGCAAGCGCGCGCGAGCGGCGCAGCTCGAGCAACTGATTGGTCAGGCGGTTGATCTCCGCCTGCTGCCGCAACACCTGGGTTTGCGGCACGAGGCCGTTGCGGCGCTGGCCGTCGTAAATCGTGAGGATCTGCCGGTTCGTTACGAGCGTTTTCTGCTGCTGCTCGATCTGGTCGTCGAATTGCAGAATCTGGAAGTACGTGCTGGACACGTTCGACACCAGTTCGAGATACCCGGCGCGCCAATCAGCCTCGCTGGCGTGGAATTCCGCCTTTTGCGCCTGCACGCCTTTTTCGACTTTGCCCCAGATATCGATGTCCCAGTTCACCTGCGTCGCGAGGTTGTACTGCTTGGAGAAGGTCTGGTGCGTGGTTTTTTCGAAATCGGCGCCGGCGCCCAAATCCATGGTCGGCAAGGCGCCCGCTTTGGCTTCGCCGATCTGCGTGCCGGCCACGTTGATACGCGCGGCCAGCACCTTGATATCGAAGTTGCCGGCAATCGCCTTCGCAATCAGCGTGTCGAGATAGGGATCGTGGAAACCCTTCCACCAGTCGGGTTCGATGGTCGCGGCCGCCGACACCGGCGAGCCCTTCTGATCCGACCAGGACGTTTTGGCGGGCGTGTCGGGACGCTTGTAGTCGGGCATGCTCACATCGACGCAGGCCACCAGCGAGAGCGCGCAAGCCGTTGCCGCGCAAACGCAGCGCAGCACCGATATCCTGCGGGCGAGGCGCTGACGAGTTGATGAAAGCGACGCTGACACGATGGTCTCCGATAACGCCCGTTTCAATGCACGAGGAGAACGCACCCTTTAAGTAAAGCATCTCCTGCGCGGCTTCACCATCGAAGCGATGCAAGAAGATCGGTGCGGGGTTCGTGCGGTGA
Organism: Paraburkholderia sp. RL17-380-BIE-A; assembly: GCF_046028085.1. Classification (NCBI taxonomy): domain Bacteria; kingdom Pseudomonadati; phylum Pseudomonadota; class Betaproteobacteria; order Burkholderiales; family Burkholderiaceae; genus Paraburkholderia; species Paraburkholderia sp. RL17-380-BIE-A. The sequence goes on from NZ_JARESQ010000006.1 coordinate 364,335, forward strand.
AGCGGGGGGGCGCGTGGAAAGAACGATTGGCTGCGAAATCTTTTTGAGGAGCGGGCGGTAAGAGCCCGCGGAGGCCGTCTGGCCTCCGCGGCGGCCTGCGCCGTTTAGTGCACGTTGATGTTGTTGCTTGCGCTCACGTGCGGATCGATCGTGGTCGTGATGCCGGAGACGAACGCTGCGTTGTTGCCGTTGGCGTTCTGAATGTCCAGTTGCGTGTTGATCAGTTGGGTGGCATTGACCGTCTTGCTGTTGTTCGGCGCGTACATCGGCATGAAGTTGAAGTACGACGACGAAGGATAGTAGCCCATGCCACCGCGCACGGCGCTCATGGCCTTGCTGTCGAGTTGTTCGGTGATGGACAGGTCTTTGATGGTCAGCGTGTTCATGGTCAATCTCCTGGAAGGGAATACTGCACAGTTTGCGGTTGGGTTCGAGCAACTTGTCTGCTCGAGTGTCACTAATGCATGGGCTGTGCCAGTCTTCCTTGCTTCTCCTAAGAAATTTTCCGGAGCGCCGTAGATAAAGGGTTGCGGGGTGGACCGGGAGACGGATCGCGAGAGAAGCGGAGAAGCGGTGCGCGGAGGATGGTGGATCGCGGCCAACAAACCGCGCGAAGCTGTTGGTTGCGGCGTAACACCCGATTGCCGGAGCGTCACGCCGCGGATTGCGTCACCGCGCAATGACGGTGATCTTTTTCGAATACACAGGCGGATTGTGCGGGATATGCATGTCGTCGCCCATCAGCAACTGCAACGTGTGCTTGCCTGGCGGGAGCTGAATCGTGGTCTCTGTTTCGCCCGCACCGAAATGCAGATGGTTGCGATCCGACGGAATTTCCTGATCCATCGGCGGCAGGTCGGTGTCGATCAGCAGATGATGGTGGCCGGTATTCGGATACTTGACGCCTTTGGGCGCCACGCCCATATACCGCAGGCCGAACCACACCTTGAATGGCTTGTTGGCCGGGACGACCTGGCCGTCGTTGGGATAGCCGATATATGCATGGGCACCCGCCGGTGCGGGCGTCGTACCCGCAATGACGACATTTGGCGAAGCCAATGCCGCCGACATGACGAGCGCCGCGGCCGCGATGATCTTGTACATGGAGGTCTCTCCGTCCTGACGGATCCGCTTTGAACGAACGGATCGCGCTAGTCTTTTAGCACGGTGATGGTGATCTTCTTCGAATACACGGGCGGCACATGCGGCACGTGGTTGTGATCGCCGAGAATGAGTTGCAGTGTGTGTTTGCCCGGCGGCAACTCGATCCGCGCGTCCGTCTCACCCGCGCCGAAGTGCAGGTGATTGCGATCCGATGGGATTTCCTGATCGAGCGGCGGCAGGTCGGTGTCGATCAGCAGATGGTGGTGGCCGGTGTTGGGGAACACGACGCCCTTCGGGCACACGCCCATGTTCCGCAAGCCCATGCGCACCCACAACTTGCCGCCGTGAATCACCGCGCCATCCGGTGGCCAGATGATGTATTCCTCCGCGCCCGGCGGCGAAGTGGTTGACTCGGCCAGCGCCAACGCGCCGGGCACCATGTTGCCGAACACGAGGACAAGCGTCGCGCGCAGCGCCTTGCGCCGCGCCTCGCGATGCGCATTCGCTCCATGACGCACGTCGGTAACAACGGGGGTAACGGTTCTTCGCATAGCGCACTCTCCCGACGAATGGTCATGGCGACCCGACTGCACGACGCAGGCCGGACGTTTCGGCTGCACGCCACGGGCGCACGCGCGGTTGGACGGCCGCCCCTGGATAAAACGACCGTGCCGCCTTACTTTGTGAATTAGCTTAGGACGTAACTTGCCAAAAAGATACGCCACACTCGTTAACCGTATAACGCATTCGGGGCACGCCGACTGTTGTGGCGCGCAAAGCGCGTGCTATCGTTATTAAGAGGTTGCAGATGGATGGTCGATAGCGGCGTCGATGCTTCGCGCCTTTGACTCCAGCAACTGCTGCGAGTGGCGCGGTCCTCGATTGCCTATGTTCTGTCCGGAACAAACAGGATGTGAAGATGTGGCGAATATTCATGCTGGTGTGCATGGCCGGGGCAATGCAGGTGCATTGGGGCGATGCTTATGCGGCGCCGCAACCTGATGGCGTCGAGCGGGGCGCGAGTGCGGCGAACATGGCGACATTGCCGCTCACTCCGTTCACGCCACAATCAGGCAAGCAGTCTTCTCCACGTATTGCGCTAGTGATTGGTAACGGCGCGTACGGTGCCGATCACGCCGAACTTGTGGACCGCACCGACACGCAATTCGATGCACTGCGTGAGAACGCCCCGCGCGATGCCGAAGCCATGCGTGACGCGCTGAAAACACTCGGCTTCGACGTGATCATGCGTACCAACGCGACGCCGCAGCAAATGCGCGAAGCCATCGGTGAATTCCATGAGCGCCTGCGGTCAGGCGGCGTTGGCCTCTTTTATTTCGCGGGACACGGCATGCAAATCGGCCCGCAAACACTGCTCATCCCCGCGGGACTCGATTCTCGCTTGCCGGCTGCGGTCGTCGGAGAGGGTGTCGATCTCAACGCCGTATTGCAGGCAATGCGCGCGCCGCGTGACCGCCAGCTCAATCTCGTGATCCTCGATACGTGCCTGAACAACCCGTTTTCGGCGGACTTGGCGGGCAATACGTCTGCGCTTCCGGACAACACGGTAGTGGCCTACGCGACCGCGCCTGGCGGTTTCGCGGCGGACGGCGTGCGTCATGGCGTCTACACGAATGCATGGCTGCACGCGCTCGACAGCGCTCCGTCGCAAACCCTGGCGAATCTGTTGCAGCGCGTCGCGGCGCAGGTCCGCGACGTAACGGGTGGCGAGCAAACGCCGTGGCTGGCTTCCTCGCTGCCTCGGTCGTTGCTCGTGTCCGATGCTGCGTCCGCCGCTCTGGACAATCCCGTGATCACGCTGCGCAGCAGAGGCATCTTGCCGAAAGACAGCAGCGAACAATACGAAATCACGTTCTGGAATTCGATCAAGGACAGTAATTACCCAGGCGACTACGAGGCGTATCTGAAGGCCTATCCGAACGGCCGCTTCGCCACGCTCGCTCACGCGCGCATCGAACGTTTGCGCGCAGCGGGGGCGTCGAGTGCGCCCTCCGCAGCCACGCCTGCCGCGCCTTCCGTGGCACCGGCGCCGCAAACAGCACGGCCAACGCCGCCGCCTAGTGCGCCGGCACCGAAGCCCACCGCAAGCGCCGCCCCGCCGGCCGCGCCACCTGCGGCGGCGGTAGCGCAAAAGCCCGTCACGCATGCGGCGGTCGCCGGCGAAAGCCGCGATTGCGCCACCTGTCCGATCATGATTACCGTGCCTGCCGGTTCATTCTCGATGGGCAACAGCACCGACGATCCATCGGAAAAGCCGGTACATCACGTGAGCATTGGTGCGCCGTTCGCGATCGGCAAGTACGAGGTGACGGTGGAGCAGTGGAACGCGTGCGTGGCAGCCAACGGCTGTCAGAAACTCACACCCGAAAGCAATACCAACAAAGCCGCCCCAGCGCGCGATCTCAGTTGGGACGACGCACAGCAGTACGTGAAATGGTTGAGCAAGAGCACCGGCAAACCGTACCGTTTACCCACCGAAGCGGAATGGGAATATGCGGATCGCGGCGGCACCACGACAGCCTACTGGTGGGGCGACCAGATGCGCAAAGGCAACGCCAACTGCAAGGACTGCGGCGACCCGTGGCACAAGGAAGGACCTGAGTCCGCCGGCTCGTTCGCGCCGAATCCGCTTGGCCTGTACGACATGAACGGCAGCGTGTGGGAATGGACCGCCGACTGCTGGCACAACTCCTACCAGGGCGCGCCTGCCGACGGCCACGCATGGGACAGCCCCGGCTGCGACATGCGCGTGATTCGCGGCGGTTCGTGGCGCGAGGGCGGCGGCTATATGCTCAGCGCGACACGCTTCAAGTACAGCTCGGGCGTGCGCCAGTCGCAGGATGGCTTTCGGGTCGTCAAGGATCTCAAGTGACTGGTGTGAGTTGTCGGGCCCGCGCCCGCCTCGCCACCGTCAAGCAAGCCGCATCCAAGGTGCGGGACTTAGGGCGAGCGTGGCTTCGTCGTAATCGGCGCGAAATCGGCGACGATGTGATCACGGCCGTATTTGCCGCCGATCTGTGCGAGCCTCGCGTCGAGCGCGCGCAGATAATCGGCGCGCGCTTCGCTTTCCGGACGCGGCTTGTCGAATAGCGGCGCCGGCGTAATCAGCAGCACGACCATCTCCGATCCGAACGGCTTTGAAATGATCCAGTCCCCCGCGCTGCCGATGGTGGCGGCGTAGTGCGGCGGCGCCTGATTGTCCTTTGCGCGCGGGCTCGGCACCATGTGCACGACGCTGCCGTCGAGCTGGTAGTAGTCGAGGTTCACATACGAGTCATAGCCGGGCGTGGTGACGTCGACAACGAGCGGGTCGCCATCGCTCAACTGTCTGCCGGAAGGCCTCACATGCAAGGCCGCAACGTGCCCGGCCTGCATGTTGCCGACCCAGTAGGGCGCGAGCGCCTTGATGGTGTCGCACTTGTCGTCGGCGAGCGGCTCGACGGCCAGCGTCAGCGTATCGACGCCCGGCAACGCCGCCAGCGTGTCCTTCAGATGCGCGGTGCCGTAGCGTTGCGAGACATAGCCGCGCACCGTCAGCGAATGGTCCTGTACTGAGGCCGACAGCGCCGAACAGGGCACTTGCGCCAACGCGGGTGTGATGGCGGCGAGCGTGAGCGCCGGCTTCGGCGCGGGCGTGGGTGGCGTGACGGGCACGGCCGCGACCGGACTTGCCGGGGGTGCCGTGGCAGGCGCCGCCGCGACGATACTGGCCGGCGGAGGCGGCGCTGCCGCGGCAACCGGCCCAGAGACCGTCTCACCCGCAGACGACGAAGCCGTCTGCTCCGCCAAAGCCTGCGACGCGCCCGCCTGCGTCTGCGCCCCGTTCTGCCGGTTCGGCGCCGAGCGGAATGCGAACACCCCGACCGCCGCCGCGCACACCACCGCGAAACTCGCGAGTCCCACCTTCGCCAACGTACCCGACTTCTCCGCGCGCGCCTCGTTGTCGAACTCCGCGATGAAGCGCTCCACGCTCGGCATGCGCGTATTGCGATCGAACGACAGCGCCGAGCGCAGCGCGCGCCATTGTCTCGAGTCGAGATTGGCCGGCCGCTGCGGTTTGAAATCGGCATTGCGGGCTTGTGTCGCCGACAACCGGTCGAACGGGTGGTGGCCGGTCAGCAGCTCATAGGTGATGCAGCCGAGCGCGTAGATATCGTCGCGCGGATCCGGCTCGCGGTGCTCGATCATTTCCGGGCTGGCATACGCGGGCGTCAATGCGCCGAGGCTGCCCGGATCGAAAACGGTGGCGTCGCTCTCTTCTTCCGGACGCTGAAACACGCGAGCGATGCCGAAGTCGATCACTTTCACTTCAGCATTCGTCGTGAGAAATACGTTGGCGGGCTTGAAGTCGCAATGCACGAAGCCGCGTTCGTGCGCGTAAGCGAGCGCGCTGCTCATGCCGCGCACGATCGGCAGCGCGGCGCGCACCGGCATGCCCTGGTAGCCCGGCGTGCGCAGCAACTGGCTGAGCGGCTTGCCGGACAGGTACTCCATGGTCAGATAGACGATCGGCCCGTCGCGGTCGAAGTCGTACACCGTGATGATGTTGCGATGCGCGAGCACCTGCGCCTTGCGCGCCTCGCGTTGTAACGCGACAAGTGAATTGGGGTTGCCGCGGAACTGGACGTTGAGCACCTTGATCGCGAGGTACGGTTTGCGATCCGAGGCCTCGAGCTTGCGCAGGTCGAGCGCCTTGTACACCGTGCCCATACCGCCGACGCCCAGGCATTCCTCGAGCACGAAGCGGTTATTCAGCGTGTCGCCGGTTCCTTTGATCTGGTCCTGTCCCGTCGCGCCGCCGTTGCCGCCTGCGTGGGATGCATTGCCGACGCTACCGGCACTACCCGCGCTCGCCGAGCGCACCGATGGAATTTCGACTGTGGTCTGGATGCCCGTTTCGTCGCCGCCCGCAGCCACGTTCGAAACGCGCAACTGTTCGATACGCCGCCGCACTTCCACATAGAGATCGTCGGGCAACGGTGCTTTGCGCTGGGCGGCGCCAAGCATGTCCAGCAGCTGCGTGGGACCGAGTCCCTCGGTCGTCAACGTGCTGTCGAGTTGAGCCACGAACTCGTCACGGGACAGCTCGCCGTTCTGAAAGTCGTGAATCACACGCGCAAGGCTAGCCATTTGTGCGAAGCACCGCCGCTGCCGTTGGGCCGGATCGCATGCGATCCCAGCCTCTCAGGCCGATAGAAAACCTGTCGTAACCAGTTACATGTGCCGCTTCGATACTAGCTCCAGGTCCGTGCTTTCGCAAACCAGGATTGGCCCGCTGCCTGCGCGCTGAACCGGTGTCGTGGGAAATCCAACAGCACGACGTGGTCTGTCGGGCGCACGCCGTCAGCCGCTCATCTCCCAGATGCCGCGATGCGCCACTATCAACCCGGCACCACCAGGCGGAAGCCTTACGCAGCAAGCCTCCGTCAACTTTATTAGGAACCTTGAATAAAACTGGCATAGCCCGTGCATTAGTGACACTCGAGCAGACAAGTTGCTCGCAACCTTTCCCAGGCCAATGCCCTTTCCCTTCAGGAGATTCACCATGAACACGCTGACCATCAAAGACCTCTCCATCACCGAACAACTCGACAGCAAGGCCATGAGCGCCGTGCGCGGTGGCACTGGCTACTACCCGTCCACCTCGTACTTCAACTTCAGCCCCGTGTTCGCCCCGAACAACAGCAAGAAGGTCGATGCCACGCAGTTGATCAACAACCAGCTGGACCTGCAGAACGCCAACGGCAACAACGTCGCGTTCGCCTCCGGCATCCACTCGACGGTCAACCCGTACGTCACCACGAGCAACAACATCCACGTGTAAGACGTGACGCGGCGAGGCGCCCGGCTCTCCGGCGCGCTTCACCGCCCGCCGACTACCCGCGTCCTGCCCGCACCTTTGGAGAAGCACCATGTCATCCCTCATGATTCGCGATCTGTCCGGCACCCGCGAGCTCGACCGCCGCGCCATGTCGGCGGTGGCCGGCGGCACCGGCAGCAGCGTGCCCGGCCTGCCCTCGGTCGCCGGCCTTGGCGGCATTGCCAACGTCAACGTCTCGATAAACCAGAACCTCAACCAGATGCAATACGTCAACGTTGCGGCACTCAACAACGTCGGCGTGATCGGCGCGGGATTCGTGCCGCTGCACCTGAACGTGAGCCCCTCGCTCTGGGGCGCTAACTACGCCAACGTCTGACGGCTCGCAGTAGCGAGGGCCGGGGGGCCTCACTACTGCCGGCAGGCCGTCACCGTCCGGCGAGCCGTGGATAGATTTCCTATACTGATAGTGCGAGGAGACCTCAGCACACTTCACAAGACACCCGGGCGGCAGCCGGCAATTCACACCGGCCAGCCGCTCGACTTCTTTCCTGGAGCCACCATGGCGAGACTCATCATCAAGGACCTCACCGATAGCGTCGAACTCGATCGTCAGGCAATGGCCGCCATTGTTGGCGGCGCTCGTATTGGCGCGCGGCTGAATGTGGCCGCGCCGCTGGTGCCGGCTTCCGCACGCGTCGTCGAATATCCGCCTGGATTCCCCGCGGCGCACCAGACGATCGCACGCGCGGCCATGCAGCGCAAACCTTAAACCGCGCGAACTCTCAGCGCGATATTCACGGAAGCGGCACGCGTCACACACGCGTGCCGTTTTCTTGTGCTGGAGATGGAGCGCTGCTGCCCGACAGCCCGCACGCGGTTGGTCGGGCCTTGCCGAACACTTCCTTGCCATTTCACCGTCCCCGGACGTCATGTCGAATAGGCGCATGACATCTCGCCCTTGCAGGCATTGCGTTGACGCCTCGCATACGGTTTCCTCGCTCAACGCGTGCAATTTGGCATAACCCTTGCAGATGATGGACCGAGCACCGCACTGTGCTCTCCCATCCAACTTCAGGAGCAATGCCATGAAATCCGCCCTCATCATTAAAGACCTGCCGCGTTCCGCGGATCTCGCCCATGACGAATTGACGCTGACCGCCGAACAGATGAAAGCTGTTCGCGGCGGTCGTTCCGTTGTCGTCACTGTCGACGGCGGCTCGCAAGCTCACGTCGACGACTTTGGAATCAACACCGCCATCTTCGAAGGACGCATTAGCGGCACCTACCTGTAGGACGCGCGAGATGTCCGCAATTGGAAACAGGCCCCCTGCGCGACCACGTTGCGCAGGGGGCCTGTCCGTTTGATCAGGTCAATGCCCCCGCCTACCGGCCGATCGCGTTCAGGCGATCAGCGCTGACGACAGCGCGACAGCCGAGCCCCCCTGCCGCGAATTTCGCGCGCGCCGCCTCCAACTCCCGCTCGACAGTTTCCAGCGACTTCGCATTCCCGAAGTCGGCACACGCGCGCGCCGATTCAGCGGGGTTCTCGGCGCCCGGTGTCGTGAGAGATCCAACAGCACGACGGGGTCTGTCGGGTGCACGCCGTCAGCGGCTCATCTCCCACATGCCGCGTGCGCCACTACCAACCTCGCACCACCACGCGAAAGCCTTACGCAGCAAGCCTCCGTCAACTTTATTAGGAACCTTGAATAAAACTGGCACAGCCCGTGCGTTAGTGACACTCGAGCAGACAAGTTGCTCGCAACCTTTCCCAGGCCAATGCCCTTTCCCTTCAGGAGATTCACCATGAACACGCTGACCATCAAAGACCTCTCCATCACCGAACAACTCGACAGCAAGGCCATGAGCGCCGTGCGCGGCGGCACTGGCTACTACCCGTCCACCTCGTACTTCAACTTCAGCCCCGTCTTTGCCCCGAACAACAGCAAGAAGGTCGATGCCACGCAGCTGATCAACAACGAACTGAACCTGCAGAACGCCAACGGCAACAACGTCGCGTTCGCCTCCGGCATCCACTCGACGGTCAACCCGTACGTCACCACGAGCAACAACATCCACGTGTAAGACGTGACGCGGCGAGGCGCCCGGCTCTCCGGCGCGCTTCACCGCCCGCCGACTACCCGCGTCCTGCGCGTACCTTTGGAGAAGCACCATGTCATCCCTCATGATTCGCGATCTGTCCGGCACCCGCGAGCTCGACCGCCGCGCCATGTCGGCGGTGGCCGGCGGCACCGGCAGCAGCGTGCCCGGCCTGCCCTCGGTTGCCGGCCTTGGCGGCATTGCCAACGTCAACGTCTCGATAAACCAGAACCTCAACCAGATGCAATATGTCAACGTTGCGGCACTCAACAACGTCGGCGTGATCGGCGCGGGCTTCGTGCCGCTGCACCTGAACGTGAGCCCCTCGCTCTGGGGCGCCAACTACGCCAACGTCTGACGGCTCGCAGTAGCGAGGGCCGGGGGGCCTCACTACTGCCGGCACAGTCTCACCGTCCGGCGAGCCGTGGATAGATTTCCTATACTGATAGTGCGAGGAGACCTCAGCACATGTCACGACACAACCGGGCGGCAGCCGGCGATTCACACCGGCCAGCCGCCCGATTTCTTTTCGGGCGACGCACCGCCAAGTTGCTCCCCGACGACGCCCGACTTACCCACGCCCGCAAAGACCCCGCATCGCTTCTTCGGCGTGAAAAAACGGGCTTGTTCATTTAGCCTGGTGAATGTCCGCACGCGGCGACGCCGCCGGCCGTGCGCTCACCTATGATGCTTAGGACGCCACGTGGTTTTTTTCGCCGTCCGCCAATAGCACGCACTATCCGGACAGCTTGTTGGCGCTAAAGCGGTCGCGCCGCATCCACGACGCACCGCAGACCTTCAGCGACGATGGCAGCGCGCCACGAGCCGGCATCGCCAATTCGAATTGGAGACGCCCATGAAATTCATCGTCCAATGGACCGGTCAACCTACTGCCGAGGGTTCCGTCATCGAACGCTTCATGAAGACCGGCGGCCAGGCGCCGGACGGTATCAAACTGCTGGGCCGTTGGCACGCTATCGGCGGATTGCACGGCTTTGCGGTCGTCGAAGCGGACGACACGCGCGGCATCTCGGCGCTGGCGCTCGAATGGGGCGACCTGCTCACCATGAGCATCTTCCCGGCCATGACCGACGAAGACCTGGGCGCCGCCCTCGGCAGACATCTGGCCGCCCGCAACAAGTAAGCACATCATGAGCGCCGGGCTCGCCGCGCCGCTTCCGAGCGGGCAACTGCTGCCGTTCCGCGAATCGCTGCTGGCGATGCTCGGCATCGCCTTCGTCGCGATGCTGGTGGCGCTGGATCAGACCATTGTCGGCACCGCCCTGCCGCGCATCGTCGCCGAACTGAAGGGCTTCGACCTGTACGCGTGGGTCGCGACGTCGTACATGCTGGCTTCCGTCATCACGATTCCCATCTTCGGGCGACTGGGCGATCTGTTCGGCCGCAAGCGCTTTCTACTCGCCGCGATCCTGTTGTTCACCGGTGCTTCCGTCTTGTGCGGACTCGCCAACAGCATGTTGGTATTGGTGATTTCGCGCGGTCTGCAAGGGATCGGCGGCGGCATTCTGATCGGCACGGTATTCGCCACCGTCGCCGATCTGTTCCCCAATCCGAAACTGCGGTTGCGCTGGCTGGTGTTCGTCACTTCCGCGTTCGGCATCGCCAACATGATCGGGCCGACCCTCGGCGGCATGTTGACGCAATATGGCGGCTGGCGACTGGTGTTCTTCGTCAACGTGCCGGTCGGACTCGTGTCTCTGCTGTTCGTGCAGCGCTTTCTGCCGCCGCTTCTCCATCTGCGGCGCAAGGGTCCCGTGCGGCTCGACTGGCTCGGTGCGTTCGTGCTCGCGCTCACGTTCGGCGCAGTGCAACTGCTGATCGAGCTGCTTCCGAGGCGCGGTCTCGACGCCACGACCGTCGTGCTGGTCATCGTGAGCGCGACTTGCGGACTGATTCTGTGGTTATGGGAGCGGCGCGTGGGCTATCCGATCGTGCCGGTGGACATGCTCATGGACCGCAAGCTCTCCGCGCTCTTCGCCATGTCGGTGCTCGGCGGCTTCGCGCTGTTTTCGCTGGTGTTTTACGTGCCGCTGCTGTTTCAGGGCGGCTACGCGATGTCCGCGCATGACTCGGGCATGCTGATTACGCCGCTGCTGCTCGGCACGACGGTGGGCAGCGTGGTCAACAATCGTATCGTCACACGGATCCATCGCGCGAACGGCATCATGTATGTCGGTTTTGCGCTATCCGCGCTCGCCTGTCTCAGCGTGGTCGTCTTGCGCGGCACGGAGCCGCATCTGGTGTGGATGTCGTGTATGGGTATCAGCGGAATCGGCCTCGGCCTGGTCGCCACCAGCCTGACGATTTGTTCGCAGCAGATCGTCGCGCGGGATCATGTCGGCGCGGCCACCGCGCTGCTTCAATCGCTCAGGACATTCGGCGGCATGCTCGGCACCGTGATGACCGGCGCGTTGCTCGGCCATCTCTATTCGCGCGGCGTGCATCGCTCGCTCGACTCCTATCAGGCGACGCAGTGGTTCAAATCCTTCGCCAGTCCTGAACTGCTGGTGGATCGCGCGGAACAGGCCGCGTTGATCAATCGTCTGGTAAGCGCCGGCCACGCGGGCGACGCCATGATGAGATCCGCCCGCGAAGCACTGGTGCAATCGATTCACATCGGCATTCTGGTGGCTGGCGGCGCCGCGCTGATCGGGCTGTGCCTCGCGTGGTTCGTGCCCCCCGTGCGCATCAGCTATTCGGAAAGCGACCTCACGCCCGACGGCCAACCAGCCGCAGACGCCCTTCCACCGCACCGCAGCGTGCTCTAAAGACGCCGCCCCATCTTCTTCTTGCATTCTGTATCGGTCGATATATAATCCGTTTCTATATCGACCGATACAGAATAGTCGTCAGCGACGCAGGAAGGACATTCATCATGGCGAGACCTCGCGAATTCGATGAGCACGACGTGCTGGAAGCGGCGAGCGCGGCTTTCTGGACAAAGGGCTACGAGGCGACCACCACGCGCGACCTGGTCAAATCGACCGGCCTGACGCAGCCGAGCCTCTACAACGCATTCGGCGACAAGCGCGCGCTGTATCTGCGTGCGCTCGAGCATTACCTCGAGCACACGTTGCGCGAGCGCATTAATCGGCTGGAGCGCAGCGTGTCGCCGGCTCAGGGCATCACCCTGTTCTTCCATGAGATCCTGGAGCGAACGTTCGCCGACCCTGGCAAACGCGGCTGCATGCTGGTCAATACGGCGATCGAAACCGCATCGGATGACGAAGCATTCCGTGAAATCGTCGCCACGGAATTCGCAGAAGTCCGGGCGTTTTTCTACCGCCGCATGGTCGCGGCCACCGAAAGCGGTGAGATCACCGCCGTCGTTTCCGCCGACGACGCCGCAACGCACCTGCTGGCCACGCTGATCGGCGTTCGCGTTCTCGCCCGGGTCGATCCGCAACCGGCGCTGCTGATCGGCGCGATAGCGCCGGCTCTGCTGCTGCTCGGTTTGCCTGCTCTACCGGCGCAAGACAACAACGTTTGAGCCGGGCGCCTGACAAGGCGCAACCCTCCACTTCGATTTCATCACCGCCATCCGGCAGCGCCGCCATCAGCGCGCGCACCGGTAAAGGAACCGTCATGTCCGCTGCACCGATAACGTCCGCCAGTCCAGTCTCACTCGACGCCCGCACGCTCTTTGCAACGCTCGCCGGACTGTGCGGCAGTCTCGTCGCCATCGGCCTCGCCCGCTTCGCTTACACGCCGTTGATTCCCTCGCTGATCCAGGCGCACTGGTTCACCTCGTCGCAAGCGGTTACGCTCGGCGCGGCGAACTTCGCCGGTTATCTGGTCGGCGCGTTGATCGGCCGGCCGCTTGCATCGGCGCTCTCGAACCGCACCGCGTTGCGCCTGCTGATGGTCGTGGTGACCGCCGCCTTCTTCGCCTGCGCGTATCCGCTTTCGGTGAGCTGGTTCTTTGCGTGGCGTTTGTTGTCGGGCATTTCCGGTGGCGCGATCATGGTGCTGGTGGCAACCTCGATTCTTCCGCATATTCCGGCGCCGCGCCGTGGCTTCGTGAGCGGCATGATCTTTCTCGGGCTGGGCCTGGGCATCGCGGCATCCGGCACGTTGATTCCGAAATTGCTCCACTTCGGCTTGCAGACTGCGTGGATCGGCCTCGGCATCGTGGCATTGGTGCTGACCGCCGTGAGCTGGTTCGGCTGGCCCTCCACGAACCCGCCTGCCGCGGTCGTGCCACCTGGCGCACATCACACGGCGCGCCCGCACGGCTTGACGCTGCGCGTGCTGTACGCGCAATACGCGGCGAATGCCCTCGGCCTCGTACCGGCGATGGTGCTGCTCGTCGACTACGTCGCTCGCGGCTTGGGGCGTGGCGCTGCAATCGGCGCGGACTACTGGGTGCTGTATGGCCTCGCCGCGATCGTCGGTCCGGTGATCTGCGGCAACGCTGCCGATCGTATCGGCTTCGGCAAGGCGTACCGCGTCGGCCTGCTTCTGCAAGCAGCAGCGGTGGCCCTGCTCGCCTTTTCAGGCAGCGCAGTGACGCTGGCTGTATCGACCGTGATTCTGGGCATTTTCACACCGGGCGTCGTGCCGCTCGTGCTCGGACGCATTCACGAACTCGTGCCGCACGATCACACCGAACAGCGCGCCGCGTGGAGCCGCGCGACGACAGCCTTTGCGCTCTTCCAGGCACTGGGCGGATACGGCTACTCGTACCTTTTCTCGCACACGCATAACGATTACGCGTTGATCTTCACTTGCGGAGCGATAGCACTCGCTATCGCGTTCGTGGCGGATCTCGTTGCATCGCGTATCGGAGCCGCCGCCCGCAACACCGCTCGGTGACGCGGCAAAGAATTTCCAGCTCGACGTTCGCCCTGGGCATGCGGTTTGCTCAACCATGACATCGATACTGTAGTTCGCAGGAACGCTCGCAATACGGGTCCTGTGTGGCTGTCGTGAAGGCAGATCTTATCAACCAGGCGGAGGTCATTCATATGTTGGGAACTATTCTTCTAGTCGTGCTGATTCTTCTCCTGATCGGTGCGCTCCCGTCGTGGCCGCACAGCCGTTCTTGGGGCTACGGTCCTACCGGCGGCATCGGTCTCGTGGTGATCGTGGTGATCGTGCTGCTGGTCGTCGGCGTCATCTAGCCGTTGATGCCGTAGCGAGGTAACAGTCTTATTCTTTGAAGTTGGGTCGAAGGCCGCCGGATATCTCTGCAGTTCGCTGCATGGATATCCGGCGGCCTTTCCTTGTCGCCGGTCGACTCACATCCCAACTTGTCACGCCGGGGGGACACGATGGAAAAATTACTCGCGAATCAGGTTGCTCTCGTCACAGGCGCCAGTTCGGGCATTGGCTACGGTGTCGCCAAAGCGCTTGCGGACGCAGGCGCGGCCGTCGTCGTGAACTATCACTCGCATGCCGAGGCGGCCGAGCGCAACGGAGGATATCGGCAGGGCCGCAATCTGGCTCGCCTCGGATGAAAGCGACTACGTGATCGGCACGACGTTGCTCGTCGACGGCGGCATGACGCTGTATCCGGGCTTCGGGGACAACGGTTAGCCGTTGCCCGTGAGCAGTTGTTCGAAGAGATCCGTATCGCCCATCTGCCCGCCCTTGAGCATGATCTCCATGCCATCGAGTTCCGCGCGATCGGCGTGAAGACGGCACACCGTGACGCCCGCCGATAACGGTGCGATATACGACAGTCCCCATGCGCCGAGCGCGCGCACGGCAAGACTCGACGTGTCGCCGCCCGCAATGCCGATGCGGTGCAAGCGCACGGCACCGAGCACCTGTTGCAACAGTGACGCGCACGCGTGCGCGAGTGCCGGCAGCGCGCCGCCTTCGCCCGACGGTTGGCGCCTTGTGAACGCAAGTACGTTGCGTCCGTCGCGCAACGGGCCGGTGATCGCCGCCAACCGGCCGGCCAGATAGTCGCTCGCCGCGTCGCCCGTCATTTGCAAGGGGTCCAGTTCCACGCGCAGATAGGATTGCGCCGCTCGGATCTGCACCTCGGTCAACGGCGACAGACTGCCCGCCAGCACGAAAACGGGTCCGCGCGCACGGGTCAACAGCGGCGCGCTTCGGGTTTGCGCCGCGGCAAGTTCGGCGCCGGTCTCACGCGCTAACGCGTACGCCTGCGCGACGCTGCTCGCGCCGATCGCGAGCAAAGGCGCCGATCTCGCGGCATGACGCGCGATGAGCCGGCCTAGCGCTTGCAGATGCGAATCATCGAGCACGTCGAACAGCAACGCGTCGGGTTTCGAATCGAGCCGGCGCTGGACTTGCGCTTCGAGCCCGGCGTCGCCGCCGGCATAGCAGCGCCAGTCGATCAATTGCACATTGTCCACACCCTGACGCTGAAGATGCACGCGCAAGTCCGCTTCGTTCATCGGCGTGACGGGGTGCCGGCTCATAGTCGGATGACGGTCGATGCGATAGACCGTCTGCGCGCTATCGGTCGCACCGGCTGCCGCGAATAGTTCGCCGAACACGCAATAGCGGCGCAAATTCGGCTGACCGCCGATCACCGCGACGAGTTCGTTCGCACAATACGCGCGCAACGTGCGCAGCGCCACGCCGATACTGCCGGTCTCCGGCGCGCTATCGAACGTCGAACACACTTTGTAGTGCATCACCCGCACGCCGAGTTCCGCAAAAGCGGCGCCGACTTGCTCGAGCTCCTGCCGCTGCGCAGCGGGTGCCATGCTCCGAGCGGCGCCCGCCACGCCAATTGCATCGAGCCGGCCGAGCGTCGAAAGACGCGCGGCATCCGGCGGCGCGAAGAACAGCATGGTGCGCAAACCCGCGCGAGCGAGATGAGCCAGCGTGTCGGTCGCGCCGGTGAAGTCGTCGCCGTAGAAGGCGTAGGCGGGAGCGTCGCTGGATCTGTCGCGCACAGTGCTCATCGTTCGTTCCGTGTCGCGTGCAGTGGTCACGTGCGGCTGCCGAAAAACGCCAGCGCGCGCCGTAGTTCCGGCATGTGCTCGGCGTACTCCGGCAGCGGCGTGCCGGCCTGCACCGCCGCCCACGCCTGGCGCACGCTCGTGACGCCCGCAGCGGGGCCGTCCGGATGCGCGAGAATGCCGCCGCCCGACATGAACAACAAGTCGGTCGAGCGCACCGCCTCGAAGGTCGCCTGCACGGTGCCGGCCCACTGCCCAGACGAAAACGCCGGCAGCACCGCATCGTCGCGACCGGCGGCGAGCGGTGTCGCGCAATCGCGCGCCGACTCGATCACTTCGGCGTCGCTCTGGGCGAATTTTCCGGCCAGACCGTGCACGTGCATATGATCGACGCCGCTCAAGCGCCACAGCGTCTGATAAGCCTGAAACGACATGCCGAGCGCCGGATCGCGCGACAACATGCCGTAGCCGTTGCGGTGCGCGTGAAGCACCAGCGGGGTCGCGCGGCGCAGCGTCTGGATCGCGGAAAAGCCGCACCAGTTGATGCTCGCCATCACGCAACTGCCGCCCTCGCGTTCGACCAGTTCCGCGTGGCGACGCATGGCGTCGAGGTCGTCGGTGATATTGAACGCGACCATCACGGGCCGGCCGCTGCGTTCACGGTAGCGGCGCACTTCGGACATCACTGCCCGCACGCGCTCCGCAAGCGGCGCATGCGCGGGATCTGCGCACACCTCGTCGTCCTTGATGAAATCGACGCCCGCCTCGCACAGATCGCGCACCAGCGCCGCCGTTTCCGCCGCGCTCAGGCCGACATTTGGCTTGATGATGGTGCCGATCATCGGCCGGTCCTTCACTTGCGTCAGCGCGCGCGTGCCGGCCACGCCATGTCGTGGCCACTCGAAACGCGCACGATACGAAGCCGGCAAACGTAGCGAGAGCAGCCGCATGCCCGTCACCTCGCCGAGGTCGTATAGATTGCCGGCCACGGTCGCCGCCAACGTGGGCAGATTCGCGTCGATATTGGCGAGCGGAAACGACAGCGTGATGCGCGCGCGCCGCCACGGCCCCGGCGTGCCCTGACGCGCGAGCCATGCATTCGGCAAGCTGGGCTGCGCCGCCGCCTCGAGTTCTTCGACGCGCAGCACGCTCGCGCGGCTGCGTGCGCGCAGCGCATCCGATTCGTTGGCGACACGCACGAACGTGCCGCTCGACTGTTCGCCGGCCATGACGTCCGCGACGCGCCGAGGGTCGAGCGGCGTCTCGATCAGATAGTCGGCTTCGAGCGTGTCTTCGTCGACGGTCTGTGGTTGCGGCGCCGCGTTCATAGCGTGCCCAGATCAGGAAAGCGGCGCACCGGCTCGCGGCCGTCCCAGTCGAGCGACGCCTTGTAGATCATGTCGAAGAGCTTGCCTTTCGGCCCGGCGATCTCGGACAACTCGATCACCGTACCGGGATGATTCTCCGTGTCGAAGTAGACAAAGCGCCCGTTGCGCCCCACTTCGCCGCTCATCGCGACTTTGAAACCTTGGGCCTGCAGGCGCGCGAGATCGGCGTCGAACGAGGTGGTCCAGTACGCGTTGTGCTGCAAGCCCGTATGGCCCGCGGCGAGAAAGTCGCGATACATCGACGGTGCGTCGTTACGCGTCTGGATCAGTTCGACCTGCAACGGTCCCGAGTTCGCCAGCGCAACCGAGTTATGCACCTCGTACGTTTGCCCACGGTACGTATAGTTTTCGATCGGCACGCGTTCGTTATAAAACCACGGACCGACGCCGAGCACGCGGCTCCAATAGTCCATCGCGGTTTCGATATCCCGCACCACGTAACCTGCCTGCCGGATTTCGCCAAAGAAACGACTCATGAAACTCTCCCGATGCTGCGGGGTTGAAAGACGAGCGACGCCCCGGCGCGGCGAAAACGCGGCGCCCGAAGGTCGAACCTGTTAAGAAACCTGAGAGACCCGCTTAGAGAAACCCGATCGAAATCCAGGGAATTGCCGCGACCACGATCAGGCCGACGAGCAACGCGCCCATATAGCCGACAATCGGCCGAATTCCCGCGTCGGGATTGACCTTGCTGATCGCGCACGCCGAGTAGTAGCCGACGCCGAACGGTGGCGAAAAGAGGCCCACACCCATCGAGAGAATCACGACGATCGCGTAATGCACTTCATGCACACCCGCGAGCCGCGCGATCGGAAACAGCAGCGGTCCGAACAGCACGATCGCCGGAATTCCTTCGAGCACGCTGCCGAGCATCACGAACACGACGATCGACACCGCGAGAAAACCATATGCGCCGCCAGGCATCGAGCCCATGACTTGCGCGAGATCCTGCGAAAAGCCGGACTGCGTAAGCGCCCACGCCATGGCAGTGGCACAGCCGATGATGAAAAGAATCGCACCCGACAACGTCGCCGCATCCACCAGCATGCGGCCAAGCCGCCGCCAGTCGAAGCGGCGATACACCAGCAGGCCGATCAGCATCGAATACGCAATGCCGATGGTCGACACCTCGGTCGCCGTCGCCACGCCTTCGACCACGGCCATGCGAATCACAAACGGCAGCGCGAGCGCAGGCAGCGACACGATGAACAGACGCCCGATCTGCCGCTTGCTGAAACGTTGCGCGCCGCTCAGGTCTTCCTTGCGATAGCGCCACCACACCACCGCACACAGAATCAGCGCGAGCACCGCGCCTGGCAGCATGCCCGCCGTGAAGAGCGCGGAGATCGACAGGCCCGTCACCGAACCGATCGTGATCAGCACAATGCTCGGCGGAATGGTTTCGCTTTGTGCGCCGGTCGTGGCGAGCAGCGCAACCAGATCGCCTTCGGAAGCGCCGCGTTTTTTCATCTCCGGGAACAGCACCGGCGCAATCGCCGCCATGTCCGCCACTTTCGAACCGGAGATGCCCGACACCAGGTACATGGCGCCGATCAGCACGAACGACAGGCCGCCATGCACATGGCCGACGAGGCTCGCGAGAAACTCGATCATCGCGCGCGCCATGCCGGTCATCTCGATCAGCAGGCCGAGAAAGACGAAGAGCGGCACCGCCAGCAACACGAGATGCGACATGCCTTCGTCCATGCGCCCGACCACGACTTCGAGCGGCGTAAAGGTCGAGAGGCCCAGATAACCGAACGTGGCGAGCGCAAACGAAAACCCGATCGGCACGCCCGAAAAAATCCCGACCGCCACGACGCCGACAAAAAAGATCACGAGATTGGTCTTGCCGAGCGTTTGAAACCACGGCCCGGCGAACACGACCACTGCGCCAAGTACGGCGGTGATCCCGAGCGCGATCACGACGTCGCGCACGCGGCTCACCTGGGCCAGCCGGATCAGCCCGACCAGCAGCATGAGCGCGGCGCCGATCGGCAACGCGAGCGCCCGCCACGCATTGCTGATCTGCAAGGCGGGCGTCACGATCGCCGCCTCGCCGGAGGCATAGTCGTACGCAGGAGCGATCAACAGCGCGAGCAACGCGATCGACGCGGCGATCGCCAGCGTATCGACCAACGCGCGACGCGGCGCCGACAGCCGGCTGACCAGCGCGGTCATGCGCATATGCTCGCCGCGCCGCAACGCGAGCACCGCGCCGAGCATGGCGAGCCACAGGAACAGAATGCCCGCCAGTTCATCGGACCATACGAGCGGCTGGTGCAGCGCATAACGACACACCACGCCCGCCAGCATCACGACGATCTCCATGGCGAGCAGCGCCGCCGCGCACACTTCGACGAGCGCGATCAGACCGCGATCGAAACTCCTCAGCCAGCGGCGCGGCATGCTCGCGGTGTGCAACGGCACTCCCGCTTCCGCCGGATTCAATGCGTGATTCGACATCCTGCTGCCTCCTCGCGGCGGCTCGCCGCGCTTCGTCTCAGCCTCACCCGTATGCAGCACGGTCAGGCCAGCTTGCCGACTGACTGTTCGAGCAGGTCCCACGCCTGATTGCCGAACTTGCTTTTCCATTCCGCGTAGAAACCCGCCTGGCGCAACGCCGCGCGAAACGTATCCGGCGCAGGACGGTTGATCGAGAGCCCCTTGCTTTGCAGATCCGCGACTGCCGCGTCGTTCAGCTTGCGCACGTCCTCACGCTGCCTGAGCGCCGACTGGTTGAACGCGTCGCTGGCAATGCCCTGCAGATCCTTGGGCAAGCGTTGCCACGCGCGCGGGTTCAGCACGAACCAGTAGCCGTCCCACATGTGATTGGTCAGCGAACAGTACTTCTGCACCTCGTAGAGCTTGGCGACCTGCACGATCGGCAGCGGATTCTCCTGGGCATCGACAATATGCGTTTGCAGCGACGAATAGACCTCGCTGAATTGCAGGCTCGTCGGCGCGGCGCCGAGTCCTTTGAACATATCGATGCTGAGCGGACTCACCGGCACGCGAATCTTCAGACCGCGCATGGTCTGCGCGCTCGTGATCGGGCCATTGCTGGTAGTGGTCTGACGAAAACCGTTGTCCCACATCTTTTCGAACGATTCGAGACCGGCCTTCTGCATCGCCGCGCGCACGTACGCGCCGAGCTTGCCGTCCATGGCGCCCCACACCTGGTTGTAGTCGCTGAACGCGAAGCCGACCGCGTTGATTGCAACCGATGGCGCAAGCGTCGATACCACCAGCGCCGACGGCGTGAACATTTCGATGCCGCCGCTGCGCACCTGCGCGAGCATGTCGGTGTCGCCGCCCAACTGGTTGTTAGGGAATATCCGGATCTCCATGCGCCCTTTCGACGCCTCTTTGATCTGGTTGGCCGCTTCCTGCGAGCGCACGTTCAACGGATGCGTGAGCGGCAGGTTGTTGCCGTACTTGAACACGAACTCCGGGCCGGACGCCGCGCGCACGATCGCCGGAAAGCCCAGGGCGCCGGCTACCGGCACGGCGGCCGCCGCACGCAGCAGGGTGCGTCTCGCGAGGTTGGTCATTTGAGCGTCTCCTTGCTTATAATTGATGTGAACGTCGAATCCATCAAAAACCATCATCGCCCGCTCTTACGCCTTGATTTCCAGTCGCCGGTGTTGAGTCGTCGCGTGATAGCTGCAAGACTAGGCGTGCGCGGCAAGCGCTGTCAAACCGCGAACTTGATGGTTTTTGATGGACTTCCTTTCTGTGAAGGACTGCTATGTCCGAAACGGTTCACCTCAGCGCCGCTGCGCGCGCGCGCATTCCCGACATTGCGCGCGCCGCCGGCGTTTCGACCGCCACAGTGGATCGCGTGCTCAATGGCCGCGAAGGCGTGCGTGCCGTGACGGCGCAACGCGTGCTGCAAGCGGCCGCCCAACTCGGCTATCTGCTCACGCCTCAGGCGCCTACCGCGTCCGCCTCGAAGCCGATGCGCATTGCGTTCCTGCTGCCCGCCGGCACCAATCGCTATTTGCGCATGCTCGGCGACTACATCGACTTCGCTCACGATCAGTGGAACGCGTTGGATATGAAGTGCCGCGTGCACTACGTCGAGAGTTTCAACCCGAAGGAACTGGCCGACCGTCTGTTGCATTACGGACAGCGTGCGGACGGCGTGGTGTTCATGGCGCTCGAACATCCCGTTGTGCGCGATGCCGTGAATGCATTGGCCGACCAGGGCGTGCCGGCCATCACGTTGATTTCGGATTTATCGAATGCGCGGCGGCTGGCTTATGTGGGTATCGACAATCGTGCGGCCGGGCGGACGGCTGCGCTACTGCTCGGACGCTTCATGGGTCCGCGGCCGAGCGGAAAGATCGCGATGCTCGCGGGCAGCCTCAACTATCGTGGACATGAGGAACGCGAGATCGGCTTTCTCCATTTGATCGAATCGACGTTCCCACAAGTGCGCGTAATTGGATTGCGTGAAGGACACGATGATAGCGAGCGCAACTATATGCAGACGCGCAAGCTACTGGAGCAGCATCCGGATCTGGCCGGCATTTACAACAGCGGCGGCGGATCGGATGGCGTGGCGCGCGCGATTGTCGAAGCGCGTTCGGAACAGAAGATTCTGTTCGTCGGTCATGGCTTGACGCCCGACACGCGAGCCTTGTTGATCGACGGCACCATGGACGCGTTGATCACGCAAACGCCGCAGGCCATGGTGGGGAATTGTCTGCGCATTTTCCGCAACGTGCGCGAGAAGCGCGATGCATTGAGCGACGTGAAGCCTGTGCAATTCAGCATTGTTCTGCGGGAAAATTTGCCCTGAGATGACCGCGAGAGCGTCACGTAAGAGAACGTCGCACGTCAGGCACGCCGGATGCTCAATCACTTTCGTATTCAAACCTCGATACGAAAGGAGATCACACCATGCCTTATCTTCTCGGCTGGCTGCTTGGCGTTCCGTTGATCGTACTGGTCATCCTGTACCTCATTTTCCATTAACTCCTTGGTGAGATTTCACCACTTGCGCAGTTGAACTGAACTTCGTTTCATTGCTTCGTTTCACTGCGGCGCGGCCTCTCTGAGGCTGCGACACGAAAGGCGACGCCGGTGTTCGGCTGTCGCCTTTCGTGCGTCCGCTCGATGCTCGCTTGCGGGAGCACGCGCGTGCATATCTTTCCGCTTGCACTGCAGCGAATGGCGCGTAAAACTAATCTTCGCTGGTCCACGCACGATGCCATATCTGCATACGTATGCCCGGAAAGCGTGCGAGCACGGAGGGACCGATGGCAAGCAACGAGTACACGCTGTCACGCCAGGACGTGGTGAAGGCCGTCATTATTCATCAGGGTATTCATGAGGGCTTCTGGACGCTCAACGTCAATTTCGACGTGGCGGCCGGCCACGGCGCGCAAACATCCGATCCATGCCTTGCGGTGACGATCAGGGGCATCGGCATCATGCGCGCGTCGCCGGCCGATCCGTTCGCGATCGACGCCGCATTGGTCAATCCGCCGGCGCCCCAGCGTGTGGAAGGAACGGTGCATATTGCGGCGGCCGTGAACGGTACGCATGAGCACGGCATGCAATTTTGTCGCGACGTCTATCGCAGTGTTGCGGTACAGAGCGCGGCAAAGGGGCCCGTCAAAGCGGGCTAACCAAGCGAGAACGTGTGGCTATTTTTCCAAGCGATCCATGATGGCCACTGCGCTGCGCTGTAGCGGATGCGCTCAGTTTAGAGCGGCGCCCATGCTAACCAGCACACGCTCCACCCAATGATTCGCCGCACGTTGCCGCATCGTCCTATGTAAAACCGTGCATAGACGATGAGAAGAAATTGCCGCCGATGCCACGCTCCGTGCAAACACGAGAGCCAATGCATGTCGGTTGGGAACATGCGTTCATGCCCGGCGAGCGCGCCCTCCGACGTGGGTAACGCCGCAGATCGCCCGCGTGCCGCCTTCCTGTGAAAGACAGCGAGACCCGGATGGCAGCTTTTGGCCGCATAAGACCGTGGGCGCGAGGCCCGCGGCTCGGACGGTTGTCCCGGGCATGAATGCACCCTGAAAATATATCCGGAGACAGTCTGGATAGGCTTCTTAAAGCAATGAAGCTTATGGTCAGAGTCGGGACGATATTCAGCTAGAATGCAAATTTAATGAACAATCTTCCGCCATCGTCCATGAGCACCCGAAATCGCCCGCTCGACAACCAGGATCGCAAGATCCTGCGCGAGTTGCAGAAAAACGCGCGCCTGAGCAACGCCGAACTGGCGGAACTGGTTGGCATGTCGACCACCGCGTGCTGGAACCGCACGCGTCAGTTGGAAACCGATGGGTATATCCGCGGCTACGTCGCCCTGCTCGATCAGCAGAAGCTCGGCTTCGCGGACGTAGTCCTGCTCGAAGTCACTTTAGACCGTCACGACGACGACGCCCTCGCCCGCTTCGGCGCCGAACTGGCGACGCTCACCGAGGTGCTCGAGGCTTATCTCGTGTCGGGCGACTACGACTATCTGGTGAAGGTGGCGGTCGACGGTACGGCGGGCTACGAGCGTTTTCTGCGCGAGAAGCTCTACAAGATCGCCGGCATCCGTCATAGCCGTTCGATGTTCGCCTTGCGTTGCATGAAGAGCATCCCGTCCGTGCAGGTGTGACGTGTGAGGAGCGAAACGTGGGCGCGCGGCGCACTTGCCTGCATGCGCGGACCCACAATCAACGCAGCGGCTTCTGACACGCCGCCAGCACCGCGCCTGCCGCGAGCAACAGCGCGGAATACACCAGCCCGCGCGCGAGGCCCGCGCCGTCCGAGACCCAGCCGATCACCATCGGCCCGACGATCTGCCCGAACGCGAACACGATTGTGAACGCGCTAATGCCCTTGGCCCAGTGACTGGCGGGCAGATTGTGGCGCACGAAGGCCGTAGTCGACGCCACGGCCGAAAGGAATGTCGCGCCGAACAGCGCGCCGGATACGAACGCCACCCAAGGCTGCGTGAACAGCGCGGGCAGCAGGGTCGCCACTGCGAGCAATGTGTTGAGGACCGCAAGCGCCTGGCCGCCGCGCATACGGTCGAGCAGACTCGACCACACGCGCGCCGACACCACGGTCGCCACGCCGAGCAGCAGATAGAAGCCCGTGACGACAGCCGCGCTCATGCCCGCATTGCGCAGCAACGCGACGATGAACGTCATGTAGCCGATATAGCCGACGCCGAACAATCCGTATCCCGTCAGCGCCAGACTGAATCGCGGCCAACGGGGCGCGTTGGCGGCCGTGTGTGACTGCGCAGCTGAAGACAGCGTCGGATGCACGCTCTCGATTTTTCGCGCCGCACCGACGGCCACCGCGGCGAGCACCGCGCACGCGAGCGCGAGTGCGAACCACGCGAACTGCCAACCGTGCGCGACGTTGACAATGGTCAGCGGCACCAGCACCGACGACGCCACGATGCCCCACCCCGTGCCGCCGTAATACAAGCCGAGGACAAGCCCCGCGTCGTGCGGTCTCGCCGACGCAAGCCGTGCCGCCAACACGCCGCCGCTGATAAAGATCGCCGCACTGCTCGCGCCGGTGACCACGCGCAGCGCGAGCAGTGAGTGCGTGTCGGCAACCAGGCCGCTGCCGGCCATTAGAAGCGCCGTGGCCACGCAACCGCCGCCGAACAGCGCGCCGGCTGACCAGCGGCGCGCAAGGCGCGGAAAAGCCAGCGCACCGAGCAGATAACCCAACGCATTAGCCGTGTTCATCGCGCCGGCTTGCGCGAAGCTCCAGCCGAGGTCGAGTTTCATCGACGGCAACAGCAGCGCGTAGGCGAAACGCGCAAGCCCGAGCGCAATCGCGCTTCCTAGGGACAGCGTGGCGGCAAGCATCAGCGTGGGGAGGCGCTGCGCCGTCTGGGTAGGCTTGGAAGTCGAGGCGGCGTCGAGTGTTTTTATCGGCATTTGGCTGGCGGAAGTGGGCAAGGAGACTGCAAGCCGTTTATGCCGGAAAGGCTGAATTCGGCACTTCGCCATCATATCCGTGGACGCCTGGCGGGGTTGACCGTTAGTTGCGTTGTGGCATCGACCTTTTGCGCCATGGCCGCGCACGTGTTGCGGCAGGCGCCGGACGTGCGTCACTCTGACAACACGTCTAAATGCGAATGATTTGCATTTAGACGTGTTTTGGCTCATCATCCAACCCAGCCGGCTCAAGGTGAACCAAGCAGCTGATGCCGGCACCCGACATAACCTCTGACGCAGTCTCTGCGTCATCGCCCATCCGTCGCACGACATGCGCTGGCCTGCGACGCGGCGTCTGTCCCATCTGGTCGGCGCGATTCGTTGGACCGTGTCCACCCAGGAGCATCGATGAACTTTCGCTCTCAACACACCGGCCGCCCGGAACTGATCGACGACCATCCGGCCGATTCCGCCGACGCCCCCGATCGCACCGTCCTGAGCGCCGTGCGCACCTGGCTGCGTCCCTCTTGCGAGACGGCGAGCGGCGATGCGCACTGGCGCGACATACTCAGCGGCGCCGGCTTGCGCCAGGACGGCATCGAACACTTCGATCTGCTGATGCGTTCGCTGATGCACGTGTCGTATCGTCCGCTCGACATGCGCTGCCGCTGCGCCCGCGATCTCGGCAAAGACGAAGCGGTGGTTTTGCAAACCATCGCGCTGCTGCAAAAAACGCACAGCGGCGCCGCGTTGCGCATGCTGAACGACTGGCTGCCGGCGCCCGCGGTGAGCGGTGTTCTGAAGTTGATTCGCTGGTTCGCCATCGATCTGCTCGACGCCGGTGTGGAACTCGACGTGCAAGCACGGCGCGTCACGTACATGCATTGAGGAAGCCGGCCTATGTCATTGGACTCGGACCAGGTTTGTCTGTCGGCCTCGCGTGGGCGCGACAGCGGCGCGTCACGCGCAGTTGAAGGCGGCGTTGAAGGCGCAATTGAAGGCTCAGTTGCAAGCGCAGTTGAGCGCACCGCTGAGGGCGCCGCTGGCACACCTAGAGCGCACGCCGCCCGACTCGCACGCGAGATCGCCACGGCAACGGCATTCCAGTGCCATCCACTGACACGTAGCCGTCCACACAATGTCGTCGCACCACGCGCAGGCGAATTACATCTGTGGCGATTCCGCTGCGAATGGCTACCGGTGCCCGTGCAGGAAGGCGATAGCTGGCTTTCCAAGACCGAGCGCGAGCGCGCGCGACTGCATCCCAACGCCGCATTGCGCAAACGCTTCATCAGCGCGCGCGTGGTGGTGCGGTGGATCGTCGCTCACCTGTTCGACAGCGAGCCGCACGCCGTCGATCTACACGACGACGGCAACGAGAAACTGCGCGCGCGCCATCCGCGCGACGGCCGCGGCATCACAATCGATATCGCGTACGGCGGTATCTGGATCATGATCGGTGTTGCGGCGACAACGCTCGGATTGAGCGTCGTCGTGCCCGCGCCCGGCGCGGCGCCGGATCAGACGCCGGAAGCATCGCGCCGGAACGCTCGCTATAGCAGCCTTTGCAGTGCGTTGCGTTACGCGCCTGTCGATATCGATCTCGAACTGCTGTTCAGTCCCACCGCGACCGGCGCGTTCGATCTCGCGGAATATGGCCGCTGGCATGTACTCGATGTGCCGATGGCCGGCAAGATTCGTGCGGCGGTCGCGCTAGCGCAGCCGCTCACACAGGTACATACGTTTGGCTGGCCGAAGTCATTGGTATTTGGGGAAGCAAACGCGTAACGCGCTGCATGGGCCGCTCTATGGCCTCTAGCGCCGCAACGCCGTCGCCGACCAGGCGACGCACGCGGCGTAGCCGTCCGGCGCGGCAAGCCAGCGCGCGTCGACTTCACGCATGTCGTCGGGAATCTGATTGCGCAGCGTCACGCGCATACTCTCACGCGGCAGCACCGTCAGATGTTGCAACCCGCGCGTGATGCCCGCGCCCGTCGTTTTGACGAGCGCTTCCTTGGCAACCCATGCATCGTAAAACGCAGCGGTTTGCCGAGCCGCGTCGAGACCTTCGATCCATACGACTTCTTTCGGATCGAGCGTCAGCGCCGCGATCGAATGCCAATCGAATGTGTCGCTGTACTGCTCGATATCGACACCAACGCGCCGCATCGGCGAGATCGCGATCAGGCCATGCTCGCCCGCATGCGACACGTTGAAATCGAAGCGATCCGACTCCGCGAGATGAGGACGGTGGTTGGCATCGGCTGCAAAGCGCACGGCGTGTGCCGCGACGCCGAGCCCCCGCGCGAGCTGCTCACGCAGCGCGGCACGCACGGTGGCGAAGCGCAACGCGTCTTCATGACGGCGAAAGCGACGGGCGCGCGTGAGTTCTTCGTCGCTAAGGGACGCGAAAACCGGGGCGTTCAGCGACTCGGCGAAGTCGATATCGATCCGCCACACTGCAATGTCGGACGGGCCGTCGTGCGGCAGCGGAACAGGGTCGATGAAATGCATCGCAAAGGTTCGGACGGTCTACGGGCTGTCGCAACAGAATACTCGCGACTCTACCCGATAATCCGGTCCGGACCGGTAAGCGTCTTCACGCGCGTTTGCCGTCCTTCGGCACGCCGAGCAGCATTGCCACGCCGCTGACGAACAGCAACGCGGTCAGCACATACAGCGCGTTGTCCATGCTGCCGGTGTGCGTCTTGATCAACCCGATCACCCACGGACTGACAATACCGCTCGTAATGCCGATGCTGCTGATCAGCGCGATCCCGGCCGCCGCCGCCGTGCCGGACAAATACCCCGACGGCACCGTCCAGAAGATCGGCAGGGCCGCGAAGATCAGCACCGCAGCCAGAGAAAGAATCGCGAGCATCGCGGGAAAGCTGCTCAGATGAAGCGTCAGCAACGAGAGCGCCACGCCGCCGCCAATCGTGCACACCGCGAAATGCCGGCGACGTTCACCACGGCGATCCGAATGACGCGCGATCAGAATCAGCCCCACCGCGCCGATGGCGTTGGGAATCACCGTGTACAGGCTGATGGCGAGGACGTCGTGCACCCCGAAGTCGCGAATCATCAGCGGCATCCAGAAGTTCAGCGTGAGCGAGGCGCAGGTCAGCGAAAAGTAGACGAACGCGAACAGATACACCCGCGGATTACGCAACGCCTGCGTGAACGAGCGTGACGAATGCGCGTCAGCCGCAGGCCGGCGGTCTTCGTCGCGTTGCGCGATCAATTGCGCTTTCTCCGCGGCGGTGAGCCACGCGGCATGTTGCGGGCCGTCCACCAGATAGAACGCGGCAAGCAGGCCGAGCACGATGGCGGGCGCGCCTTCGATCACGAACATCCATTGCCAGCCGAACAGGCCCAGCACGCCGCCCATGTCACGCATGATCCAGCCGGACACGAGGCCACCGAGCACCCCTGCCACCGCCACGCCCGCGAAGAAGATCGACAGCACGGCCGCGCGCCGCCGCGCCGGATACCAGTAGGTGAGATACAGCACGATGCCGGGAAAGAACCCCGCCTCGAACACGCCAAGCATGAAGCGCAACACATAGAAATGCGTGGGTTTCGACACCAGCATCATGCCGACCGACGCAATCCCCCACAGCAGCATGATCCGCGTGAACGTGCGGCGTGCGCCGAAGCGTGCGAGCAGCATGTTGCTCGGCACTTCGCACAACACGTATCCCACATAGAAGACCGCAGCGCCAAGCCCGTACATTGCGTCGCTGAAGCCGAGATCGTGCTTCATCTGCAATTGCGCAAAGCCGATATTGATGCGATCGAGAAACGACACCACATAACAGAGAAACAGAAACGGAATGATCCGTAGCGAAACCTTGCGATACAGCAGGTCGTCGTGCGCGGCAGCGGATGCGCCCGGCTCGAGCGCGGGGGCGAGGGGTTGGCTCATCGGTTATCTCCAAACGTGAGGGTCCAACGGACCCGTTGGGTCCGGCGTCTTGCTGCGCCGCGTTGTTGTCTGCTACTGAAACGGCAGGCGAGGTGGTCGACACGCCGCGTTGCCGTCGTGGATTGCGCGTGGCTCGAACGGCCACGCGCGGGTTTTCGTTACCGGTACGGGTCCAGGGTTCTACGAGAGCCGGGTCAGGCCGCCAACGGATGCGACTGCGCGCCGCGCCCCAAAGAAACGTCGATCACCCCCTCGCGCGCATGCTGCATCGCTTCGAGCAGCGTGGCGTGATCGCCGATATGGTTGGCGAGCAGCAGGATCAGTTGCGCATTGGCCGATTGGCTCTGCGCATCGTCCAGATCCCGATGCATATCGATCAACGCCTCGTAGAAATCGTCGGGACGGGCGAGATTCGGTTGCGTGTTCAGTGTCATGTCTGTCTCCTGCTATTTTTTGCTGATGCGGCGCGTGCTACGCGAGCCGCTTTTGCCGGACGTTCAAGCCGTGCCTTCCACGTACAGCGCGCGTTTCAATGCGGCCTCGACATCAGCCGCAGCAAGCTGCCGCCAGCGCGCGCAAACATGCTGGTCCGGACGAATCAGATAGAACGTGCCGGGCGTTGCGTCATAACGCGAGTGGGCCAGCCCTTCGATATCGTGCGCGACCTGAGCGCCTGCTAACGCGCCGCGCTGTTCGGAGTCACGCGTCACCACCACGAGCTTCAACGGAATCGGTCCGCTGCGCAACGCGTCCAACGCGGCCTGAGTGGCCTGATCGACACCTTGCTCGCCACAGAACAGCACGCCGGTGAATTGCTGGCCGAGGTGCTGCAAGAACCACGCGGGCTGTCCCGCCACCTGCATCGGCGCATCCACGCACGAAGCGCCCGGCACCATTGCGCCTTCGAAGGGCTCGCTGTCCGCTGTATTCAGCGGAGAATCGCGCAGCACCGCCGGCACCGAGAGGCGGCCGCTGTTGGTCAATTGCCGCGCGAACGGATGATGGCGCGCTAGCTTCAGCACCGCGTCGCGGAACACACGGCTCACGGGGCTCTTCGGCGTAATGAAATCGGTGGAGCGGGTGGAGTTGCGAATGTTTTCGTCCGCGGCGAATTCGCGTTCGCTCGCATAGGTGTCGAGCAAAGCGTCGGAGGCCTTGCCTTCGAGCACCATGGCCAGTTTCCATGCGAGGTTTTCCGCATCCTGCACGCCGCTGTTCGCACCGCGTGCGCCGAACGGCGACACGCCATGCGCCGAGTCGCCGGCGAACAGCACGTTGCCGTGGCGAAAGCGGTCCATGCGCAAACACGAAAATGTATAGACGCTGACCCATTCCAGCTCGAACTTCGCGTCCGGCCCGAGCAACGCACGCACGCGCGGGATCACGCGCTCCGGCGTCTTTTCCAGCACCGGATCGGCGTCCCAACCCAACTGAAAATCGATCCGCCACACGTTATCCGGCTGACGATGCAGCAGCACCGACTGATTCGGATGAAACGGCGGATCGAACCAGAACCAGCGTTCGGTTGGAAACTCGGCTTCCATCTTGACGTCGGCGATCAGGAAGCGATCCTTGAACGTCACGCCTTTACTGTCGAGTCCCATCAGGTTGCGGATCGGACTGCGCGAGCCGTCGGCGGCAACCACATAGCGGCCGCGCAACGCATATTGACCGTTGGGCGTATCAACGCTCAGCGTCACGCCGGCGTCGTGAGTGCCGGGCGTACCGCTTTGCTGCACGCCGACCACTTTGCTTTTCCAGCGGATCTCGAGATTGGGCATCTCCTGCGCGCGTTCGAGCAGGAAGCCTTCAACGTAGTATTGCTGCAGGTTGATGAAGGCGGGCCGGTTGTGGCCCGCTTCCGGTTGCAGATTGAACGTGTACACCAGTTCGTCTTTCAGGAACACCTTGCCGACGTTCCAGCTGATGCCCTTGTCCACCATTCGCTGGCCGCACCCCAAGCGATCGAAAATATCGAGCGAGCGCTTCGAAAAGCAGATCGCGCGCGAACCGGTGGACAGCGAACAATCGTCGTCGACCAGCACGACCGGCACGCCCTGCTGCGCGATATCGATCGCGGTAGCGAGACCCACCGGGCCCGCGCCGACCACGATCACGGGATAGACCGCCTGCTCCGCGCCGCCTCGCGCGCTCTGTTCACGGCACGGCTGGTACTCGAACGACAGCGTCTGGTAGTTGGTGCTCATCTTGTGTCTCCGTCCTTCTCTGCTCTGCTTTGTCTTGCTGTGCGTCTGTCTCGGTCAGGCTTGCAGCGCGTCCCACATTTCCTTGTCGCGTTGCGCGGTCCAGATGCGCGGATGCGTGATACCGCTTGCTTCGTCGAAAGCACGCGACACGTCGAACGGCAGGCAGTGCTCGTAGATAAAGACATGGCCGAACTTCGGGTCCATCGCCTTGCGCGTGTGCGCCATCGCGGCCTTCAGGTCGAGTTGCTGCTCGACGGCTTCTCGGCCCTGCTGCAGCAGCGTGGTGACGAAGTCCTTCGTGTAATCCAGACCTTTGTTGACGTCTTCCGGCGTGGTCAGCGCGGGGCCGCGGCCCGGCACGAGCTTGTCGGCCTTCAGCGCGCGCAATGCTTCCAGCGTGGCCGGCCATTGTTCGAGTTGGGCATCGCCGCAATAGCAGGCCGCGTCGTACTCGACCAGGTCGCCGGAGAACAGCACCTTCTGCGACGGCAGCCACACCACCGTGTCGCCCTTGGTGTGACCTGCGCCGAGATGCGCGATGCGCACTTCGAGCTTGCCGAGGAACAGCGTCATTTCCTTTTCGAAGACGAGCGTGGGCCACGTCAAACCCGGCACCGTTTCGACACCGGCGAACAGGCGAGGAAAGCGCTCGATTTCCGACTTCATGTCCGCTTCGCCGCGCTCGACGATCATTTCGTACGTGCCGCGGCTCGCGATCACCTCCTGCGCGCCTTCCTCGAAATACGCCGATGCGCCGAGCACGCGCACCGCGTGGTAATGCGACAGCACGACGTATTTGATCGGCTTATCCGTCACGCTGCGAATCTTCGCGATGAGGTCTTGCGCCATGGCCGGCGTGGCGGTGGTGTCGACGATCAGCACGCCGTCGTCGCCGATGATCACGCCCGAATTCGGATCGCCTTCAGCCGTGTAGGCGTAGGCGTTCTCGGACAACTTGGTCCACGTGACTTTTTTGACTTCCAGGTCGGCCTGGGATGCGAATGCCTTTGCCATGATGCGTGTCTCCCTCAAAAGTTGGACGTGAGGCGAGACGGCCGGCTGCGCGAATGCCGCGCGGGCTGACGGTATTGGAGGATTGTCTCGCCCCGTTTTGACTCTGTGACTGCGCCGGTGTGTCGGGGTGAATGCATCTTAGGACGGCACGCAATTATTTGTCAATAGCGAAATGTATCGCTATACGCAAATCTCAAACGGCCTAAGATCAGCACAGCGAGACGCGGCCCTTCGGTTAACATGAACCCTTTTTTACGGACGAGCGCAGGTGTGAGCAAAGCAGCGAAACCGGCCACGGGCAAAGGCGCGGACGGCCGCGAGACAGCGGACGGCGGCAAGACGCAGCGTGGCATTCAGAGCGTCGAAGTGGGCGGCCGCGTGTTGCTGGCGCTCGCGCAGGCGCGCGCTCCGCTCGCCTTGTCCGACCTCGCCACCGCCGCGCAGATCGCGCCGGGGCAGGCGCATGCTTATCTGGTGAGCTTGAGCCGGCTGGGTCTGATCAAGCGTGACGAACTGTCGGGCCGCTATGAACCCGGTCCGCTGTCGCTGCGGCTCGGGTTGCTACACCTGGAGAACCAGCCGGCGTTTCGCGCCGCCGTGCCGCGCGTGGCCGCCTTGGCCGAAGCGATCGGCTTTAGCGTCGCGATCTGTATTGCCGGGCCGCAAGGGCCGACTATCGTTCGCTATGAGCACGCGGGCTTTCCGCTGCACGTCAACTTGCATGTGGGCACGGTGATGTCGCTGCCGACAACATCGACGGGACGCGTGTTTTGCGCGTTTCTGCCGCGCGAGGTGCGCGATGCGATGTGGGCAAATCAGTCCGGCCCCGCGAATCGCACCATGACGCCGCCTGACGAAAGCGCCGCCTTCGAGACCGCCCTCGACGCGATCCGCGTGCGCGGCCTGGAAAGCAGCGTGGATGCGCCGAGTCCGGGCATCAGCAGTCTGAGCGCGCCGGTGCTGGATGCCGATGGCCGCCTGTCGCTCGCGCTCACCGTGATCGGCTCGACCGGCGCGATCGACGTCGCAAGCGACGGGCCGATCGCGCGTGCGCTGCTTGCCACGGCGCGCGACATCGGCGCCCAACTGGCAGCAGAACCTTCCTTGTCAGCGTCTTTCGCATCGTGACCGATTCTCTCGATACCCCTCACGCCCCATCCGCCGATGCGAAACCGCAGCGCGGCATCCAGTCGCTCGACAGCACCGGCGAGTTGCTGGCGGCGCTGGTCGCAGCGGCGCGGCCGTTGAACCTGCGCGATCTCGCGGCCGCCGCCGGCATGCCGCCAGCGAAGGCGTTTCCGCATCTGGTGAGTCTGCTGAAAATCGGTTTGCTCAATCGCGATGCGTCCGGCTGTTATGAAGCCGGGCCGCTCGCGCTGGAGCTTGGGCTGATCGGTTTGCAGCGCTTATCGCCAACGCGCGAAGCGGAACCCGAGGTGGTCGAACTGGCGGCGTCCACGGGCATGAGCGTCGCGATGGCGGTGCTCGGACCGCTCGGGCCAACGGTCGTGCGCCTGGAGGAATCGGCGCGGCCACTGCATGTGAGCCTGCGGGTCGGGACGGTGATGTCGCTGGTGAACACGGCGATAGGCCGCGTGTTTGCCGCCTACGTCGCGGACGACGTGCGCGCCGGTTTGCTGACGCAGGATCATCTGCGGTTGGCGGGGGCGGATGCGGCGCAGGTTTTTGCGGGGAAAGCGGCGTCAGAGGGTGGAGGGAAGGTCCGGGGCGGCACGGAGGCAACGTCTGCGCCGCCTCCACTGACTCAACCCTACGCGCAGCGCCTCGCGCAAATCCGCGCGGACGGAATCGACACGGCGCTCAGCCGACCTGTGCCTGGCATCGACACGCTGGCCGCGCCGGTGCTGGACCATACGGGCAGCATCTGCCTGGTACTGGCATTGATGGGACCGAGCGGCAGCTTCGACAGCGAATTGGCGGGCGGGCCGGCGCAGACACTGCGCGCCGCGACAATGCGGTTGTCACGGCGCTTTGGATGGATGGCGGCAACGACCGAATAATCGTTTTTTTGAATTGAAGAAAGGTCAGTTTGTAGCGTTTGGGGAGCCGGGTAATCGAAACTGCAGAAGATTGAAACCCGTATCGGCGTTCCGCGCGCGGCTCACCAAGGCGCCTCCAATCAATCCCCCGCTGCCTCCGGTTCATGCGACGCCAACCTCGCCTTCGCATGCCGCATCTTTTCGAGCGTATTCGGCCCTGCTTTGAGCGCGACGCCGATCGCCAGCGCGTCCATGATGCAAAGATGCACGAGCCGCGACACGCCCGGCGTATTCGGATCGATCGGACTCGGCACGCGCAGCAGCAGCGGAATATCGACCAGCCACGCGAGGCGCGAGCCGACATTGGTCAGTGCAATCGTCGTCGCCCCACGCTCCTTGGCGATCTGAATGCTCTCGTTCACTTCGACGCTGCGGCCCGAATGTGAAATCGCAAAGGCCACGTCGCCCGGTTCCATGAGGCCCGCGTAAAGACGCTGGAGATGACCATCCGTAAATGCGGTGGACGCAATGTCGAGCCGCAGAAACCGCAACGCCGCATCTTGCGCGACCAGCCCTGAGCCCGAACCGACGCCGAAGAAAAACACCCGCCGTGCGCTCGACAACGCCGCAATCGCACTCTCGACCACTGCCGGATCGAGCGCGCCGCGCGCATGGGCGATACCGTCGATCGCCGCTTCGCCCACCTTCTCCATGAGCGTTTGCACATCGTCGTCGCGCGCCACCGCCGTGGATGCGTACGGCACGCCGCCCGCCACGCTCTGCGCCAATTGCATCTTGAAGTCGCGCAGGCCATGCGCACCGATCGCGCGGCAAAAACGCGTGACAGATGGCTCGGACACCTCGGCGCGCTGCGCAAGTTCGGTAATGCTCGCGCGCATCGCGAAGTCGACGTCGTTCAACACCATCTCGGCGACCTTGCGCTCGGCGGGCCGCAAACTGGCGAGTGCGCTGCGAATGTGGGGAATCAAGTTCGGTGCGGACACCCGGTGTTCCTTACGTGGCAGCATCAATCATGCGTGAGGCGAGCCTGGATCGACCTCGAACGACAACACGCGGTTCAGACCAGCCTGCGTCCACTTTCCGTATCGAACAGGTGAATATGTTCGGCCGGCAGGCGTAGCGCAACGCGCTCGCCGGGCTCGACTTTCGAGCGCTGACGAGTCGTCACGCACCACGTGCTACCGCCTATTTTCCCGTACAAGTGCGTTTCCGCGCCAGTCGGCTCGACCACTTCGACTTCCATCGTTGCGTCGGGTGCCGGCGCCATCGTCTCGATGTGTTCGGGCCGCACGCCGAGCGTGACCTTCGCGCCGAGCACGGCCGAAGCGGGCGTGCCCTCCAGCACGATCTCGCCGCCGTCCGTGAGTTTCAGCGCGAGACCCTGGCCTTGCGTGCGGTTCGCGATCACACCTTCGGCAAAATTCATCGACGGCGAACCGAGAAAGCTCGCCACGAACAGATTCGCCGGATGATCGTATAGCTCCAGCGGACGGCCGATCTGCTCGATACGCCCCGCGTTCATCACGACGATGCGGTCCGCCATCGTCATCGCTTCGATCTGGTCGTGCGTGACGTAGATCACCGTATTCTTCAGCCGTTGATGCAGCGCCTTGATTTCCGTGCGCATCTGCACGCGCAGCTTGGCGTCGAGATTGGACAGCGGCTCGTCGAACAGAAACAGCGACGGCTCACGCACCACGGCGCGGCCCATTGCCACGCGTTGCCGCTGGCCGCCCGACAGCGCGCGCGGCAAACGGTCCAGATAACTGCCGAGGTTCAGCATTTTTGCAACGGCCTCGATCCGCGGCTTGAAGCTCGCCGCCGACTCCTTGCGAATCCGCGGCCCGAACGCGATGTTTTCGTAGACGGACAGATGCGGATATAGCGCGTAGCTCTGAAACACCATCGAGATATTGCGCTGCTGCGGCGCAAGGCTGTTCGCGCGCGTGCCGCCGATCATCAGATCGCCGCCGCTGATCTCTTCGAGTCCCGCCACCATGCGCATCAACGTGCTCTTGCCGCAGCCCGACGGCCCGACCAGCACGACGAACTCGCCGTCGTCGATGTCCAGATCGATGCCGTGCACCACCTGCGTGTCGCCGTAGCGTTTGAAGATGCCGCTCAGTTGCACTGCTGCCATGCTGTCCTCATCGTCTTCTTTCGTTGACTCGAATTCACGCCGCCCGCATGTTGCTTCAGGCGGTTCACGGTGATTTCACAGTGATTCGAGCGTCAGTTCTTCCGCCATCAGACGGTTGCCGGCCATCAGGCCGCCGTCCACCGGCAACGCGACGCCGGTAATCACGCGCGCCATCGGCGAGGCGAGAAACAGCACCGCGTCGGCAATGTCGTCGGGCGTCGCGAAGTCACGCAACGGGTACCACTTTTTCAGATCCTCGAAGACCTGCGGATTCTTGTCGACGCGCGCCTGCCACGCCTGCGTCTTCACCGTGCCCGGACACACGATGTTGGCGCGAATACCGTAACGGCCGAGTTCGAGCGCAAGCGCCTTCGTATAGCTGATGAGCCCGGCCTTCGCCGCGCTGTAAGCCGGATGACCGAGCGCGGCCATGCCGTTCACCGAACCGATCAGTACCAGCGCGCCGCGCTGCCGCTCGATCATCGACGCACGCACGGCTTCGACCGTGTGATACGTGCCGTTCAGATTCAGATGGATGTCGCGCTGCCAGCTCGCAACGTCCGTCGTGGCAAGCGTCAGACCTTGTGCCGCGCCCGCGTTGGCGACCAGCACGTCCACCGGACCCCGCACCTTGACCGCGGCGGCCACCGCCTGCTGCACTGCGGCGGCCTCGCCGAGGTCGACCGCAATCGGCGTGACATGCGCCTCGCCGAGTTGTGCGGTCAACGCGCCGAGCGCGGCGGCGTCGATGTCGAGCGCCAGCACCGTATCGCCCTGTTCCACGAAGCGTTTGCACAACACGCTGCCGATGCCGCCGCAAGCGCCCGTTACCAACACCACACGATTCATTGTCCGCCTCGCTCTTCAATCGCACCGCCAGGCCTGGATTAGCCTGTAAATTTCTTACAAGCCCGGCTTTACGCGATCGTCTAGTCATCCCGAAGATTGGGTATCCATGACATCACGCCATGCAGAATATCCCTGCTTTACAGCATCTTATGCACAAAACCGGCTCGGAAAAAATATGGCAGACCCTACGTGACAAGCCATTTTTCGTCATGTAGGATTTTTTCAAACAATTTAACCCAAAGCGGCCGGCGACGGCAGCCAACCACCCCACCATCGTTGGATGGGACCGGAGTCAGCGCCAGCGCGCTCACTCCGCTCGACACAGGAGAGAGAAATGTCGTTGCATGCCCGTGCTTCCCTCGCGCTCGGCAAAGTTGCCGTGGCGCTCGCGTTCGCAGGTATCGCCGTCGCGGCTCACGCCGACACGGTCCGCGTGACCGTCGCCCACTACAGCGACGCGACCGCGCCGTACTTCGAAAAAATGGCCCGCAACTTCGAGAAGGCCAATCCCGGCACGACCATCAAGATCGAAGACGTGAACTGGGACACGCTGCAACAGAAGCTGCAAACAGACATTTCCGGCAACGCCAACGCCGACCTCGCGATCGTCGGCACGCGCTGGCTGCTCGACTTCGTGAAGGACGACGTCGCGGAACCGCTCGACGGCTACATGGATGCGAGCTTCAAGGGCCGCTTCATCGGTCCGTTCCTCGCACCGGGTGAAATCAATGGCAAGGTCTACGGCCTGCCGATCGCCGCTTCGGCGCGCGCGCTGTACTACAACAAGGACCTGCTCGCGAAGGTCGGCTATCCGGACGGCCCGAAGACCTGGAACGACGTGATCGAAGCGTCGAAGAAACTGAAGGCGCAAGGCATTGCCGGATTCGGCTTGCAAGGCAAGGAAATCGAAACGGACGTCTACTATTACTATGCCCTGTGGACCAATGGCGGCGACGTGGTCGGCAAGGACAACAAGGCGGCGTTCAATTCGGCGGCCGGCATCAAGGCGGCCACGCTGTACAAGTCGATGATCGATCAAGGTCTGACGCAACCGGGTGTGACCGGCTATAGCCGCGAAGACGTGCAGAACCTCTTCAAGCAGGGCCGCGTTGCGATGGTAATTTCGGCGCCGTTCCTGTCGAAACAGATCAAGAAGGAAGCCCCGAATCTGAAGTACGGCATCGATCCGATTCCGATGGGCACGACGCACGCTACGTACGCCGTCACCGACTCGATCGTGATGTTCAAGAACTCGAAGGTGAAGAAGTCGGCGTGGAAGTTCCTCGACTATCTGTTCACGAAGGAACCGCGCGTGGAGTTCACCACGACCGAGGGCTTCCTGCCGACCACCAAGGCTGAATCGACGGATCCGGCGTTCAACGATCCGGACACGAAGGCCTTCGTCGCCTTGCTGCCGACGGCCCGCTTCGCACCCACGGTGACGGGTTGGGAAGACACCGCGAAGGCCGTGACCGACGCAATGCAGTCTATTTACCTGGGCAAGGCGAAGCCGGCTGACGCATTGAACGCGGCGGCCACGCAGGCGAACAAGTCGCTCGGCCATTGATTCCGTAGCGATCCGGTACTGATCTTGCACTGATCTCGTCTTGATCTGCTGAACACGGAACGCGCGCCGCCACCGGGAAGGCGCTGCGCGTTCCGGCCACCACGCACTATCCGGCCCATCCCGTCGCGCCTGCTTATTCCCGCGGACGCGTCTTACGATCGAGCACGCATGAGCCGTTCCGCTTCTACGCGCCTGCAAGCGCCCTGGTTGCTGATAGCGCCGAGTCTGATATTGGCGCTTTTCATCATCAGCTATCCGATCTTCAACATCGTGTGGCAATCGCTTCACGAGGTCTCGCGCTTCGGCGCCATTCGCGATTTCACCGGTCTGCAGAATTTCTATACGATCTTCGGCGACCCTGCGTTTCTTGCCGCCGCCAAACGAACCCTCGTCTGGACCGTATGCGTGGTCGGTGGCACGGTGCTGATCTCGGTGCCGGTCGCACTGGTGCTGAATCAGGATTTCTATGGACGCGGCGTGGCGCGCACGATTGTGATGCTGCCGTGGTCCGTCTCGCTGACCATGACCGCCGTGGTCTGGCGCTGGGCTTTCAACGACGACTACGGCATGGTCAACGTCACGCTGCAAAGGCTGGGATTGATCAGCGGTCCGATTCATTGGCTGGCTACACCGGAACTCGCGTTTCCTGTCGAAATCGCGGTCGGCATACTGGTCTCGATCCCGTTTACGGTGACGATTCTGCTCGGCGGATTGTCGTCCGTGCCAGGCGATATTTATGAAGCCGCGCGCATGGACGGCGCGAGCGCCTGGCAGCAGTTTCGCAAACTCACCATGCCGCTGTTGCGGCCGTTCATCAACATGACGATTCTGTTGAATGTGATTTACGTGTTCAACTCTTTTCCGATCATCTGGGTGATGACGCAGGGCGGCCCCGACAACAGCACGCACATTCTCGTCACCTATCTCTACGAGCTTGGCTTCCGGCTCGGGCGTCCTGGCGAAGCGGCAGCCGTGTCGCTGATCATGCTCGTCATGCTGTTCGTATTCTCGATCGCCTATCTGCGCCTGCAGCCCGCGAAAGAAGGAGATCCGTCATGAGTCTGAGCGTCAAGATGAAGCGTTCGCTGTGGTGCTGGCTCGCGCTGTCGCCACTGGTCGTGATCGTGCTGTTTCCATTTGCCGTCATGCTGTTCACCGCGTTGAAGCCGGCTTCCGAGATTTTTGTCTATCCGGCGCGGTGGCTGCCGGTGCATTGGCAGTGGAGCAATTTCTCCGACATGTGGGTGGCAGCCAATTTCGGCGTGGCGCTGCGCAACAGCACGGTGATCAGTTTGCTGTCGACCGCGCTTGCGCTGGCTGTCAGTCTGCCGGCGGCTTATGCATTGGCGAGGTTTCCGTTTCGGGGCCGCGGGTTCTATCGCCAGTTTCTGCTCGTCACGCAGATGCTGTCGCCTATCCTGCTCGTGGTCGGCCTGTTCCGGCTCGCCGCGATGATTCCTTATGGCGATGGAAACCTGGTCGACTCCAAGATCGGCGTGATCGTTTCTTACGCAGCCTTCAATATCGCGTTTGCCGTGTGGATGCTGTCTTCGTATTTCCAGACGGTGCCGCGTGATCTGGAAGAGTCGGCATGGCTCGAAGGGTGCGGACGGACCAAGGCGGTCTTCAAGGTATTCTTGCCGCTGGCCGTGCCTGC
Source organism: Paraburkholderia sp. RL17-380-BIE-A (assembly GCF_046028085.1). NCBI lineage: Bacteria > Pseudomonadati > Pseudomonadota > Betaproteobacteria > Burkholderiales > Burkholderiaceae > Paraburkholderia > Paraburkholderia sp. RL17-380-BIE-A. The sequence continues at coordinate 404,982 of NZ_JARESQ010000006.1, forward strand.
GATCGTCGTCACCGCGATCTTCACGTTCATCAATGCATGGAACGAATTTGCGGTCGTTTATACGTTGATCCGCTCACCCGAGAACAAGACGCTGACCGTGCAGGTGACCGACATGGTCGCGGGGAAATACGTCGTACAGTGGCATCTCGTGATGGCCGCCACGCTCTGCGCGACACTGCCGGTTTCGGTTGTGTTCGCGTGGCTACAACGGTATCTGGTGAAGGGACTTGCGTTGGGTGCGGTGAAGTAGAGTTTGCGGGTAAGCGCGGCAGGTGGCGGCCTGCCCGCGCATTCATCATGCCGCGTTGCCGCCCGGCCGGGGCGTGCGCCGTATGAGCGGCGCCCCATCCTCGTTGTTACTCGGCGCCGCGCACAATGCGCAGATCGCGCTCCACGCCGTCGCCCAACGCCTCCAGCGCTTTCTTGTAGGGCTCGCTGTCATAGGCGGCGACAGCCGCTTCGTAGGTCGGAAATTCGATCACGACCGTACGCTCCTTCAAACCCTGCTCACGTGCCTCGTCCGCCACGCCGCGCACGATGAACTTGCCGCCGGCAGCCGCCACGGCGGGCGCAGCGAGCTGTGCATACGCGGCCAGCTTGGCCGCATCTTTCGTCGCGCGATAAGACGTCACCCAATATCCCTTGCTCATTTGAAACTCCTTTCAACGTTGGAAAAGCAGTTGTTGCCGTAGACGACGGATTATGACGTTTATCGGCATCCCTGTTGCTCGCGTGGTCAATCGCTCTCGCCGCGGTGGTGAATTGTAAGTCCCCGGCTCGCACCCCGTCACGAGTGCGCTCCTGCAAATACCCGCGATTCGGGTTACGCTGTTCGCGGCTGTCGCCCTCGCATCAGGCCGGCCACGCACTAGATCATCTCCATCAGGAACACCGCAATGACACAAGCGCTCACCATCGATTTTGTCTCCGATATCGCATGCCCGTGGTGCGCGATCGGCCTCTCCTCGCTCCAGCGTGCGATTTCGCGCCTTGGCGACGCGGTCGACGCTCGCATCGTCGTGCATCCGTTCGAGTTGAATCCGCACATGGGGCCGGACGGCGAGAATATTGTCGACTACCTCGGCAAGAAGTATGGGCGCACGCCGGAGCAGATCGAGGAAACGCAGGCGGCGATCCGCGAGCGCGGTGCGAGCGTGGGTTTCGAATTCGGCCCGCGCAAACACGTCTACAACACCTTCGACGCGCACCGTCTGCTGCATTGGGCCGGCATCAAGGGCGAGCAGTTGCCGCTCAAACTGGCGCTGCTGCGCGCTTACCACTCCGAAGGCAAGGACACGAGCGACCACGAAGTGCTGATCGAAGCGGCGCAATCCGTAGGACTCGACGCCACGGAGGCCCGTGACGTATTGCAAAACGGAACGTACGCAGCCGAAGTTCGAGCGGAGGAGCGGAACAACGAGGCGATGGGCATCCAGTCGGTGCCGGCCGTTATCTTCAATCGCCGCTATCTGGTGAGCGGCGGACAACCCGTGGAAACTTTCGAGCAGGCCATCCAGCAGATTCTGGCCGAAGCGAAGAACGAGGACTCACAGGACGCGTCGCGCTGAACCTTGTCCATGCGGTGCAACGCTGCGTGGGAGATGGGAGATGGGAGATGGGAGATGGGACGATTGCGCGGCTGACCCGGACCGCTCCGATCGACCGAAGGCCTTGAGCATCGCGCCTGAAGGATGACGTATGCCCGGCGGATGCCAGGCATACGCATTCATCAATCACTCGATCCGAAGCTGCTTAGAACGCGTGACGCATACCGACAGTGACCGCCACCTGCGTGTTGGTCGCCGACGGCGACAACGTGTTGATCATGGCATGCGACAGGACGGAGTCCGCCGGTGCGCCGTGCACGTTCTGATAGACGCCTTCCAGATAGAAGTCCGTGCGCTTGCTGATCGCGTAGTCCGTTTGCAGCATGGCCGTGTTCCATCCCGGCGACGAACCGTTATATGCGCCATGCGTGTACGTATAGGCACCCGATACGGTCACCGCCGGCGTGAGCGCGTACTTTGCGTTCACTTCGTAGTTGTCGAGGCGCAGTGAACCGTTCAGCGATCCGACAGACGTGTCGCCCGCACCGAGGTAGCTGCCCGTGCCGAACGAGAACACGCCCGCTGCGTTGTCGATCTGAGAATGGCTCCACACCAGCCCGACGGTAGCCGGCCCGAATGTGTAATTGCCACCTAGCGACCAGATACGCTGGCGTTCCGCGAGGAAGTTCGCGCTCGTATCGCCCGACGTGACCGCGCCACTGCCGTTGCCCGCGTTGTTCAGTTGCAGGTAGCCCGCAGCGAGATTGATCGGACCTTGCGCATAGGAAACGCCGAATCCATATGAACGGTTATTGCCGAAGTCGCCCGCCTTGTTGCTGAACGAATACATCGTTTCGAACGTAATGCCGCGGTAGGTCGGGCTCGCGTACTTCACCGAGTTGTTGATCACGACGGAATTCGCAGCGAGGTTGTCGTTTTCGAACGGATGCGCAGCCATGTTACCGCCCCACGTATTGAACTCCGCCGTGAGCGGTCCGACGAGGTCGTTCATCACGTCGAACTGGCGGCCGAACGTCAACGTGCCGTAAGGATCGCTTTGCAGGCCGACCCATGCCTGGGAGCCGAAGCCATCACCGGAGAATGCCTGGGCGCCGTTGTTCAGCAGGAAGCCTTGCTCGAGTTTGAAGATCGCGTGCAAGCCGCCACCCAGATCCTCCGAGCCCTTGAGGCCGAAAACCGTATTCTGAGTTGAACTGCTCACTTCCTGCCAATTACTGTGTCCAAGCTGATTGTTCGTGTAAACCAATCCAGCATCGATAAGGCCGTAGAGAGTCACGCTGCTTTGCGCATGCGCCGACATTGTAAATGCGCCAAAGAGCGCGACCGCGAGTAAAGACTTTTTCATACTTGTTGGCTCCGTGATCGTGATCAAGCAGTCATTGAGGGTATCAATTGCTCTTTCCGCCAGCGCCATGACCGTGCATGCAGTACGTTTCTACAACCGTTATTGCGCAAACTGCGAGAAGCATGAGGTGTTGTTTGATTTTTATTGCGCGCAACGAAATTCAAATGGTTTTGCCATCGTGCGCGCTGATTGATTACCGGGTTTTCGAATCGCTCAGTGAATGCGTACCAGCCACTGCGGCGGAAAAACGAGCAGTCCAATCATAGGGCGATGAAAATAAACGGCGCGTCAAAAAAATAAACGGCGTGGCGTGAAAGGAACAACGAGGGGGCGAAGCTTAACGTTTTCCGGCGCGATCCGGGAGTCGGCGAAGCGGGATTTTTGCGGTGCGCCTGCTGACGCAGGCATCGGCCTTATGGCTTTTTGAAAGCGCTGTATAGCGTCTTTGCGAGCGCACTCAACTCGCCGCCGCCCTCGCGAAGCGCCGCGATCTGCGCGCCGCTCTCCAACGTCTGCTCGGCCCTGTGGGTCCGATCGCGCGCAACAGCTTCCAGAATGGCCTGCGGCAGCGCAGCCAGTTGATCGACCACCTTGAAATCACCCAACCCGGTGAGCATCGGGTTATCGGACCCGCTGAGCATGGTCCGTGCGTCAGCTTTGAATAAAACAAGCGGCTTGTCCGCGTGCCACGCAAGCGACGCTTCGACAACCGTGCCCTCGTCGGCGACCCGGCCGTTGAGATTGGCCACGACCGCATCGCAACGCGTAAGCAATTGATACGTATCCAGATTGAAGATCGCGCGGTCGAGCATGTGCGCGGCTTCTTCGACCGAGGCGCCGAGTTTCTCGAGTTCCGGCTTGAGCTTCGCGAACTCCAGCCCGTCGCGATGCGGCAGAAACGTCGACAATCCCGCAGCCTCCAGCGTGGCGGCAATCGAATCCATTTCGGATCGCTCGGCTGCGTTGAACAGCGGCCCTGCGCAATACACTCGTAGCATCGTTTTTATGTTCCGTGAGGATGGGGAAATCGTGAAGTGTTCCCGCAGCGAGCGTGCCGGCAGTCGACTGCGAAGAGCCTTTACGATAACGGCGCACGAACCAATGTCAATGCAGAGTGTGTCACGTGTTGCGCGAAGCAATCAGCGAGCGGGCAGGCAGTTTGCCTGCGAGCCCACTCGCCCGTTCGCGCGTCATTCAGTCGTCGTGCCGATGCTTGTGATGATGCTTGCGCGACCGGTAGCCGCGGGAATAGTCGTCCGCGTACGAGTTGGAGCGCGACATGTTGCCGCCGAGCGCCGACCCGGCGCCGCCGCCCAGCGCTGCGCCGACGAGACCGCCGCTGCGACCGCCCATTGCATTGCCCGCCGCGGTGCCCGCACCGCCGCCCAGCGCGCCGCCGATGATCGCGCCCGTGCGCTCCCTGCGGTTCGACGTCACCGCGCCGCCCGCGCCGCCGCCGACTGCTCCGCCGAGCACGGCGCCCGTGCTGCCGCCTAACGCACCGCCCACTGCTGCGCCGGCCACGCCGCCGAGCGCGCCGCCAAGCGCGTTATTCATATCGCCGGCCAGCGCCGACAACGATGCCGAAGCGGTGAGCGCTGCGACGGCAACCATCCGGAGGATTCTCTTCGACATAAAAAGCCCTTTCATTGTTTGGACGGCGCCGAGTATAACTGCGCTTTTGAAAGGCTTTTGTAACTACGTCGCTTCACATCCGTAAGACGTGTAACAAAATCATCCGGAAAGGTCGAGGAGGCGTGTATCGTGCGGCGCGCGCGAGGTCATGCCGGCGAGCCCCGCGTGTTCGAACCTTATCTGCGTCGCGTCTTCTTCAACTCGATCGTCTCGAACAACTCGTAGTTCTGCGTCGGAGTCTGATCTGCGCCAGGCGCGTGATAGTAGTTCATCGTAATCGTGGTCTCGCCGCCGGGATGCCCGGGATCATGATCGAACACTGCAATGCCATAACCGGTGCCGGTATCGCGTTGCGCCGACCAGATCGCGTCTTCCACTGCGTCCGCGCCCGCACGCACGAACGTCCCGGACGTGGTGCGGGCAACCGGGCGGTTGGGCCGCGTGAAAATACGCGCCTGGGGCAGCCCCGTGCCGGCATCCACGCCATAGACATCCAGCGGCGCGCTCGTGCCGCCGCCGCCGAGAATCAGGTGAATCGTGCCGTGACTCGTATCGAACGTCGACGCGCCCGCGGACACGGCCGACATCACCGGTTTCGGCTGCAGCGTATCGACCGGCTGGCCCGTCGCGATGTCGGTGCCTTTGTGGTGATTGCAGCCGCGTACCGGGTAACTGCGTTCGTAGTCGTGATCGTGCCCGCACAGCACCAGGTCGACGCCATAGCGGTCGAACAGCGGCAACCAGGCTTCTCGGATGCCTTTATCGGAACCGTTGCCGGTCTTCGATGAACTCAGCGCGTCCTGATGCATCTGGACGACGATCCAGTCGACTTCGTCGTCTTCAGCCGCACGGCGCAACGTCCTTTCGAGCCAACGCGTCTGCTCGCCCGCGCTATATCCACGCACATAGAGCGACGTGCCGGGTTGGATCGGCGGATTGCCGGTGCTCGCAACGGGCACGAGAGGATCCGGGCCGGCGACGAAGGCCGCTGCGTCCTGATACACGACGTCGTCCGCATCGAGCGAAATGAAGAGCACGGAACTCACGCGAAAGCTGTACCAGCGGCCCTGAAAGCGCGTGTGATTGTCCGGCAGCTTATAGCGTGCGAGATACGAGGCGAGGCCCTGCTCACCGTTATTGAATTCGAGTTCGTGGTTGCCCGGACACGGCATCCACGGCCGGTTCGACGCCGACGTCTGGCAGTTGTTGCCGAAGTCGCGCCATACCTCCGGCTGGTGCGCCGGATTCAGATTGGCGTAACACAGGTCGCCGTTGAGCAGATGGAACAGAGGCTCAAAGCGCTCGACTGCCTGCACCGCGAAACGGCTTTGCGGCGACGACAACACCCAGCCGGTGTTCGGCGTCGCGAGATCGCCATAGCTGGTCCAGCGAAACGGCGCACGGCCGCGCGGCGCAGTGCGAAAGCTCGCCGTGAAAGACTGAGCCGCATGGCTGTCGTTCTCCGCGCTCACCTGGTATTCATAGCTCGTAGCGGGCTTCAGATCGCGCAGATGCGCGTGATACGTGAACACGACCTCGCCGTTCAGGCCATCCGTATAAGTGGTCTGGACGCCATGCACCGTATGTTTCTCCGCACCCGCGACGCCTACACGGACTTGCGGGTTCACCGCGGGTGCAAGCGACGCCCAGGAGACCGTGACCTCACCGGCCGGATCGTTACCCCAGGTCAGGTGGATCTGCTCCGGTGTGCCGTCAGGCGCGCTGTTCGCCGCGCGCGCCGCTGATGAAAGCGTGCCCGCCGCCGTAGCGAGACTGGACGCACCGGCCAACTTCAGGAACCCGCGGCGCGAGACGATGGAAGCACCCTGATCGGTCGGCGAAGTCTTTACGATTTTTCTGTTCGACATGTCTGGTGTTTTTTTGCGGAGGTGGAAGGATGCCGGCGCATGAGCCTGGCGACAGCCATCCTAGGCGCGGGGCGATGACACCCGGATGAAACCGCCCAAAGCGGACAGTTCCATGCGTCCACTCCGCATTGCCATTCAGATAATTGACAGCTTGGTCGATCGATAAAGATCTTTGATTGATTTTAAAGCTGCTAATGGTAGAACGCTCGACTACCAGCGGGTGCCAACGTGCACAACGTAATGGGGTATTTAGCGGCGCTCGGCGAAGCGTGCAGAGAATTCTCCGGCGCATGCATTCCGTCGCGGATCATGCAGCCGGCAGCAGACTTCCGCTCACGTCTGCGGATTCGTGTCGTCTGTGGGTTGGGCGTTGTCGGCAACGTCCTGCTGGTCGTCGTCTTTCTTTTCCAACATTGATTCCAGCTTACCGGCACCTTCGAAACCGGCAACAGCGGCAATGCCTTTCGTAAGCAAACCCGCTCCCGGATCCACTTTTTCCGCCGCTTCAACGGCGGCGATCGCCCCCGCAATCTTTCCTACTTCGTCCAAGAGTCCCATGTCGCTCTCCTTAAGAAAAAGTGAGCATGCATCGTCTCACGAACTCAACGTGCTGTCGTCAAATGTAAAATCGAAAATGACGATTAGCTGACGCTGCGCGGAGGCGCGGCGGACTTCAGGTTCGGCAAGCGCTAGCGCCTTGGCGGTTGCGGATTATTGGCAGGATTGGTATCGAACCTTGAGACGCGCTGAACTCCATCTTCGCTGACCAATCCCAATAGTTCGTTCTCCATGATATCCGTGACATCCTTGCCGTAAACTTCGCCGCCGTTCACATAGACGGTAAACGAGCGCAAGTACCTGGCTTGCTTCTCCGGATTCTCGATCGTCTCGAGAGTCCACTGATAGAGCGGATAATTTTCCGTACCCTGCTGTTGCGCTTCGCGCACGTAGTCGGCGAATGCGTCGAACTGGCATTCCAACGTCGCGTCATGCCTGAGCAGCACGTCACGAAGCGCGCTATGCGATGCACTCGCCGGGTCAGCACGCAATGCGTCGGCCAGTTCTGGCGAAACGGTAAGCCGCAGTTGGTATTGCAAGGTGGGCTCCATATCGGCCTCCGTGCCGGAATTGATAAGCGCTCATTGCTTCGCGGAATGCGCGGCAGCCTTTTCTTCGATCCGCGCGATCTCGTGCCCCTGCACGGGCCGGCCAAGCAGAAAACCCTGAGCATGCGTGCATCCGCACACGCGCACGAAATCCAGCTGTTCTTGCGTCTCGATGCCCTCGGCCGTGGTCGGCATGCCGATCTCCCGCGCCAATGCCACGATCCCACGCACCACCGCAGCCGATTCGCGGCGATGCACGGACTCCTTGACGAAAGAGCTGTCGATCTTGAGCTTGTCGAACGAAAAACGCACAAGAGTCGACATGGTCGAAAAGCCGGTGCCGAAATCGTCCAGCGCAAGACCAATGCCTAATGCCTGCAGCCTCGCGATATTACGCCGGGTCACGACATCGTCGTTCAAGAGTACCGTTTCCGTGACCTCGATATTCAGGCGCTGCGGCGGCAGTCTGGTCTTGCGCAGAATCCCCGCGACGGTCGACGCAAACGACTCCTCCCTCAATTGCACCGGTGAAACGTTCACGGCGACGGTGACCTTGTCGCGCCAGGTCACCGCTTCCTTGCACGATTGCAGCAAAGCCCACTGTCCCAACGCCAGAATAAGCCCCGTACGTTCGGCAGTGGGAATGAATGAGGACGGCGGGAGTTCGCCGCGAGTCGGGTGGGTCCAGCGCATCAGCGCCTCGCGTCCTGACACCGCACCGCTGCTGAGATCGACGATGGGCTGATACTCCATGCGCAAGCCGCTGAACGAATGCAGCGCGCCTTCCAGGTCGCTGCGCAGAAGGCTCAGGCTTTCATCCGATGCGTGCTTGCCCGCATCGAAAATGGCGTACGCACTCTTGCCGCTGCGTTTCACGGCATACAACGCGCGATCGGCGCAAATCAGCAATTGCGGGCCGGTTCTCGCGTGCTCGGGATAGAGCGAGATCCCCACGCTCGCGCCGATATGCACCAGCGCCTCGCGCAGCGCGAATGGGCGCGCCAGGGTCTTGACGATGCGGTCCGCCAGAATCCGGACGTCGCGGGCCTGCCCGCCACCATCGGAAAACGCCACGAACTCGTCGCCGGCCAGTCGTCCAACGAGCTCGCCGCCGGGCAACACTTCGCGCAAGCGAATCGCCGCTTCCTGAAGGATCTGGTCGCCGGCGGCATGGCCAAGACTGTCGTTGATCGCCTTGAATCCGTCGAGATCGATCAGTAGAACAGCGAACGATTGGCCTTTGCCCAACGCTCCTCTCTCTGTGCGCTCAAGCAGCAGCTCACTGATACGCGTGCGATTGGGTAAGCCCGTCAGGCTGTCGTGATGGGCGAGCCGATGGCTGCTTTCCCGTGCGAGGAGTAACGCGACCGTATCGCGATTGCTGCGCAGCGCGACCGTGAAGAAGCCTGCGGCGCAAAAGGGCGCCTGAAACAGCAACACCAGTTTGCCGGAACCAGGAGACAGCGCCGCGCCGAGAGCAAGCGGCGCCAGAATGCACGTAATCTGCAGCATGACGAGCCGGGGCGTACCGGCATTGCGTCCGGCCAATCCGCCAATCACGCCCACCGCGCAAACGTTGCCGAGCAGGAAAAGTGTTTGATCTCCGCTGATATTGCAAAGCAACGCGCCGAAACCGAACAGCATGCTCCAGAGCAGGCTCGCGAACAGAAACGCGGATGTCGGTGTTGGCCGCCCCTTGGCGCTACGCGAGGAGCACAACCAGATCAACGCGAGCCGTGCGATCAGCAATGCGACAACAGCGGCGCCCCAGCCTGCGTAGAGGGGTCTGGGATGAAGAAAGTATGCGGTCGCGCAGACGCTGATTTCACAAACGGACGCAAACACAATCGACGAGGTTCGCGTGAACAGATTCGCAAGCAATATCTGCCGATTGTCTGCGCTCAGGTTCTGAGCGGAAGAGACGACCCACTCGAAAAATGGCGACCTTGGTTCGCTGAAAGCCATGACCTACGCATTTTTGTTGGTGGATGGGCCGAAAACGGCTTGTATGGCAATTATTACGTAACCATAAAGTAGCAGGTTTATTCGACTGAGGAAATGGCCACGGTCGCCGGGAAGAAGAAAAAACGACGCAATAGCGCGGCTTCTTGACTGCGATTCAGCGCGCGCTCACGGCATGCGCTTTAGCCGCACGCTGCGCAAGAGCGATGAAGCCCGGCATTCACGGTATCGTCCAAGGCCTTCTGGACGGATCGAGTATCGATGTACGATGCCGTATAGTGGATGCACCGCTGATCTCCAGCGGACTGCCCGGACATTGGCACGATGGGGGACCACAATGACAGTCGCAAATACATCGATGCACGTCTCTCACGAACCCGTGCCGGAGTCGCTGCAGACCTTGGTCGAATATCTCGAGCTTTCCCTCGACAAGGCGGCGAGCGTGGTCATGACGCGCCATACGAACGACGCTTGCACCATCTACCTCGGCGACCCGGCCGGCCTGCTCGAGGAAATGAAGAAGGTCGGCACGATCTCCATCCCGCTCGCCAATGACATGCTGGAGCTGACCCGCTCGGGCATCAACGAGATGGAAATTGGCGGCCAGGCCTATCGTTTTGTCCGCACTTTCACGCAGGTGGAGAACGCCGCGGCGGTCGTTTTCTCCGCGGCTTAGGCGGTAACGCGCGGGGCGGCGGCTTCGTGTGGGGAAGCCGTCTGCACGCTCCGGGCGGGGGTGTCGAGAGAACGGCCGCGGCGCCGGGTTACGACATCGTCCGGTGCGTGGTTGGCGGCATGGCGATCCGCCGCGTTATACTCCGTTCATGGATACGAAGCCGATCACGTTGAGTTGTTGGTGGCGCGCCTGACTTAGGCGGCCCGTTTCCACTCGTCCATCGAAACGTGATGCCGCCAGTCCTGGCGGCATTTTCGTTTCTGCGCGCTGACGGCTGGTGGTATCGACAAAACGCAGAACCCAGACCATGACAGACGCAAACCAGACGACGAACCCGCCCATTATTCTCACCGGCGACCGCACGACCGGTCCGCTTCACCTTGGCCATTACATCGGCTCGCTGCGCTCGCGCGTGCAGCTTCAGCACGAAGCGCAGCAATTCCTGCTGCTTGCCGATGCACAGGCCATGACCGACAACGTGGGCCGTCACCAGAAAGTCACGGAAAACGTGATCGAGGTGGCGCTCGATTACCTCGCCGTCGGCATCGACCCGGCCAAGTCGACCATCTTCATCCAGTCGCAGGTGCCGGAGCTGGCGGAATTGACCCAGTATCTGCTCAATCTCGTGACGGTCGCGCGCCTCGAACGCAATCCCACCATCAAGGCGGAAATCGTGCTGCGCGGTTTCGAGCGGGACATCCCCGCCGGCTTTCTGACGTATCCGGTGAGCCAGGCCGCGGACATCACGGCGTTCAAGGCGACGCGCGTGCCCGTGGGCGACGACCAGTTGCCGATGATCGAACAAACCAACGAACTGGTGCGCCGTTTCAACAACACGGTCGACAAACAGGTGCTGGTCGAATGCGAAGCGGTGCTCTCGCACGTCGCGCGGCTGCCTGGCATCGACGGCAAGGCGAAGATGAGCAAATCGCTGGGTAACGCCATTACGCTGGGCGCAACTCCCGACGAAATCACGAAGGCCGTGAACAACATGTACACGGACCCCAACCATTTGCGCGTGAGCGACCCGGGCCAGGTGGAAGGCAACGTGGTGTTCGCGTTCCTCGACGCGTTCGAGCCCGACGTACCCATGGTCGACGAACTGAAGGCGCACTATCGCCGCGGCGGCCTTGGCGACAGCGTGGTCAAGCGCGTGCTGAACGAACGTCTGCAATCGATGCTCGCCCCCATTCGCGAGCGCCGCCGCGAGTTCGAAACCGACCGTGCGGAGGTCCTCAACGTCCTGCGCCGCGGCACGCTGCGCGCACGGGAAGTGGCAGGCGCGACGGTGTCGGAGGTGAAGGGCGCGCTCGGCCTGAACTATTTCGAGAACTGAGCGCACGTGGCGGCAAGGCGCCCGGTAGCCGGGCGCTCCGCCTTGCCGGCCTACGGCTTGCCTTTCAGCGTGAACGGAGCCAGCAGCGACTGCACATCGATCTGCTGCCCTTGAAGCAGAAGCAGCCTGGCGTGAAGCACGGTGTTTTCGAGCACAAGCTTGGCGGTGCTGAGAAGATACAGCGCATGAATGTCGGACACCGACAGGTTGCCGGCTTCCACCTGATGGTGGCGCTCGACGAGAGAAGTCATGACAAGACGCCTGAGCTCCTGCTCTCCGAAAGGAAGATCGGCGTAGTCGATCGGGTCGTCGGCTTCAACCTCTCTCAGCATGTCAACAAGCGCTTCCGTGCTCACTTCCATGATTCGGCTCCCACGTTGTCGGTTAGGAACAGCATAGCCAAACTACGTCGCGCAACGCTCTCAGACTAACGGGTCTAATTGTGGGCGTCTAGTGTGACGGATTGGGTTATGCGGTTCGCGCAACGTTGGATGCGTACGGTATTCGCGAGAGGGGGCGAGGCTTGATGCCGCCGGCGGGATACCACGTAAGCATAGCCATAGCTTCAGGCCTCGTCGCTTTTGTCGGCTTTCGCCCGCTTAGTCGCAGGCGCTTTCTTCTTCAATTTGCTCTGGTTGTAATCAATCGCGGCACGGATGAGTTTTTTTAGAGTACGCGCCTCGACCTTGTCGCCCTCGAAGAAATCGATTGCCCGTCGTGCGTTGCCTTCGAGGCCTGCGTTGAAGAGCTTGTCGGGATCCGCGAGGCTCGCTCCGTTTGCAAACGTGAGTTTCACCTTGCCTTTGTGGGCGTTGGCGACCGCGATCATTCCGTCGCGGTACCACACGGGACTGCCCATCCACTTCCATTCCTCGACAATCTCCTCGTCGGTCTCAAGAATGATCTTGCGGATACTGGCGAATGTTTTTCCGCGCCAATCCGTTAGTTCTGCGATCAGCTGATCGATGCGTTCCGATGGATTCGCTGGATCTTTATTCATCGAATTCTGGTTCCGTTTCGTAGAGCCGCAATGCTTGGAGCGGCGGCATTGTCAGACGAGTCGGCGTGGTGACTACAACCGATTCTCGACGATTTCCCTTGCCGTGTCGAATAGAAAGCCGGGAAGGCACTCGCCGCACACGAACATCCCAACATCAGAGCGCTTCCGCCTCTTCGTCAAGGATGAGCAGGAATAGCGTTGCCTGCGAAGTTCGCTACGTCATTCCGAAAGGCACGGCCATGCCGTGGTTCGATCTGATAGGTATCCCGAAAGACGCGCCTCATCCAGAAGCCGCGATGCAACGGATCAATTACATCCTTCAGCCTAAAGTCAGTGCCGCGCTGTCCGGGAAGTGCTCACGCGCATCGCCGACAGATAAAAATCAAGCGCTCTTTTCCCGTAGCGACGCGACATATTGCCTGGCTGCCTCGTTGCCGTGCGCGACCGCGCGCGAGGCAAGAGAAAACCCCAACTGCGTTTCATGGGCAACCGCGCTGCGATCGTCGTCAAAAACTTTTGCAGCGCGGCGCATGTGCTGCGCGGCCTGCGTGTGAAGTTCCGACGCGGCGGCGTGATGTTTTGCGGCAGTCAAACCGCTTTCAATGGACCCTGCCGGCAATGGCGCGCCGGTATGTTTGGCGGCGAGATTAGACTCTGCGATGGCAAATAGTGCATGGCCTTGCGCCAATACCGCCTGGTGGGCAGCGTGATCGTAATCCTTGCCCGCCTCGTAATACTGCGACGCCTCCCGGTGAAATCGCGCTGCTTGCTCATGATGCGATGCAGCAGCGTCGAGGTGTTCCTTTTTGCTTTGCTTGGTATTCACGGCAGATCCTCCGATAGCGGACTGGGTTCAAGGTAGCCGACTGCTCGCGGGAGGGCAACCGGGCGGAATCCATTATCGAAAGGTACTCTCTCTTGCGGTGGCGTGGGCTTTTAAGGGAAAGCCATGCCCCGCGCGATGCGGGGCAGTTTGAAGTCTGCAGTTGCCGAATGGAGAAGCTCGGCCGCCAGGCAAAGGCCCGATCGGACCGAGCCCATGCAACGCACAGCGCTGCCCTTACCCGTGCTGCCCGACCGAAAGCGAATCCGTCCCGGCGTTTGAGATCGCACGCTGCCCTCGCGAACGGCGAGACGCTTGCGGCAAACCGTCAATAGCGGCTTTGCCACTCCCCAGATAGGCATCGCGCAGCGTGTCGAGTTCCAGCAGCGTATGCGCGTAGCCTCGCGCGACTACTCGGCCACTTTCGAGTACATACCCGGTTTGGGCGTAGCGCAAAGCGATCGCGGCGTTCTGTTCGGCCAGCAGGAAACTCACGCCATGGTCCTGATTGAGGGCCGCCACAGTCTCGAAGATTTCTTCAACGACCTGCGGAGCGAGCCCCATTGACGGCTCGTCGAGCAAGATCAGGGCGGGCCGCGCCATCAAGGCGCGGCCAATCGCGACCATCTGCTGTTCGCCACCGGACGTATAGCCCGCCAGCGTCCTGCGACGCTCCTTGAGCCGCGGAAAAATGCCATAGGTGCGCTCGAGGTCAGCCTCCAGTTCCGCCCGTCCTGGCCGCCGCACGAACGCCCCCAGCCGCAGGTTTTCTTCGACCGACAGATGCGCAAAGCAACGCCGCCCCTCCAGTACCTGGACGAGCCCACGCTCGGCGAGCGTCCACGGATCCGCGTCGGTAATCGCATCGCCGCGATACGCGATGCGGCCTGAGGTCAGTTCGCCCCGCTCGGCGCGGATCAGGCTCGAGACAGCCTTCAGCGTGGTGGTCTTGCCCGCGCCATTGCCGCCCAGCAGCGCAACGATCGCGCCGGTCGGCACCGTCAGCGAAACACCGCGCAATGCCGGGATGAGCTGGCCATACGTCACGGCAATATCTTCGACCTGCAGAATCGGGGCGGCGCTCATGCTCAGATATCCTTGCTGCAATCGCGCGGCGTAATGCCCTTCTCCTTGGCGTACGCGTTCGCCGACTTCTCGATGATGGGACGTAGCAGTGCACGATCTGCCTGCACCCAGCCGCTAATGACCTTCCATTGCTGGCCGTCCCATTGCTGGAACCGCACTGCGCCGCCGCCTTCGTGATCGGAGCACGACAGTTTCAACGGCTGAACCAGCCCGTACGCACCCAATTGTTTGAGACGTGCGTCGTCAAGATTCAGATGCTCGAAGCCCCAGCGCACCTGTTCACCGGTGAGCGGTTTGTTGCCGAATTTCGCTTGCGCCACACGCAACGCTTCGACATTCAGAATACCGTTGACCACGCCGAGGTTGTAGTAGACCGTGCCGAAGCGAGCGGGATCTTTCAGGTTACCGTCGCCGGCTTTGATCACATATTGATTGATCGCCTGAATGACGGGAAAGTCGGTCCCCGAAGGATGCGTCGTGATCGAAATAAAGCCCTTCGCGGCGTCGCCTGCCGGGCGTGCATCTTCTTCCGAATTACTCCAGATGTTGCCGATGATGTGATTGGCCGGAAAGCCCACTTTCTGGGCCGACTTCAACGCGACCGGATTCATGACTCCCCAGCCGCGCAGAATCACCCAGTCGGGATTGATCCGGTGAATGGTGAGCCACTGCGAGCCTTGTTCGTTGCCAGGATGCGGTACTTCGATCTGCGTGAGCTCAAAGCCGTATTTTTTGGCCAATGCGTCCAGCACGGGAATCGTCTCGCGGCCATACGGAGAACCGTGGTAGAGCACCACGATCTTTTTGCCCTTGAGCTGGTTCAAACCGCCCGATTGCTGACCGATGTAATTGACGATCGCGGACACTTCGCTGTACGGGTTGAGTTGCAGCGGGAAGACATACGGAAAGACCGCGCCGTCGGTGGAATCCGTGCGACCGTGATTGATCGTGATCAGCGGAATCTTGTCGGCAGTGGACCGGTCGAGCGTCGCGTAGGCGATGCCGACCGAAAGCGGATTAGTCGCCGCTGCGGGCGCGCCCTTTAGCCCGCTCTTGAGCCGCTCATAGCATTCCACGCCCTTTTCCACGACGTATTCGGTTTCGCATTCGCTCCATGTCAGCTTCACGCCATTGACGCCGCCATCGCGTTTATTGATGAGGTTCATATAGTCGATGAAGCCGCCGAAGAAACCACTGCCGCCCGCCGCATACGGACCGACCCGATAGCTTTGCAGCGGGAAGTATTCTTCGCCCGCGGCCTGCGCAGTGGGGACGAACGCGGCAGTGAGGGCAAGCGTCAGGGTGGCGGCAGCGGCCACGCGCGATACGATCCCGCGCCTCTTGAAGGAGTCGATGAAATTCATACTAAATGGACCTTGAATGGATAAACGGCGATTTGAAAAACGACGAGAGAAAGAGGGCTATGCACGCAACGGCCAGTCGCGCAGACGATTACGCACGGTATGAACCAGTCTTGCGAGGCCATCCGGCTCCTTGATCAGAAACACGATAATCAGCGTGCCGAAAAGTATCTTCTGCAGGTTCTGCAACTGGCCGGCTTCGATACCGACGGTAGCGAACGCGCCCGCCGCATTGGAGAGAAGAATGGGCAGCAGGACGATGAAGGCCGCGCCCAGGCAATTCCCGCCGATACTGCCCATGCCGCCGATGATGATGATGAACAACACCTGGAACGACAGATTTAGATCGAAACCGTGCGGCTCGACCGTACCCAGATACGCAAACGCCCAGAGCGCGCCGGCAATGCCGATCACGAAAGAACTCAGTGCGAATGAGAGCAGCTTGGTACGGCCGACGGGAATGCCGATCACGCGTGCCGCGGTGTCCATGTCGCGCACCGCCATCCAGCGCCGGCCAAGTTCGCTCCGTACGAGACGGGCCGCCAGAACGAATAGCGCGGAGGTCACGCCAAGCACGAACAGGTAACGTGCAGCGGGTGTATCGATCTTCCAGCCAAAGGCACTTAGGCGCGGCGTGCTGAGTACGCCCGAGGTATCGTCGTTGGAAAACCAGCTCACTCGGGTAAAGATCCACTCGACAAAGAACTGCGCGGCCAGCGTCGAGACGATCAGGTAGAAGCCCTTGATACGCAAACTCGGCAAACCGAACAGCGCGCCTACCACGGCGGTAATCAGGCCACCGAGCAACAGATCGACCGGCAGCGGCAAGGCCGGCACTCGCACCATGAGGTTGTAGGTCGCATAAGCGCCGACCGACATGAAGGCCGCGGAACCCAGCGAGAGCTGTCCCGCATAACCGGTGACGAGATTCAAACCCAGTCCCGCCAGTGACAGCACGAGGAACGGAATCAGAATCGCGTTGAGCCAATAGTCGTTGCCAAATACCGGAATGGCGATGAACGCGATCAGCACGAGAAGCACCGCGAGCGAGACCTTCAGCAGCCGCTTTCGCTGCGGGTAGGACTGGAACTTGCGCGGGGCGTTCAGAACGGCGTGAAGAGATGACATGGGCGGCCTCACACGCGTTCGACGGCGGGTTCGCCGAATAGACCGACCGGCCGCGCGAGCAGAAATAGCATGGCGAGCAGATAGGGAAACCAGTTTTCAATACCGCCGCCGAGCAGACTGCCGACGTACACCTCGGCAAGTTTCTCGGACGCGCCGATCAGGAGACCGCCCACAATGGCCCCGCCGATCGAAGAAAATCCGCCGATGATCAACACAGGCAGCGCCTTCAGCACGACCAGCGACAGGGAGAACTGCACGCCGAGCCGTGCGCCCCACAACAGGCCCGCGACGAGGCTGACGAAGCCGGCCAGCGCCCAGACGATCGCCCAGACACGCGGCAGTCGCACGCCGATGGCCAGCGCGGCGAGCGGGTCGTCAGCGACGGCGCGCAGCGACAACCCAAGCCGCGTGCGGTTGGTCAGCAGCGACAGGCCGATCACCAGCACGCCGGCGGTAGCCGCGGCAAAGATGTCGAACAGGCTGATCATGATGCCGCCGACATTCAGCGGCTTGTCGTCGATGCCCAGATCCAGTCCGTGTACCTGGGCGCCCCAGAACAGTTGCGCGGCCCCTTCGAGAATGAAGCTCAGGCCCAAGGTCGCCATGAACAGCACAATGGGCGGCCGATTCACGAGCGGGCGCAGCACGAGACGGCCGATCAGCAGCGCAATCAACACCAACGCCCCCAGCGTCACGCCGAACGCGAGCACGGGGTTCACATGCCGCTCGACGAGGCTCACGTAGGTCAGCGCGCCGAACAGCACCATCGACCCCTGCGCGAAATTGAATACGCCGGACGCTTTATAGATCAGCACGAAACCGATCGCGACCATCGAATACATCACGCCGGCCAACAAGCCGCCCACGAGTACTTCGAGAAAAAATCCCATGATGTCCAGTCTCTCAATGACGGGTGCCGAGATAGGCGGCCAGCACGTCCGGGTTGCCGCGAACGTCGGCGGGGGCGCCGTCGGCGATCTTCTTGCCGTAATCGAGCACGACCACGTGATCCGACAGATCCATGACCACGCCGATATCGTGCTCGATCAGCACGACCGTCACGCCGAATTGCGTATTGGCGTCGAGCACATAGCCGGCCATGGCGCGCTTTTCGTCGGCATTCATGCCGGCCATCGGCTCATCGAGCAGCAGGAGGCGCGGCTCGGCGGCGAGCGCGCGGGCCAGTTCAACGCGCTTTTGCACGCCATAAGGCAGCGTGCCGACGGTGGTATGCCGATAGCGCTGCAGGTCGAGCGCGTCGATCACGACCTCGGCATAGCGGCGTTGTGCCGTTACATCGCTGCGCGCGCGGCCGATGTTCAAGGTCTGTTCAAGCCACGTGCTGCGCCGGTGCAGATTGCGGCCAGTGAGCACGTTGTCCAGCACGCTCATGCGGCGAAACAGCGCGATGTTTTGAAACGTGCGCGCAATGCCGCTGTGCGCGGCGTGATAAGGATTCATCCGCCGGTAGGCGTGGCCGTCGAAATGCACGCTGCCGTGCTGCGGCTGATAGACCCCGTTGATCACATTGAGCAGCGAGCTCTTGCCCGCACCGTTCGGGCCGATCAATGCGCAGATGTCACCCGTGCGCACCGCGAAGCTGATATCGGTTATCGCCTTCACGCCCTTGAAAGACAGCGAGATGTGATCGAGCGACAACAGCGCGTTGGAAGGCGTAGTCATGGAAGGTTGGGTCATGCGTCAATAAGCCGGTTGTTCCGCGGCGCCGTCCGCCGTGTAGCGCTCGCGTGCCGGTGCCTCGCGCTGCTGTTCGACGCGCCGCCACTCGCCGGTATCGGGCCACGCCCGCACATCGACACGTAACGCGGCGAATAGCGCGGCGGTTCGTTCGTCGAGCGGTGGGCCGATGACGAGCGCGGCATGCGCGCGCGAAAAGCCGATCACTTCGCGCAACGGACGGGTAATGAGCCACCAGGTCAAAGTGCGCAACAGCGGGCCACCCTGCCTGCGCTGCGCCCGGCTGATCAGGCGGCGCCGCCAGGAGCGTGCGCCCGGCAAGCGGTCGTCGACCAGTTGGGCCACGCGGGCATAGGTTTCGCGCGTGCCGGCGACCAGCGTTGGCGCGAGTTCACGCCGATCGTTGTCGCGGGTCGCGAGCGACTCCGGGAAATTCAGGCGAAAGCCGCTCAGCAGCCAGGGCGCGATCAGGTAGCGCGCCTGCGCGGCCGCCGCGAATGCGCGCGCGGCAAACGCTTCGTCGTCCGCGGTCAGTTTCTCCGTGCCGACGAGTCGCTGGGCTTCCTGTATCAGCGTCGCATGGGAAAAACGCTGCGCGACGAGTTGCCCGGTTGCATCGAGCCGCACGAAGACGAAGGCGTCGTCGCGCGAATGAGCGGTGGACGCGAAACCGCCTTCGTGCTGAACCGCCAACGTGCGATAGTCGGTCACGGCCGCATGCGGGTGCGGCGTCAGATTGCGCGGATTGGCGTCGATCACGCGCAATCCTTCGTGCGCCAGAAGACGATCCACCTGACTGTCGTCTTCAGCGAACACGAAACGTGGGGCAAGATGCGTGAGAACGGCGCGCAAAGCGTCGTCGGTGAGTTGCGGGTCGAGCGGTATCGCCACGCCGCCGTTCCACTGCGCCGCGAGCGACAGCAGCAGCGCCTCCTCACGCGGATGACTAACCAATAGCAGCGCGTCGCCCGCCGAAAAACCACGCAGTGCGAGACCGGCGGCGAGGTATTCAACCGCCGTGGCCACCCCGTGCCAGGACAGCCCGTGCCACGCGCCTAACCGCTTGTGGCGTAACGCGATGGCATGCGGCCGGTGCTGCGCCTGATGGCGCAGCCAGTCTGGCAGCGTCGACGGTTGAGCGTTCGCCATGATCAGGCCGCCTTGGCCTGCTGCTTGCGTTCGAGCTCGCGCACCAACGGCAAGACCCGTTTGCCGAAATACTCCACTTCTTCGATGAAATGGAGGAAGCCGGTCAGCACCAGATCCACGCCCACCGATTTCAGTTCGACGATGCGCTCGGCGATCTGTTGCGGCGTGCCGATGAGATTGGTGCGGAAGCCATCGTTGTATTGCACGAGATCTTCGAAGCTCGACTTGGCCCAATTGCCCTCGCCCTCCGGCGAAGCTTTGCCGGCTTGCTTGACGGCGTCGCCGAATGCATGCACGGCTTCGACGTGCGCGTGCTTGATGATGTCGGCGAGTACCGCCTGGGCCTCTTCCTCGGTATCGCGGGCTATCACAAACGCGTTCACGCCGATGCGCACCTTGTGATTGTTTTTCGCTGCCTTGGCCTGGATGTCGTCGATCTGGGCTTTCAGGTTCTCCGGCGTATTGCCGTTGGTGAAATACCAATCTGAAACACTGGCGGCGTTGTCGCGCGCGGCGCGCGAACTGCCGCCCTGGAAGATCTCCGGATGCGGCTTCTGGACGGGTTTTGGACTCAGCGTGTAATCGTTGAAACGATAGAAGTCGCCCTTGAAGGTGAAGTTGTCCTGAGTCCAGATGCCCTTGAGCGCCTGAATGAATTCGTTCGAACGGCGATAGCGTTCGTCGTGTTCAAGCCACGGTTCGCCGATCGCGGTGAACTCCCCTTTGAACCAGCCGCTCACCACGTTGATCGCAACGCGGCCATTCGAAATATGGTCGATCGTGGCAAGCTGTTTGGCAACCACAACGGGGTGCCACGGGCCCGGCAAAATCGCCGCCAGAACTTTCAGTTTGGTCGTAGCGTGCAACAGGGCCTGACTGAACGAAACCGATTCGTGTTGCGAGTCGGCGCCGTAGCCGGCCGTGAAACGGATCTGGCTCAGCGCGTATTCGAAGCCGGCCTGTTCCGCGGTCTGCGCGAGCTTCTGGTTGTACTCGAGACTCCAGTCGGTACGCTGCTCGATCGTGCTGACGACCAGCCCGCCGCTGACGTTGGGCACCCAGTAGGCGAACTTGACGGCGTCGTCTTGAGAGTGGTTCTGGCTCATAGTGATCCTGATGATTGAGTAGAGAGTCTATGCAGCCGCTGTTGCGGCTTGCGGAAACGAAGCGGGGGGTCGCCCTGCATGGAGCCATGGCAATGCGCGCGACACCGCCAGCTGGATGCGTTCTTCCAGTGCCGGATTCGAAATCGCATAGCTGTTGAAATCGGCCTCCGACGCATACACGCCGAGCGGCAGCGTGCGTGCCTGAAAGAAGCTGAACAGCGGACGTAGCTGATGATCGATGACGAGCGCGTGACGTTCGCTGCCGCCAGTTGCCGCGAGCAGAACCGGTACATCGAACAGCGCCTCGTGATGCACGAGATCGAACAGGTGCTTGAAGAGTCCCGTATACGACGCCCGATAGACCGGGCTCGCCACGACCAGCAAGTCGGCCGACTCGATCGCCTTGATGTGCGCCTCGATGTCAGCCGGGACATGGGCGCGATGAACCGCACCGGCGAGGCTCGGTGCGATCTGACCGAGTTCGATGAGGTGCGTATCGACGGGCACCGCGTCGCCAAGTGCGGCGAGCACACGCTCGACCACGACGAGTGTGCGTGACGGCCGCTGCAAGCCACCGGAGACAGCGACCACTTTCAATCTGTTGCTCATGCGAACAATCCTTTCAATCGACAACGAATTAGTCGGGACTGCAGCTTATTTAGCGAAGACCATGCCATCCGGTGTTTGGCCCATACATCCTGTTCGGCACGAGCGTGCCGATTTGTCCCGAAGGAGCGCTGAGCCAGCGGGCATAACGGTCTGAGGCGATCGACCGGCCGCATATCGCCGTGGCATGAAACCATTTCAGGCTGACGTATGAAGCTGGTGAAGCAATATGGCCTCAGTGCTGCTGCTGGAGCAGCAGCACCGGGTATAGGCGAGACGCACGCAGGCTTTCAGTATCGCGACAGAATCGTTGCCTGAGAGGAGCCACGTGGTTGGAATGCTGATGCAGAGGCTGCGTCCATAACGACGCTGCTGCGTAATCAGCAATTCGACTTTGGTTACCACAACAAAATGCATCGGAAGTTGCGGTAGATCGTCAGAATACGTCTCTCAGGAAGCAACGCTGATCGACGCCGTTCCACATCCGTCAGCCGACACATGATGATCCACGCCCGCACGGAGCGCAGCGAGTGTCTTTGTCCCTATGAATTCGACCTACGTATTGCCGGATGCGCCGGCTTCCCTGCTGCCGGAACCGGAGACCGTGCCGGTAACTGACACGCCATTGCGGATTGCGCAGCGGCTCGCGGTAGCGTTTGCCACGACTGCCGCTGAGCGCGACGCGCAGGGCGGCACACCGAAAGCCGAACGCGACGCATTGCGCGCCAGCGGTCTGCTCGCCATGAGCATTCCTCTGGCGCACGGCGGTCTCGGCGCCAACTGGCGGCAGACCCTGGACGTGATTCGCACCCTTGGCCGCGCCGACAGTTCACTCGGCCATATATTCGGCTTTCATCACCTGATGCTGGCGACCGTGCGTCTGTTCGGCGCGCCGCAGCAGTGGCGCGCCTGGTTCGAGCAGACTGCCCGCCATCAATGGTTCTGGGGGAATGCGCTCAATCCACTCGATGAGCGGGCCGTGAGCCACTCGCACGCGGATTGGCGGGAGTTCAGCGGACAGAAGAGTTTCTGTTCCGGCGCGCTCGATTCCGAAATGCTGATTGCGTCCGCGCGCGACGCCGCGACTGGAACGCTGCTGGTCGCGGCTGTGCCGACCGGAAGAACAGGCATCTCAGTCGCGGAGGACTGGAACAACATCGGTCAACGGCAAACGGATAGCGGCACGGTGACGCTGGAAAAGGTGCGCGTGGAAAACCACGAGATTCTGACCGACCCTGGTCCATTGTCGACGCCGTTCGCCTGCCTGCGCCCGTTGCTCGCGCAACTGATCCTCACGAATATCTATCTCAGCATCGGGGAAAGCGCCTTCAACGACGCGCGCCACTACACCTTGCACGAGGCGCGTCCGTGGCACGCGTCCGGCGTGCAAACCACTTCGGCGGATCCTTATATTCTTGGCCAATACGGTGAGTTCTGGGCGGGCCTCGAAGCGGCGCGGTTATTGACCGACCGCGCCGCCGATCGCTTCGATGCTGCCTGGACCCAGGAAGATGCCTTGACCGACGCCGAGCGTGGCGAAGTGGCTTTGGCGGTGGCAACCGCCAAAGTCGCCGCCACCGAAATCGGGCTCAGTATCTGTACCCGCATGTTCGACGTAGCCGGCGCGCGCGCAACGCACGGCGCACTGAGGCTGGACCGCCATTGGCGAAATTTGCGCACCCATACGCTCCACGATCCCCTCGCCTATAAGCTTAGAGAAATCGGCGAATGGGCCCTGACGCAACGCTATCCGACGCCGAGTTTTTATTCATGAACTACTCACTCAATCACGCGATACCGGACAGGTCCGCCATGGCGCGAACGGACGCACCACCTTTGCTGACCATGCCCGACAAGCGGGCGCTGACGACCTCCATTCGCGCCACGGCCCAGGTCTTCTCCGACCCGCAATCGGTGGCTTTGCTCGAACGCATTCGCATGGTCGCGCCGAGCGACGCCAACGTGCTCGTGATCGGTGAGACAGGAACCGGCAAAGAACTGGTTGCGCGCCATGTGCACAACCTCAGCGCTCGCAAGGACGGGCCATTCGTGGCGGTTAACTGCGGCGCGTTTTCCGAGTCGCTGGTGGAAAGCGAATTGTTCGGCCACGAGAAAGGCGCCTTCACCGGCGCGTTCTGCGCGAAACCCGGCTGGTTCGAAGCGGCCAACGGCGGCACGCTGTTTCTGGACGAGATAGGCGATCTGCCGCTCTCGATGCAGGTCAAACTGCTGCGCGTGCTGCAGGAGCGGGAGATCGTGCGGCTCGGCTCACGCCGAAGCATTCCGATCGACGTGCGCGTTCTGGCCGCCACCAATGTACATCTTCAGGACGCCGTAGCGGCGGGGCATTTCCGCGAGGACCTGTTTTATCGCCTCAATGTCGTGCATCTGGCTGTGCCGACACTGCGAGACCGGCCGGGCGATATCCTGCCGCTAGCCCGATATTTCATCGAAGAGTATCGCAACCGCCTGGGCTATGGTCCTGTGGGCATCGAGCCGCGCGCCGAGCGCAAGCTGCTGGCACATAGCTGGCCCGGCAACATTCGCGAACTCGAAAACGTCATTCACTACGCGTTATTGGTGTGCCGCAGCGATTCACTCGGCGAGGGCGATTTGCAGATATCGTCCTTCGGGACGGACGCATCGCGACGCCCTGCCAACGAGCCGCCTTCCACTACCCCGCTTGAAGGGTTGGAGGAGGCGCTGCGTCATCTCTTTGGCAACGCCGAAGGCAACCTGTTCGAACAGATCGAAGACACCGTGATGCGCGTGGCGTTCGACTTCTGCTATCGCAATCAGATTCAGGCGGCGAGGCTCCTCGGCATCAGCCGCAACGTGCTGCGAGCCCGTCTGATTCGAGCGAAGCAGATCTCGGCGCAGAAATGAGTGCAATTGCTTGTGGCGGGGCCGATACTTCATTTCGAGCACCGTTTTTGTATCTCGAAGCGGACCGGCCGTGCGACCGGCCCACATGACACCGCGCGCCGCGGGCTAAAGCGGATCAGGCCACTGTTCTGCTGTTGCCGATCTGCCAGACGAAGGGCGGCTCCGTGCCGTTGATTTCCCAGTCGCCGATGATCCGCTCCTTGTAGATCAGCGGATTGTGCGATGCCGCCGTGCGTGCGTTCCGCCAGTGTCGATCCAATAGTTTGCCTTCGCTGACGCCCGACGCACCGAGCGCGTTGAACAGATCGGTGGTCGCCTGGAGGATCAAACCCGCCACGGCCACCTGCGCCTTGGCGGATTCTATTTCGGCCGCTACGTTTGCAGCCTGTTCTGCCTCACGATCCGCGCCGAAGCGCGTTTCGTACGCTCTTTGCGAGGGCTCTGCCGCCCGCACGGCCACCGCTTCCGCGGCGTACACGCGCGCCGCGATCTGCCCCACCACCTGCTGAACCTGGACATCTTCACTCACGCGCGGCGCGTTGCCGTGGCTATAGATACGGGTGCGCTTTCGCACCTCGTGCGAGATATCACGCAATGCCGCACGCCCGGTGCCCGCGATCACGGCGATCAATACGAGCTGATAGAACGCCGTCTGGTATTTGAAGCGGGTGGAGAAGTCGATGATATTCTCTTCATCGACCACGGCGTTCTCGAATACGGAAGTCCCGCTTCCGGTAGTGCGCTGGCCAAAGCCGTCCCAATCGTCACTTTGTTTAACGCCTGGCTGGTGCGTATTCACCGCGGCGATCACGTCGGCGCCGGTGTCGTCGCGCTGCGCGTAGACATCTATCCAGTCGGCAAAGATGCTCCCCGTGCTGTAGTACTTGGTTCCGTTCACGACCCATTGGTCACCGCGGCGCGATACACGCGTGATCACGTCGCCTATTTTGACTGCGCCAACTTCGGTCCACGCATTGCCGACGATTTGACCTGCCACGAAGCGTTCCAGCCATTTGTCCCGCAACGCGCCGGGCGCGGCGTTGATCCTGTCTTCGACGAAAGCGAAATGGCCGCGCAGTGCCTGAGGCAGACTCGAGTCGGCCTCGGCCAATTCGATTAGCAGTTGCACGAGTTGCGCAAGCGTCGCGCCCGCGCCGCCATACTCCACTGGCACTCTGACGGCGCCAAAGCCGGCTTCCTTCAGCCAGACAATCTGCTCATGCGGCAACGCAAGGGTGCGTTCGCGTTCGAGCGCGCCTTCCGCGATCCGGCTGAAGATGGGGCGGAATCTGGCAGCCAGCTGCTCATAATCGGCGCCGCGTGAAAGCGGCACTGTTTCGTGTTGGTTTCGTGCTGTCATGCGCCTGCTCCAAGGTCGATGTGTGGAAAGAGGCAGAGCGATCCGGCTCTTCTCGTCAAGACAAAGAGCACAAGGCATGCCATCGCGCTAGCCGTCTATCGGCCTTGATGAATCGGGAACGCACGGAGTTTTCTCTGCTGGCGCCGAAGCAGTGTGCTGATGCGCTGCTTGCGTGGGAGCAGTCGACAGCACGGTAGCGGCTGACTGTCTGAGCGCGGTCGGGGAAACCGGCCGCTCACGCCGCTGTCGCAAGAATCGCTTCGACGACCGCGTCCCTAGCGAGCAGGTAAGCTTCACTGCGCGGTCCATGGTTGATTGCGGTATCGATAAATGCGCGCTTGGCGGATTGATCGGCGAATCCGGCCGGGAAGATCGAATCCATATCGGAGAAGAAAGTCGAGAACGGGCAGATCTGACAGGCGGACGCGAGCGGCGCTTCCGCAAGCGTGCCGCCGACGTTCGACGCAGACGCCGTATTGCTGATGTCTGCCAGCCGACTCAATGCGTGCCGGTCCTCGGACACAAGATGCAGCCGCTCCTCCCAGATCAGCAACTTCGCCAGCTTCACGAATGCGCTGTTGCGATCGAGGCCATGTGGCGTGCGTAGTGTACGTGGGCGCGTCACCAGCCAGTTTGCCAGCTGGTCGGCGGGCATCGGCTCAGCGATCGCGAAGCCTTGCACGGCATCCGCGCCTAGAATGCCGATCGCGTCAAGCAGATCGACGTGTTCGATACCTTCGACCACCACCGACTTCCCGAGCGAGTGGCCGAGTCTCGTCAACTGATAGATAAAGCGCAATACGCTATTGGCATCCTGGTCTGCGAGGTTCGTGATGTTGCGATCAATCTTGATCCAGTCGAACGGCAACTGCCGCAGACGATTCAGGCTGCTGTGACCGGAACCTAGGTCGTCCTCCGCGAGAATCACGCCCAGCGCCTTGAAGCGGTTCAGTGCCTGCAGAACGTCGTTGCTCGCGGGCAGATCGTCGGTTTCCAGCACCTCCAGCGTGAGAACATGCGGTGTGCAGCCGTGCTGCGTGAGCGCGTGCTGCGTCGCCGCGAAATAGCGGACATCGCTGAGTGCGGCGGGCGGCAGATTGATCGAGACGGCAAGGTCGATGCCGTCCTCCAACCACACATTTCTTTGCGCGAGCGCCTGGTTCAGGCCGCTGACATAGAGGTCGAAAAAGTCGTTCGACGACATGACTGGAAAAAATGCGGCCGGACTTAGAACATGTGCGCCGTCACGCAGGCGGGCGAGTGCCTCGATCTTGGTGACCTCCCCCGTCCTGATGTCGAGCAAAGGCTGGTAATACATCAGTAACGCGTCAGAGTGGAGAAGCTCGGTCCAGCGCTGCCGCTGCGTATAGGGAACGGTGCGCGTGCGACCTTCGAAGTTCTCGATCCTGTCGATCGCCAGCCCCAGCAGACTCTGGAGCATGGCAAGGAACGCACTCTGATCTTCAGACGAATAGCCTCCCGGATAGGGGCTGTAGAGCGAAAGAATGGCATTCGCCGTCTTGCCCGGCTGCCGCAACGGAATGGCAATGCTGGAGCGAAAACCCGCTGTTTCGGCGCGCTCCCGCCAGGGCTCCATGCTCGGATCCGTTGCGATATCGACGACTCGCTGCACCTCGCCGCTGCGCCATGCGCGCCCTGCCGGCCCCTGCCCTTGCGGCTGCATCGGATCTGTCGTGATCTGCTGCTCGCTGCCGGCCTCGACATGCGAAACATACGTGCGGATCGCCCCGCCCGACGCGGACTCGAACCGAAACACGCCCTGTGAGTCAGGGCGGCCAACAGAACATCCCGCGACTTCTTCGTGCCGGCTAAGGAGATTCACCGTGATGCCGATCAGTTCGGTATAAGTTTCGGCCTCCCACGCCACACGTGTGAGCGACATGAGAACCTGCTGCCGCGACGCCTGGACTTGTTGATAGGCCTCGGTCTGAAAGGCTAGATCGCGCGTCAACCGGCGCGCCAGCAGCGATAGTGCCTCGTTATGCTGCGCCGTATCGACCAAACGACGAATCTCAGTCGAGAGGATGATCCTGCTGCGCACCAGTTCTTCGCGATCGAGGCCGACAATCGCGTGCACGCGACCCACCCTCAACGCCATTTCACGATGTTCCCGTGCAGTCAGATCGGGGGACGCCATCTTCAACAGCGTGTCCTGCTGCTTCGCTTTCAGGTGTTCCAGTTCGTCTGGCGACAGCGCTTCGAGAATGGCTTTCGACCTCGGCAGTGCGGCCAGTTTCAGATAAAAGGCGTCCACTATGTGCGCGGCGTGATCGGTCATCGCGCTCAACAGATCGGTGAAAATGAGCCGGCGCGCTGGATCGTAAAGATCCGCTTCGTCATCCATCAAATGATTGATTGCGCCGCTGCTTTGCGCAGGATTCGCCATAAGCTTGCAGTCTCTTCTGTCGGTAGTGCGACGCATATCCGGCGACGAGCACCGGCGCCAACAAGGCGGTTTCGATGAGACGGCCGCATTCCCAGCATCGCATGAATGGATGTACGTGAACCCTATCATAGGGCATCGGCGTATTCCCTCATGACAAACGCCATATTCAGCCATATTCAACGATGCAGCGCCTCGCGCTTGATCGTAGTCAAACTCAGCCGCGCCGCTTCGTCTAACCTGGTCGAAGTCGCGGGTTATGGGGACAAAGCCGCACGGCGACTACTCCTTTAACCTCTGGTCACCAGAAAGGAATCGCGATGACAGTGGCGCTGATCGCAGCGTTCAATGTGGCAACCCGATCGTTTACGAAAACGGTTTGCTTCATGGCTGCTGCCTTTGCGCTTCTGGCAACAGGTGGCTGCGGCACCTATATTGCGCCGCCGAACGACGCCGAACTCAAGGCATCATTAAGCGAGGTGCTGGATCTCTATTCGCAGCGGCTCCGGCTCGTCGACCAGGTGACAGTAATCGCACAGGCCAAGCTGAAACACGGGACGTCCGTACTCGCGGAGGTGGCGAGTGTCCGCGCCCAGATCGTTGCCATGGAGGCCACGCCTGCGCTGGCAAATAGTCCCATAGCATTCGAACGTTTCGACGTTGCGCAAAGGCAGCTTACCGAAGCGGTGTCCGCGCTGATGGTCGAAGCCGAATCCGAGCCGCGCCTCAATTCGGACGCCACCTTCCGTGCGCTTCAAGGCAACCTCGCCCTTTGGGCGACACGCATCGGTGCCGCTCGCACGCGTTACGACGAAGCGGCCCAGATCTACAATGCGGCATTGCACACGTTCCCGCATAACATCGCGGCAAAATTGTGCGCCGAACACGACAAACCTGTATTCAGCGTGGCAGACCGTCGGCCATCGGGGAGCCTGCCGCACATCGATTTCCGGGAACTGCGCGGTGCTCTACGCGTCTAGCCGCCAAAGGCAGCCCACATGTCGCCGGCGATGAGCAAGCGGCGTCGCCTTAGAAGCGATGACGCAAACCGACAGCAGCGACGAATTGATTCGCCCCTGAGGCACGAGAAAAATTAGAAATCTGGGCACCCTGAATACCCGTTCCCTCCAACTGGTTCGCTCGCTGGTGTAACGCTTCGGCGTACACATCCGTTCGCGGTGACAGGAAGTACGTGTTCAACAGCCCAAGCTGGTGCCATTTCGGATAGCGCACGCCAGTAGGTGTGTCGAAGCGGCCGTATGTAAACACGTAATTTGCCGAGACATGCCACTTAGGCGTAATGAAGTAGCGCAAGTTGATTTCGGCGTTCTCGAAACGGATGTCGTCGTGCGGCAACGAAATGGCCGTGTCGGCGACGTTGTTGATCGACGTCGCGTTGTCGAGCCGCGTCTCGCTCAGCACGAGTCCGACGAGTGCGTTGTCGTACCGGTAGTTTCCTCCCACCGCATACGTTCGTTGACGGTCGGCGTTAAAAGGCGCACCCGCCGGCTCAGCACCATTCGTGTTGGCGGTGGCGAGATTCGAAGCGTGGTTGAACTGGAAGTAACCTGCGCCCACGCGCATTCCGCCATAGTGGTAGCTGGCGCCCAGGCTGTACTCACGGCTGTCGTCAAAAGCCCCGGCCTTGTTTGAAAAGCCGTACGTTCCGCCGAAAGTCAAACCGTGAAACTCCGGGCTCGAGTATTTGACCGAGTTGTTCGTACGCGTATAGTTATCCAGATTATCGTTGTCGTACGGATGCGCGAAGGCTGTTCCGCCGTAGGCGGTCCCACCGAGTGCGAAAGGCTCGACGTATTGAACCACCGCGTCGAACTGACGGCCTAACGTAACCGTCCCTGAACGCTTCGAGGCCAGCCCGACGAACGACTGGAACCCGAACAGCCGGCCCTGCTGCGCGGCTGTACCCGTCATGACGGAAAAGCCGTTGGTCAGCGTAAAGAGCGCATTCAGGTCGCTGGTAATGGGTTCTTCGCCCGTCAGCGCCCAGCGGCTGATGTTGACGTCGCCGTTCTTCGCTTGCCAGGCCGACCGATGTCCCGACGCGTTACCTGCATCGCTAACGTATGCAATCCCGGCGTCCATCGATCCTGTCAGCCGCAACGAAGCTTGCGCATGCACGAATGGCGACGTGATAGCCAGAACCACAGCAACTCGCAACCGCGCGTGACGACTCGCACCGCGGCGGTGTCCGCGTGTGTCCCCGAAGTGCGCCGAAAGCGCAATGGCTCGGCTTCTGGCCGATTGCCTGTAATTGTTCATTGAATGACGCGTAGGGTTGGTATCGATGCCGGTCAGTGGTCTCCATGACCTGATTTCAATGGCATTCGATTGTTGAGCGAATATGGCGCTCGACTTTTTACCACCGCACTATCGCGCCCATACAGGTGCCAATGTGTAAAGCACTCTTCCACCACACAGCGCTAATGGCGATACGCAACGCGTCCCCACCCTCAGTCGCGCGGAAACGGCGCGTCGCGATCCAGTAGTGCGGTCCGAACGAAATGCAGGCAACCGATTATCCTCAGCATCCGATAGCGCTCCGCCGTATGAGGTGTCAACTCCTCCAGCCGGATCTGAGCCGTGCTGATCGCCACGTTAACGGTCGCGAGCGCACTTCTCAGATGCTTCGCATTGGGTTGATCGAACAGCACCGGCAACGCGCGCACTGCCAGATCGATCGAAGCAAGCCAGCGAGGCTTCGTCGTCCGGCCACTCATTTCGTTCGCCTGTTGCAATTCGCCACGCAGGTCGATGGCCGCGTGCCCCACTTCGAGAGTGGCGAGCATCCATTGCAACGCGTCGCGATGTCGATGCGATTGCGTGATGAGCAGCGTGCGCAGTTGCGACATCAGGTCGTGAGTGCTCGACTGAAAGCGCCCGTCGAGTCCGGGCAGTGGCGCGGTGCACGCCATTGTGACTTGCCCCCTCAAGTGACGCTTGATCTTCTCGACGAGCCAGGGCATTTGAGGCGGAAAGATGACCGCGAACGCGATCGCGCATAGCAGCATCGACGTGAGAATTGCCAGACCGTTGTTCATCAGAACGTCGGGAGCGTAGTCGATTACATTGTCGGGCCCGGCGAGCAAGCAGAAAAACACTGCGAAGCCGACACCGTATGCCGCCGTGGACCGCCGCGCCGTGAGGAACGCACCGAGGCCGAGCGGCAACAGAAGCGCCGCGCACAAGAGCGGAAACCCATCGATGTTCGGATAGACGTGAGACAGGAACACGCAGCCGAACAGAATCGAGAGCGCGGCTCCAGCTGCAATCTGCAAGGTGAATTTTGGCGGCACGGGCGAGGTCGAACTCAGTGCGCAGGTGATAGCCGCGCCCGTCACCAGAAAGCTGCCGCCGGGCCAGCCGGAAGCGATCCAGAACCAGCTCGCGGCGCCGACCGCCAATACCGTGCGAACGAATGCGAGTCCAACAACATACGGACTGGTTTGTGGTTCGTACCGTACGCGCGACCGGTCAAGCGCATGTTTGCGCGAATTGGCCAACGAGAGGTAAATGTCGAAATACGACAGAAATTCGCCGGCGAACCGGTGAACCAACTCCATTGCGGTGACGTAATCCAGCATGGAGCGTGGCGCGACCCGTTCGATCTCCCGCTGCGTTTCGCGCGCACGCCGCGCGAGACCGCTCTGGAAACCCTTGATTCGCTCCAGTAGCTCCGACATGTCGGCCTCCCCCCTTTGCAGCTTTTTGCCGACATCCACGAGCAACACGGAGAGTTCGTCGAGAAACGGGGAAATGGCGGCGATCGCTTCTGCCGCGCCGCTGCTGTGCAATCGTTTGAGAAGTTGGTGCAGCGCATGCAGGCGGGCGCACGCATTCATGAAGTCGCTATTCAGTCGTGCGAGCCGTGCCGCCCGGGCACGCATGTCGGGGTCTTCGTACGAGGCGAAGGTGCGGGTCGCTTCGAATCCGACGATCTCGTCGACGAGTGCGGCAAAGCGCTTCTCGAACATATCCGCCGATGATGCCGTCGACAGTACGCCGGCTGCAAAATCCGTGAACTCGATGGTTCGCCGCTTCAACGTGCGGAATAAAGTGGTCGTCGCCTTGATCGGGAAGACGAGCGCGCTCACCGCGGTCGAACACAGAATACCGATCGAGACCTCGGCAGCGCGAGTCAGCGCGGCCAGAAAAATCGTGTTCGGCTGCATCAACGCAGGAACGCCGATCAGCGCCGCCGTATAACCGGCGAGCACGAAGCCATACCACCGAAAGTGCCGGTTTCGAACCGCCGCCGCTGTGCACAGCCCAATCCAGCAGGTCAGCCCGAACAGATACAACTCCGGGTCCTGCACGCAGACGCCCGCGAGCAGAATCGCAAACACGGTGCCGACAGCCGTGCCAATTACCCGGTAAAAACTCTTCGCGAGCACCATTCCGCTGACGGGCTGCATCAGAACGAAGACCGTCGTCATCGCGGTGCGCGGCTGCTGGAGGTCGAGCAGCATCCCGATGCCGAGCGCCAGCAGCGCCGCCGCCACCGTCTTGAACAGGTGCAACCAGATCAGACCGTCATTGAGCGCCCAATGGGACGACGCCTTTCTCGCCAGCCTCAGCCAGCGCGAAACCTCGTTTCTTTGGCTCAATGAGGGACTACGTGAATATCGGAGGTCCATAGGAAAACGCGGCGGTGGTTGCCCTTTACGGATTTGAACCGCGTCATGGCTTCGTCCGTCGCCAAGGGAAGAATGTCCATTCTAGGACCGCCAAATACGCGTATTAAGCGGGCTCTTAGGGAACCTCCGTTGTCGCCAGGGTAACAATGCGCCCGTGCGGCCCACGTCATTCACGCGCGTACGGCCCGGGAGAGATCAGCAGGCTCGATCGATCTATCCTCATCCACCAAGGGACCATTCCACCCGAGGCGGCTAATTTATTACGTCATCCTTTATAAAATGAGTCATATCAATCAAACACAGATGAGGTCAATCATGCTCAGGTCGCTTTTCCCGGTTGTTGCTATCAGCGCCATTCTTGCGGCACCGGCAATTTCGTTTGCACAACAATCCGATCAGCCGGTAACGCGCGCCCAGGTGCGCGCCGAACTCGTCGAACTTGAAAAGGCCGGCTACAACCCGGCACGCGGCGAAGATCCAACGTATCCCGCCGACATCCAGGCCGCGGAAGCCAAGGTCGCCGCACAAAAGGCCTCGGCAGCCTCGTACGGCGGCTCGACGGTCGGCACCTCGGCAACAGGCACGAGCCGCGCCGCGGTTCCGGCGGCCAGCCTGGATAGGCAGTCGCTTTACACCAAGCATTAAAGACAGACCGTGCGGAATGGAGGGCGCAGGGCCGCGAGGGTCACTGCGCCGCCAGCGTTGCGGGTCGCGTATGACTGCGAGTCGCGGCGAACGGCTCATTTGCGTACCACCAAAACCAAACAAATACTCCAAAGCGAGCGCGATTGAGCCGCATACCATGCGGCTCAATCTTCCGCCAAACGGCTCAATGCTCCAGATAGCCTTTCAAGGTGTTGATCCCGTCGGAGTGACGCAGTTTCTGCAATGCCTTGTTCTGTATCTGGCGAACCCTTTCACGGGTCACGTCGAACTGATCGCCGAGTTCTTCCAGTGTGTGTTCGGAAACCGCATCGACGCCGAAGCGTAGCTTGATCACCTTCGCCTCGCGCGGCGTCAGCACACCCAGCGCCGCGTCGATAGCCACACGCAGATCGGCTTGCAGCAGGGCGTCTAGCGGGGCGAGCGCGGAGGAATCTTCGACCATTTCGCCAAGCGTGGTGTCCGCCTCCTCGCCGATCGGTATATCGAGCGAAACTGGCTGTCTCGTGACTTTCTGCACGTTGCGCACCTTGTCCTCGCTCATGCCCAGGCGCGCCGCGAGTTCGCTGGAACGGGCTTGCCGCCCCGTTTCCTGACGCATTTCGCCCGCCACCCGCTTGACGCGGTGCATGGCGTCCGCCATATGGACCGGCACTCGTATCGTGCGGCCATAGTCCGCAATCGCTCGCGAAACTGACTGACGAATCCACCAGGTGGCATACGTCGAGAACTTGAAGCCACGCCGGTACTCAAAGCGGTCCACTGCCTTCATCAAGCCGATGTTGCCTTCCTGAACCAGATCGAGCAACGGCATGCCGCTCTGCACGTATTTCTTTGCGACCGAAACGACCAGCCGCAGATTGGCTTCGATCATCGCGCGGCGCGCTTCCTGAAGCGCGCGATCCGCCACGTTCATCCGTTTGCTGATCCGCTTGAGTTCCTGCAGCGACAAGCCTTCGCGCGCCTCGATCCGGGTCAGCTTTTCCTGCTGGCCTTGAATCGACGGCGCGCAGCGCATCAACGCCGCACTGCAAAGCGGTGCCGCGGCGGCCGCGCGTGCAAGCCAGCCGGGATCCGTTTCGCTTCCGACGAACGTACTAACGAACACGTCGCGCGGCATGCCGCTTTGATCCACGGCGAGCCGCAAAACGTTTCTCTCGATGCCGCGAATCTCCTCGACCGCCTGCCGGACTTCGGCGCTGAGTTCGCCGATTGTGCGCGCACTGAAGCGGATCTGTCCGACTGTGGATGCGATCAGCGCGAGCATGGCCTGTGCCCTATCGCGCTGGCTGATTCCTCCGGCCACCGCTGCCCGCCACAAGGCAAGCCGTTCGCGTGCCTGCGAAAAGATCGTCTTGCAACTCACCGTCAATTGATTGATGCGGGCTTCGTCGGCCTCGGCCGTGGCGCCTGGTTCATCGGATGCAATGCCGTCGTCGGCCTGCCCTGACTCGCCAGCTTGCAATGTCTGGAGCGCCTCATTGGCGCATGGCTCGAAGATTCCGTCGACCAGATCGTCTATATCGAGTTCGCCGGATGCAACACGATCCGCGCGCGCGAGGATCGCCTCGATCGTGGCGGGACGCGAGGCGATTACCTCGAGCATCTCCCGCAAGCAAGCTTCGATACGGCGCGCGACGGCAATTTCGCCTTCGCGCGTCAGCAGAGGGGTTGCGCCCATTTCACGCAAATAGGCGCGCATCGGGTCGGCCGCCGGTCCGGGTTCGGATATGGCGATGGTCAGCGCCGTGGCCGTTTCGTCTTCGGCGACATCGTCGGGCGCCGATTGCTGGGCGGCGTCGTTCAGCAAAAGCGTGTCGCTGGCCGGAGCGGTATCGCGCACAGCAATACCCATGTCGCCGAACGCCTTGACGATGCCTTCAATGGCGTCTGACTCCGCGACGCAATCCGGAAGGTGGTCGACTATCTCCGTGTGGGTCAGGAAACCGCGCTCCTTGCCCAGTTTCATCAGCGCGCGTAGCTGTATTTCCCTTGAATCCTGTTCCATCGACACTTGCACCGCTTTCTCCATCCTGGCTGCATGCCTCCACAAGCAAGGTCGACGCGCGTAGCCGCATGCGTTGGGTGGCGCCGACGCACTGGCGCGGCGCCAGATGAGCGCTCGCGCCTTTGTGCTTCAGGCAAAAATTCTAGAAG
Organism: Paraburkholderia sp. RL17-380-BIE-A; assembly: GCF_046028085.1. Taxonomy (NCBI): domain Bacteria; kingdom Pseudomonadati; phylum Pseudomonadota; class Betaproteobacteria; order Burkholderiales; family Burkholderiaceae; genus Paraburkholderia; species Paraburkholderia sp. RL17-380-BIE-A. The sequence continues at coordinate 440,560 of NZ_JARESQ010000006.1, forward strand.
TCTTGTACGGGTAGATCAATCGGACATCGAAAGAACCTCAGTTCCAGATTGGACAACAATGGTTCTGCACCGGGGTTCACCGCAATGTACGAAGACCCTTCGCCGGCGCCGGTCAGGGCGGCGGCGAAGGTGGGGACTTGAGGTCCGGCCAATTCACACTGGCGGCTTAGAACATGTGCAACAAGGCAACGCGATAAACCATCTGGTTACGTCCAGACGATACGTCGGCCGAGCCTGGAATATTGGCGAAGTCGAAGTCAGTACCGGTATTCGCACTGACCGCATGCTGATACGCCCCCTCGGCAAACACAGACGTCCGCGACGACAGATCGTAATTGAGCTTCAGGCTAAGTTGATGCCACTTGGGATCGAATTGCCCGACCGTCGACGAAAGCCGCGCCTGTGTGTACGTGTAGCATGCGCCGAGATAAAGCGCGGGGGTGAAGTGATACAGACCGCTCACTTCGAAGTTATCGAACTTCCACGCGTTCCATGTGCCGCCAGCAGGCTGCGTGGTGCCCGTGAAGTACGCATTCGCGGTCGGATCATAGACATCGACGTGCGAATACGCGAGACCGACGAGCGCCTTTCCGATCGTGTAGTTGACGCCGATGCCGATGTTCTGCTGTGACCGGGCGTTGAATGTATTGTCGCTCGTAACCGCGCCGGACGAATTGGCGGGCGCAACCACGGCGGAACTCGCATTATTCAGCTTGAGATACGAGGCTCCGATCTGCAGGCCGCCGTTCTGGTACTGCGCACCGAAACCATACAGCCGGTTATTCGAAAACCCGCCCGCCTGATTGCTGAATGCGTACATGCCTTCGGCTGTGAAACCATGAATGGTCGGCGTGACGTATTTGATCGAGTTGTTGACGCGGAACGAATAGTCGGTGTTGTCGTTGTCGTAAGGGTGCGCGAAGAGATATCCCGTCCAGTTACCGTTCGCTGTCATCGGCGAAAACATGTCGACGCTAGGGTCGTATTGCCGCCCCACGGTGAACGTGCCGTACTGGTCCGACGCAATGCCCACGAACGCCTGGCGGCCAAACTCCCTGCCGCCTTGACCCATCTTGCCGGTGTTCACGTCGAAGCCGCTTTCGAGCTGGAACACAGCGTGATATCCAGCGCCGAGATCTTCGGTTCCCTTCAGACCCCAGCGGCTTCCGTAGTCATACCCGCTTTGCATCTGGAACGCGTCATGCCCTCGCGCGTTGGTCGTGTAATTGAAACCATCTTCAATCTTCCCGTAAAGCGTCACGCTGCTTTGCGCATGTGCGGCTGTCGCAAGCGTGATTGCGGACATCGCCACGCAGATTCGTTTCATCACCACCGCTAATCCCCTTCCGTTGAATGGTTTGAATACCTTCGTTTTTTGTCGACCAGCAACGCCTTCACGCGCCACCGCATGAAGCCATTCGATTGATCGATGCCAAACGTTAAGTGATCCAAATTTCTTCGCGTATCAGCGAAAGCGGAAGAGTCCTTTCCAACCTGCGCAACAACCTGGTTTGGAGGGGTGAATCATCGGCAAGCAGGCCGCCGGCATGCGTCGTTGCTGCCGAACGCACAACACGGTTCTTGCGCGTTGGCACGCAACAAGCAGCTATTTTCGGGGTCCTCCGGACTCCGACGTACCCTGGTCATCTTCACCATATCCGGCCTGTGCGCTCGTCCGGCCGGCAGCATGACGCGCGGCCACTACCGCTTCCGCGGCAAGGATGTCGTCCGGGTAATGCGGGTCGCTGCCCGCGCCGGGGTGCCACCCTGCCAGTTCCAGTTCAACCAGTTCTGCTCTTACCTGAGCACGCGTAAGAGGCGTGGTCGATTGTGCGAACGCGAGTGCGGGAATAGCGGCGGCAAGTGCGACGAACGCGCTGAGCACGCCGTGTTGGAACGTAGACTTCATGTTGAACGGCCTCGTGGGACGTAATGGTTTGAGCGACGGCCAGTGTTGCTATTGGCTGCCGCAGTCTATCCATGTCCTCTCGAATCGGTAACCGTTGTGTCTGGAAAGTATTGTTTCCGAAAACGCGCTGTTTCAGACAAAGTTCGCAATAGTGGCTGCATGTGCCATGCAAAGTCGTATCGGCGGCATGGCAACGACCAGGCGGTGGCCGAACCTAGCGCACTGCCCAAACAAAACCACAGTCTTTGCACACGACAATAGCCGCCAGCGCAGCCTCGATCTGCGCTGTTCGCGCTTGCTCATTGCTGGAAAAGCACAGCGACTCGCACATGTCACCCTCGTACGCATACGTCAGATCGGGTGAGTCGCATAGGACACATTCCGCAGGGACGCCTCCTTGAACGGAGCGTGCGCCCATATCACGTGAAGGAGCGGGCTGAACTGGCGTTTGCGTCATCTATGCTTTTCTACCTTGATTGTGTGTGTACTGTGCTGCCGGCGCGGCTTGATTTGCCGTAACAAACATCGAAGCCGATATGGCATCGGCTCCGATTCACCTCACGCGCCCGCGCACGATTTCTGCCGCCTGCCATGAAACAAGCGCAATGCAGCCGAATGTTACCTCGCGTGCCCGCTTGACGAGTGCCAGCGATAGCGCTGTCTCCCGATCCACGCCGACCACCAGCGCGAGAAGCATGACCGCTGCCTCCTGCACACCAAGACCGGCCGGCACCATGAACGCCGCGTGACGCACGGCTTGGGTCAAAGCTTCGATTGCCAACGCGCCGCTCACCGACACCGGATGCCCCAGCATGGACAGCGCCCAATATGTTTCGAGCGCGCCCACAACGTAGCCGGCGAATTGCCAGAAGAAAGCGCCCAGAAGCAGGCCCGTGCGCGACATCAGTGCGTCGATATCCGCATCGAGCCGCTTTCCGTCGATATCGCGCAGCAAGGGGTGCGCGTGGCCCAACAGTCTCGCTGCGAAGCGTTCGATCCTGTGAAATAGCCGGCCACGACGTAGGAGTACGGCCGTCAGGACCGGCAGCGGCAGTGAGAGCCCCAAAGCGAGCCCGATCGTCTTTATCGCGCTGACTTGATGCGTGGATGCGGCGATCAGTACGAGCCCAAGCGCGGCAAACGCGTATTGCACGGCCATCGTGACCAGCACCTCGACGACGACCGACGCACTGACCGCGCTCGCGTCCCGGATGCGCCAGCGTGCGAGGCCGATTCCGACGAATTCTCCACCAATGCTCGCGACGGGCAGCAATCGGCTGACCGCCTCGCGCACGGTCGCGACCCACCAGAGAAACGGCAACGAGGCCCGCTTGCCCAGCAACAGATACCACGCGTAGGCGTCGAGCAACAATGGCAACGCGTGTAGCGGCAGCAACCACAGCAGCCCGAGTCCGGCTTTAGTGATGACGTGCATGACATCGCCCGCACCTTCATGCAATACGAGCGCGATGAGTATCGCAATGCCGAGCGGCAATCCTATCCAACGCAGCCATTTCATGTCGATTGCACGCGCGTTGCGAGCAAATCGACAAAACCGCCCCGCGTCGCACCCGCGGCACCGATCGCCTGTGCCACGCACGGGGATAGCAGCGCGTCGAGTTCATCCGCGTGACGGTACGACTGCATGCCGGGCGTTAATGGAGCGTCGCCCGGTGTGGCAGGGTGACAATAAATTTCGCCGACACCGCCCGGCAGCCCTTCGAGCGCGGCAAGCCAGGCCGATTCGCTCATGCGCCCGGTGTCCGCGAGTCCGACCACATAGTCGTTGTGTGCGATGCCGGCGCGGTCGAGCCGGCATCGCACCAGGCTCATCCATGGCCGCAACCAGAGGGGTGCATTGCGCTCGATCGGCAGTCGCATCGCGCGCATTCCAAAGTCGCGCCCGATCTCGATGATCAGCGAGAGCACAGTTGGATGCAGGTGAAAATGCTTGTGCGTGTTGACATGATCGAGTGGCAAGCCCGTCTTCGCGAACGCCGCGAACTGCGCGCGAATTTCGAGAGCAAGCTGTGCGCGAACGTGTGGCAGAAAATAGAAGCGGAAGCCGTCGCGCACCATGTTGCTGCCGAACCGGCCTTCTGCGTTCACCAGTGCGGGAATCACCTCGCGTGGCAGTAGAGCCGTGCCATCGGCGAGGACAAGATGCAAGCCGACGCACAGCTGGGGAAGCGAGCGGGCGCGCGCAACTGCGTCCTCGGCCGCGGGCGCGCCCACCATCAGGCTCGCTGCGGTCAAGACGCCGTGCCGGTGGGCGAGTTCAACCGCTTCGTTGACGCGAGGATGCAAGCCGAAGTCGTCGGCCGTGATAATCAGCATCCGTTGACGCAAGCGATCAGTGTCGTTCATGCCTCGTGC